>CBDTXM010000073.1:0-14183 GCA_965364445.1 uncultured bacterium | reverse complement strand
CCAGCTCGCCCGCGACCCTGCCGCCGGCGTCCAGGACATCGCCACCCACCTGCAGGAGGTCGCCCTCGATGCGGGCCCCCTCGGCGAGGGTTAGCGTCCCGTCGAGAATGATGGCGTCGCCCCGGATCGTGCCCTCGAGCAGAACGTCGCCATCGAGCACCGCCATGTCGCCCTCGATCGCCTGTCCGGCCCCGATCGTGTAATCATCGTGAATCACGAGAGCTACGTCCTCGCCCGAGGCCAGGGCGTTCGAACCGATCCGGGAGAGGGACCGCTGCAGCTGTTCCATGCTCCGGGTCAGGTGGTCCAGCGAGCGTATGCCAGGCGCGATCGCCACTCCTCCGGCACCCAGGTCGCCAACGACGACGTCGGCCGATTCCTGAACGGGATCGACGGCCGAAGGTCGAAGAAACCCGAGTGCGTCGGCCACCGCTGCAGCGGCGCCCGAACCGGACGGCGGAGACCAGCCGAGCAGCAGGTCGTCCACGGCAGCGGCATCGAGAATCGACGGATCGCGCAGCAGCTCCCTCCAGGAGTTTTCGAGCGCCCCGCCCGGCTCGTACGTGCCGCTCACCCGTCCGTCCACGTAGACGTTTCCGTCACGGAAGGAGATCGAGCGGGTCTCGCCCGAGGTCAGGTCCAGGTCCAGCGACGCTTCCGAGGAAGACATCGTGACCGCACTTCCAACCACCGGATACTCCTGCGCCAGCGCGCCCCCGCGGGGCAGCAGCAATGCAGCTGCCGCGAGGGTTCCGAGGGCCATGCTCCCCGCGATCAGGCGCGCCCTGCGATGCGAGCGTCTCGTTTCGGTCGTCATCATCGTCCTCCCGTTCCCCCTACCGGCTTCGTTGACGCGGTCGTCCCGCAGGGCACGCCGCCATTCACACTCAGATCAGTCAATTCTCCCGGCTCCCGTTCGTATCGTTCGTGGTGACATATCCATGAGTCGCATCAGCATCAGCAGCGACACCGTGCCCACCAGGGCGAGTGTCGCCAGCGCGCCCGCCGCGCTCCAGGGCGTCAGGTCGGCCCGGAACGCTTCGAGCAGAGCAAACAGGCCGGATTCGTAGACGACACGACCGACCGAGATGACGCCCTGCCAGAGCAGGCCTGTGCCGCGTTCCCAGATGAGTCGGGACACCATGCCCGGCGTCACTTGAGGATATGCGGTGAGCCACGCGAGCATTCCGGTGACGGCCCCTGCGAGCGTCGCCGCAACCGCGGCCGTTCGCAGGCGATGAGCCCGGACCCCGTCCAGGGCACGCACCCAGACCGGCGTGGGAAGCTGGATGCGCGCCATCACGCGGTCGGCGAATGCGGCAGACGGCGCCAGCGACACCAGGGCCGCGAGCCGGACCTGCACCGTTCCGATCCCGGCGATCTCCCGCCGGCAACGCGCGCAGGCTGCCAGATGCCGGGCCTCGCCGGCTCCGGGCTCACCACCCATGCCGATGCGCTCCCGGGCCTCCGGGGCCAGGTGTTCCCTGTCGATGTCATTCGGGTCGTTCATGACCTCGTCTCCTCCATTCTCCTGCCCGTACGGACGGCGGGGGTCTCGGGTTTCAGTCGTCGGGATCGCCGTGCGTGGCGGAAAGTGCCTCTCGAAGTTCCCGGCGCGCGCGGAAGATGTACGTCTTCACCGTTCCGAGCGGGATCTCCATGATTTCCGCGATGTCCTCGTACGACCTGCCCTCCACGTGACGCAGGAGAATCGCGGTTCGGTAATCCTCGCGAAGAGCCGCGATCGCTTCCTCCAGCTCGCCGGCGAGCTCCTTCGCCACGAGTCGGTCATCGGGCGCTTCCTCGTCGGACTCGAGGGTGAGAGACGTCGCCTCCTGCCGGTCAGGGGTCACGGCATCCGGGGCCCCGTGGACGGAGATCGTCGGAAGCTCGCGGCGCCTGAGATGATCAACGGTCAGATTGTAGGCGATCTTGAACAGCCAGGAGGAGAATTTGTACGACCGGTCGTAGCGGTCCAGGTTGTTGAAGGTGCGGACGAATACGTCCTGCGCGAGATCCTCGGCGAGCTCGCGGTCGCGAACCATGCGATAGATGAGCGAGAACACGGGGCGCTCGAACCGGTGTACGAGCTCCCGGGCGGCCCGCTCGTCGCCACGCCGGCTCAGGCGGACGAGATCCTGGTCGGTCTTTTCCGAATATTCCAAGCCTCTCCGTCGCCCTCCCGCGCGTCACCGGCGCAGGCGTTGCCCCGTCGTCAGCCCCTCCCTACCGTGGCCCGAACCTAGACGAGAGATCGCCCCTTCGACAACCGGAACCGGCCCGCGTGACGGGTGCGGACACCGATTCTCCCGCTCCGGAGAGCGACGTGACACGGATCGGACTGATCAGCGACATCCACGGGGCCCTGCGCAAGGAAGTATTCGAGCTCCTGGCGGGGGTGGACCGCATCCTGTTTGCCGGAGACGCGGGACGGATCGAGCCGCTCGACGATCTCGCGGCGATCGCGCCGGTCGATGCCGTCTGGGGCAACGTGGATGGGTCCGAGATTCGCGCTGTGACTAGGGAGACGCGGGAACTGGAGATCGATGGAGTCCGGTTCGCGGTTACGCACGGGCACCAGGTGGATCCTCGGTACGACCTGCTACTGCAGCAGTTTCCGGCCGCCGACGTGATCGTGCACGGGCATACGCATCGACCCAAGGCGCGACCGGTGGGAGCACGATGGATCGTCAACCCCGGTGCGGCCTCGTCGGGGCGGGGGGGCAGCCCGCCTTCTCTGGCGATCGCCACGGTGGACGGCGGCCGCGTCCGGTTCGTCCACTTCGAGCTTCCGGGCGGGAGGTCGTTCCAGCCGGAGCGTCACGACTAGGCCTGGCAGTCGCGGCAGTAGAAGGTGCTGCGTCCCGACTGCACGATCCTCCGAATCGGGGTGCCGCACCGGAAGCAGGACTCTCCTTCGCGTCCGTATACCTTCAGTCGCTCCTGGAATGATCCCGATCTTCCATTCACGGCGCGATAGTCGCTGACCGTTGTGCCCGAGCTCTCGACGGCGTCACGCAGGATCCCGCGCAGCTGCCGATGAAGGGCGCGAATCTCGCCGTCCGTCAGGGTCTCGGCTGCCCGCGCCGGGTCGATCCTCGCGGCATAGAGCGCTTCGCTCGCGTAGATGTTGCCGACCCCCGCAAGTCTGGACTGGTCCATCAGTGCATTCTTCACCGGGAGTCGTCCACGGCGCAGGACCCGGCCGAGATCGCGGGCCCGGAATCCGGCTTCGAGCGGCTCGGGTCCGAATCGTGCTTCCTCGCGTGTCCACTCTTCCCGGGTGAGAAGCATGAACCCGCCGAGCCGTCGCACATCATCGTAGAACAGCGTCTGACCGTCGTCGAGATCGAATTCCGCGGCCACGTGCCGGAAGTCCTGGATCGGAGGCAGGGGACCGGGTCCAATCGCGAACCGCCCGGTCATCCGAAGCTGAGTTACGAGAACTTCGTCGTTCAACTCGAAGAGAAGCCACTTGCCTCGCCGCTCGACACCCCGAATCCGGACGCCGCGAAGTCGGCTGCGGACCGCGGAAGGACGAGCGCCGTCGATGATGATGTCCGGCTTCGTGACTCGAAGCTCGCGGATTCGGCGACCCACGAGACGCGGGGCGAGCTCGCGGCGGATGGTCTCGACTTCGGGAAGCTCTGGCATCCGCTATTCGCGAGCCCGGCCGTCAGCCGAGCTCGGAATGACCAATGTCCCGGCGGAAACTCGCGCCCTCGAATCGGATACGGCCGGCTGCGTCCCGGCTCCGCCGGGCCGCTTCGGACAGGTCCGCACCGATCCCCGTCACGCCGAGTACTCGGCCGCCGTCGGTAACGAGCCCGTCGCTGCTCTCCGCCGTTCCGGCGTGATAGACGTGCACTCCGGGGCCTTCGAGGTCTTCAGGGATCTCGATCGGCAGGCCCTTCGGGTACGGTCCGGGATATCCGTCGCTGACGAGGACGGTGACCAGGGCGGCGCCCGGGGCGAGGTCCGGCCTCCAGCCGTCGAGTGTTCCCCCTCGTGCGACGGCCCGCATGGGATCTACGAGTCCGCCCCGGGTGAGCGGGAGCACCGCCTGGGCTTCCGGATCCCCGAGCCGGCAGTTGAACTCGATCACCTTCGGCCCTTCCGCCGTGAGCATCAGGCCGGCGTACAGGAAGCCCCGGTAGGGGCAGCCGCGCGCGGCCATTCCAGCGAGCACCGGTTCGGCTATCAGGACTCGAATCCGGTCAATCAGCTCCGCGTCGGCGCCTCGAACGGGAGCATAGGCCCCCATCCCCCCGGTGTTGGGTCCACGATCGCCCTCCTCGAGCCGCTTGTGATCGCGCGAGGGCACCAGCGGCACGGCGGCCGATCCATCGGAGAGAAAGAACACGGACAGCTCTTCTCCCTCCATGAATTCCTCGACGACGAGTGAATCGCCGGCCGCGCCGAATCGCCGTTCCACCATCACTTCCCGCACGGCGCGCTCCGCCTGGTCCCGATCCTCGCACACGATCGCGCCCTTGCCAGCCGCCAGCCCCGAGGCCTTCACCACCACCGGGCCGCTTCCCGATCGCACGTGTTCTATCGCCTCGTCGGCCACGGTGAACACCTCGAAACCCGCGGTCGGCACTCCCTCTTCGGCCATCAGGCGCTTCGCGAACGCCTTGGAGGACTCGATGCGGGCGGCGGCCGCATCGGGCCCGAAGAGAGGTAAGCCCCGTTCGGCGAACGCATCACCGAGTCCGGCCGCCAGGGGCGCCTCCGGGCCGACGATCGTCAGGCCGATGTCACGGTCGCTCGCGAAGCGCAGGAGCTGATCGACGTCATCGGCTGGAATGGGAATGTTGGTGCCCAGGCGTGCGGTGCCCGGATTGCCCGGTGCGATGAACAGGTCTGCATCGGGCGTGTCGTTTCGGATCGCGGCGGCCATCGCGTGCTCGCGTCCGCCGTTTCCGACCAGGAGAATCGATTCGGTGCTCATGAGGCTACGATGCAGAGCGCGGCCCGACCCCGCCACCCGGCGGAGAGGGACCGCGCGCAACCCGCCGTCCGGTCGCTCAGGTGGGGCGGGACCTCTTCCAGACATCGCCGACCTTGGACTTCAGCCGGTCCACTGCCGCGTCGACCTCGTCCATCAGCTCGTGGGCAGTGTCGGTGTAGCCCTTCATCGCTTCCTCGAGGTCCTCCCGGTAGGGTCGGTTGTCGGACTCGTCCCGACGCTGATAGTCGCCCGCCAGAATTCTCTCGTAGGCGCCGCTGTCCATCCAGTCCCGCAACTCGGCGACCCGGACCACTGCGAACGGGTGGGTGGCGCCGATGGCGTTCAACACCTTGTAGACGGAATCGAGGAGGTCGCCGCCCTCCCGGTACTCGTCGGATTGGGCGATGAACGCCTCGAGATTCAGCTCCTCGCCGCGGGTTCCGCCGGCGAGCTTCATGAGCGAGCTCATGACGATCTCGGGATCCTGCATGCCGAGAAGCGCGGCGCGATCGCACGAGAGCTCGGATTTCCTGTACCATTCCAGCAGTGCCAGGAGAATCGGGAGAGCGGCGATGCCCGCAAGCGGGAAGCGGAATTGCACGAGTCGCATGAGAAGCAGCAGCAACGTGCGGTACAACACGTGGCCGCTGAGGATGTGCCCGACCTCGTGAGCGATCACAGCCTCGGTTTCGTCCCGATCGAGCACTTCCAGCATCGAAGAATTGAGGACGATGAAGGGGTCGCCGAGCCCCACCGCGCCCGCGTTGACGACCGGAGTCTGTGAGACGTAGAGCTCGGGAACGTCCTCGAGATCGAGGACTTCGCAGACGCGCAGCAGCCGCTCGTGAATCCACGGGTACTGCTCTTCGGACACCCGCACCGCGTTCGCCTTGAATGCCAGCCGGATCGCACGCTCTCCGAAGGTCCCGAACACCTTGCGCAGCGCGAGATCGAAGCCGGGAATCTTTCGCAGGGCGTTGAGTGCCGCGCGATCCGCCGGGTGCTCCCAGGCCATCGCGCTGATCTGCGTCAGGATGCGGCGCTGGTCCGCGCCCTTTTTCTTGCGGCTCACGGACCTGGCGCCCTCACCCTTACCGTTCTTCGCGCCGTTCTCGTTGTCTCCCATTTCCGCCTTCCGCTGGTCTCGAGGAACCCGGACAGCCCCCTTGGACCGTCCGCGCTTCGTTCACACGCCGTACGGGCCGGGTCGATACGCGGTTTCAGCCCCGTCGTTCCCTGCCACGACGGCCGCCCGCTCGGCGGGTCCACTCCTCTCCGCTCAGAGCCGGTCGAGCGCACGGGCCAGGTCTGCCACCAGATCGTCGGCATCCTCGATGCCCACGGACAGGCGAACCAGGCTGTCGGTCAGGCCCATCCGCTCGCGCCGCTCCGGCGGAACCGAAGCGTGCGTCATCTTCGAGGGTACCGAGATCAGGCTCTCCACGCCCCCCAGGCTCTCGGCGAGGGCGAAGACCCGGGTACCGGCAGCCAGCGCCTCGGCCCTCTCGGCCGAGCCGATGTCCAGCGTGATCATGCCTCCGAATCCTCGCATCTGCCGACGCGCCAGATCGTGCTCGGGGTGATGTGCCAGTCCGGGATACAGGACGCGCTCGACCTCCGGATGCTCGTCGAGGAATACCGCGATCCGGGCGGCGTTGTCACAGTGGGCTCGCATCCGGACGTGCAGGGTCTTGGTGGACCGGAGCAGGAGGAAGCAATCCATCGGTCCGGGGACCGCCCCGGTGGCCATCTGCTGCCACGCCAGCGCCTCGTCCCTCTCCGCCGCTGCGACGATCACCGCCCCGCCGATCAGGTCGCTGTGTCCGCCCAGGTACTTGGTCGACGAGTGAACGACGAAGTCGGCACCGAGCTCCAGGGGGCGTTGCAGCCACGGGGTGGCAAAGGTGTTGTCCACCACGAGAAGCGCATCCGCCTCGTGGGCTGCGACGGCACACGACTCGATGTCCGTGATTCGCATCAACGGGTTCGTGGGCGTCTCGAGGAATAGCATGCGCGCGCCCTGCTCCAGGGCTCTTCGCACCGTCGCGACATCCCCGGTATCGACGAAATCGAACTCGAGCCCATAGCGCTCCCAGAAGCGGAAGAGTCGCTCGCTGCCCCCGTAGAGATTGTCGCCGCATACGACACGGTCACCGGCGGACAGCGTCGACTTGAGCACGGCTTCGGTCGCGGCGAGGCCCGACGCGAAGGTCCGCCCTGCAACGCCACCTTCGAGTGCGGCGAGGTTGGCCTCGAGGGCCGTACGTGTCGGATTCGACACACGGGCGTACTCGTGCCCGTTGCGTGTTCGCCCGACGCCGTCCTGCACGTAGGTGGAGGTCTGGTAGATCGGCGTCATGATCGCGCCGCTGCGTGGCTCCGGCTCCTGTCCCGCGTGCACGGCGAGGGTCCCGAATCCGGCTTCGGAAGGCATGTGCATCGTCGGCTGATCCCTGTCGGTCGTTTCTCGGCTGCGGTCGGCGCCCGGCTCGGCCGGGATGGGCGAAGCTACTGCACGAAGGCGCCGGAGCGCACGGTCCGGCAGGGATGAGTCCTCGATGAGGCGGATCCGCAGGCTTCGATCATGTCGACCCGTGAGCGCTCGCCCGACCGCACCCGCCGCCTTTCGCCAACCGCCGCAGTGCGCGCTGGTCCGGGCGGTGGATCCACGGAAAGAGCGGCCCACCGTCTCTACGCGGAGGTCGTCTGGTCTACGGTGGACCACCTTCCTCTCGTCGCTTCCGAGGCCAGGGGGTCGATCGAAGCCCACATCATTACGCTGTGTCGCCGGCTCGATGTCGAACCGATCGCAGTCCGGGTAACCGCATCCCGGGCCCGGCTGCTCCTGCGCTTCAAACCCTCCCACTCGCTCGGCGCCGTGGTGGCCTCGCTGAAGCTCGGCTCACAGGACGCCGCCGCGCTCGCCGGTCGTCCGGTGTGCTGGGCTCGCGGTTTCGCGACCCTGTCGTTGTCCGTCAACGAGGTCCGTCGGCGCGCCAGGCGGCTCAAGGCGAATCCCTGAACGAAGTTGGACCAAAGACCTATGCCCTTCCACCGGCTCTGAGGGTAGGTTCGGGGAGGACGTGCGGGTGAGAGGCGCGTCCGAGGTCACCAGCGGCACAGTAATGGGAGAGTGAAGTGACGGCCGAATATCCGTTTATCGTCTCGGCATCCGGGATTCGGGGCATCGTGGGTCATACGATGACGCCGGAGGTCGCTGCGAGGTACGGCGCCGCATACGGTTCGTATGTCCGGGATCGGGCCCCTGAGGGCGGCCGGGATCTCTACGTGCTCGTCGGAAGGGACTCGCGCACATCCGGCGCGCTCCTCGCGGACGCGGTCGCCGCGGGTGTGCGGGCCGCGGGTCTCGATATCCGGCTGACCGGAATCGCACCGACGCCGACACATCTGCTCGCGGTGAAGGATGATTCGCTGGCCCTCGGAGGGCTCATCGTCACCGCTTCCCACAATCCCGTGGAGTGGAACGGACTCAAGCTCGCCGCCGCTGACGGTCGCTTCGTCTCGCCCGATGACGGCCTGGCGATCCAGTCGCTCTACGAATCCGGGCCGCCGCTCGCCGGGTGGGACCGGCTCGGGGCGGACGGCGAGCTGGAGGACGTAGCGGGTCACCACATCGAGAGGATTCTCGATCTGGACCTCGTCGATGTGGAAGCGATACGTGCCTGGGCTCCGATCGTCGCCCTCGACTGCGTGCATGGAGCGGGAGCCGTCGTGGTGCCCGAACTGCTCGCACGTCTGGGCTGCCGAGTCGAAGGCATCGGACTCGAGCCCGATGGCCGGTTTCCCCGCAACCCCGAGCCGACCCCGGAAAATCTCGGTGAGCTCGGCGACCGGGTTCGAAGCGCGGGCGCGATCGTGGGACTGGCCGTGGATCCGGATTCGGACCGGCTCGCACTCCTGGATGAGACGGGGACGCCGATCGGTGAGGACTGGACCCTCACATTCGCGACCGAATACGTCCTGGAGCGACGGCCCGGGCCGGTTGTGACCAATCTCTCGTCCAGCCTGTCTATCGAGGACGTCGCTGATGCGGCGGGTGTGCCGTTCTTCCGGAGCGCAGTGGGAGAAGCCCGGGTGGCAGCCATGATGTCCGAACGGGGAGCCGTGATCGGGGGCGAAGGGAATGGTGGCGTGATGCTTCCCGACCTGAATCTCACGCGCGATGCGCCTCTCGCGGTGGCCCTCGTGCTCAGCCATCTGGCGACGCGTCGCTGCGGACCGGGGGAACTCCTGCGCGGCCGGACGCGGTATACCATGGTCAAGCGGAAGACGGCTCAGCCTCCGGAAGGGGCGGCCCGGGCCTACGAGGCGTTGCGCGCGGAAGCGGGAGACGGAGCCGTTTTCGACCACACGGACGGGCTGCGGATCACGTGGCCTGAACACAAGGAATGGGTACACGTGCGGCCCTCGGGCACCGAGCCGATCCTTCGAATCATCTCGGAGGCGCCGGAAGCGGACCGGGCGGTGGACCTGGCGGACCGGGCGGAGGCCCACGTAGCAGCGCTCTCGGGCGCCTGATCTCGACTGGACACAGGAAGACTCGATACATGTGCGGAATCGTAGGATACATAGGCTCACGTGAGGCACAGCCGATTCTGGTCGAAGGGCTCAGGCGGATGGAGTACCGGGGATACGATTCGGCCGGAATCGCGGTCGTGGACGACGGGGAAGTACGGGTTCAGAAGGCCGCGGGCAGACTGGCCGTTCTCGAGCGTGGACTGGCCCGGGATCCGATGACGGGCAGTTGCGGGATCGGGCACACCCGATGGGCCACGCACGGACCGCCGACCACGCTGAACGCGCATCCGCACTCGGCCGGCGGCGGGCACGTGCATCTCGTGCACAACGGGATCATCGAGAACTACGAGACGCTGAAGGCACGCCTCGTCGAGCTGGGTCATGAATTCCATACCGATACGGACACCGAAGTGCTCTGTCACCTGATCGATGAGGTATACGACGGCAATCTCGAGCACGCGGTCGCCTCGGCGCTGATGCGGGTGGAGGGTGCGTTCGGCATCGCCGTGATCGACCCGAGGGACCCGGACAAGATCGTCGTCGCCCGGCGGGGTTCTCCCCTCCTGATAGGGGTCGGCGAAGAGGGAACCGGAGAGACGTTCGTCGCGTCCGACGTTGCGGCGGTCCTCGATCATACCCGCCAGGTCGTCTACCTCGACGACGCCGAGGTGGCCGTTCTCACGCGGAACGGGCACGAGATCCACTCGCTCTCCGATTACGGTCCGAAAGGGACGCTCAGCCGGGTGGAGCGGGAGGTGAAGCACATCGACTGGGATCTCGAGCGGATCGAAAAGGGGGGCTACGACCACTTCATGTTGAAGGAGATCTTCGAGCAGCCTTCTACGATCCGGGACGCGATGCGGGGTCGGCTGCTCGAGGACGACGGGAGCGCGAGGCTGGGAGGCCTCCGACACCTGGACGAGGTCCTCGACCGGGTGGAGCGAATCGTATTCACGGCCTGCGGAACGAGCTGGCACGCTGCGCTCGTGGGTGAGTACCTGATCGAGGACATCGCGCGGATCCCGGTGGAGGTCGAGTATGCATCCGAGTTCCGCTATCGACGACCGATCGTGACGGAGAATACGCTGGTCGTTGCGATCTCCCAGTCGGGTGAGACCGCTGATACGCTGGCGGCGATGAGAGAGGCCAAGCGGCAGGGTGCGCCGGTCATGGGGATCGTGAACGTCGTCGGATCCTCGATCGCCCGCGAATCCGACGGGGGCGTCTACATCCACTCCGGACCGGAAATCGGTGTCGCGTCTACGAAGGCATTCACAGGTCAGTTGACCGTGCTCGCCCTCTTCACCCTGCTGCTGGCAAGGAAGCGCGGCCTCTCCCTGCTCGAGGGGCGGAAACTGGTCGCGGCGCTCGAAGAGATCCCGGCGTCCGTCGAAAAAGCGCTCGCGCTCGATGCTCAGATCGCGACGATCGCCAGGGAATACCAGCGGCACGCCAACGCGTTGTACCTGGGGCGCGGCTACAACTTCCCGGTGGCGCTGGAGGGCGCTCTGAAGCTCAAGGAAATCAGCTACGTGCACGCGGAAGGATATCCCGCAGCGGAGATGAAGCACGGTCCGATCGCACTGATCGACGAGAACATGCCTGTCGTCTTCATCGCACCGAGTGATGCCGTCTACCCGAAAGTCGCCGCGAACATCGAAGAGGTGAAAGCGCGCGGCGGGCGGGTGATCGTGATCGTCACCGAGGGCAATCACGATCTCGACGGAAAGGCCGACCACGTGATTCCGGTGCCGGCGACCATGGACCCGCTGCAGCCGCTCCTCACCGTCATCCCGCTGCAGCTGCTCGCCTACCACATCGCGTTGCTGCGTGGCTGCGACGTGGACATGCCGAGAAACCTGGCCAAGAGCGTGACGGTCGAGTGAGTCGGATCGCGAACGCAGTCCGGTTTGCTGCACTGGCGCTCCTCGTCCTCCCTGCGGCCGCGTCGGGCCAGTACCGCGTCGTCTCGCCGGCCGGAGACAGCATCACCCTGGAGACGGAGCGCGTACGGGTGATGCTGGACACGACCCGGGCTCTCCGGAAGGACCTGGAGGAGGATCCTCGCGTCATGTACGCGCTCGGATTCGGCGACAGGGCCACGGAACAGGACCTGGATCCGGCCTGGCCGTGGAATGCCGTCACCGTACAGAGCGACTCCGTGGTGCAGGTGATCACCCCCGGCAACCTGCGTGAGGCCGACCGGGCCTACGAGAATTACTCGGTCATGCGCATGCGCGTGATTCGCGGGAAGGACCCGGATTCACCCTGCGACTCGCTCGTCGCCTGGGAGGCGGAAGCGGTTTCCTCCTTCGTCGATGGGTGGATCGTCGCCCGCACCCTGTACGGGGGGCCGCCGTACGCGCCGCTGGACGCGCTCGCATTCGCCCGGCTCGACGGACACCTTCCGGCTCTGATCGTGGATCTCGGCAACCGGCAGGTGGGGGCGTGTGCCGGCGAATGGGCGGAGTCACACCCCGAGGCCATCGATGCCTACCGGGCCTGGCACGAGCGTCAGTTTCCGGAGGCGGAAGAGCCGTCGGACGAGATCCTGCCGGAGGACGAGCGCACGGCCCCGCTCGACGCGGCGGTCGAGACGGAAAGCTGAGATCTGCATGTCCCTGAGGTTTTACAACACACTCGGTCGCGAGGTCGAGGAATTCGAGTCCCTCGAGCCCGGCATCGTGCGGATGTACACATGCGGCCCGACGGTCTACGACCGGGCGCACATCGGGAATTTCCGCGCATTCGTCTGGGAAGACCTGCTCCGTCGCTACCTCGAGTGGAAGGGGTGGCAGGTCGTCCAGGTCATGAACATTACGGACGTCGACGACAGGACGATTCGCGCAGCCGTCGAGCGGGGAGCACCCCTGGAGGCGATCACCCGCCCGGTCGAAGCCTCGTTCTTCGAAGACTGGAACGCACTCGGACTCGAAGCCGTCGAGCATACGCCCCGTGCGACCGAGCACGTAGGGCCGATGATCGACCTGGTGCGCCGACTGGAGGAAGCGGAGGTAGCGTATTCCCGCGACGGCTCGATCTACTTCGCGGTAGATCGCTTTTCCGGTTACGGACGTCTGATTGACCTGGACCCGGACAGCCTGAAGGCAGGCACCCGCGTCGAGGGAGACGAGGAGTACTCGAAGGACGACCCCCGCGACTTCGTGCTCTGGAAGGGCGGGGAGCGGGAATCCGAGTCGGATGTTGCCGTCTGGGATTCGCCGTGGGGTCCGGGCCGTCCCGGGTGGCACCTAGAGTGCTCGGCGATGGCCATGGAGTACCTCGGCGAGAGCTTCGACATCCACACCGGGGGAGTCGACAACATCTTCCCCCACCACGTCAACGAAATGGCGCAGTCGGAGGCCGCCACCGGACTCCCCTTTGCGCGATTCTGGCTTCACGCCGCCCACCTGCTGGTGGACGGCCGAAAGATGTCGAAATCGCTGGGCAACTTCCATACGGTGGCGTCCCTTCGGGAGTCGGGATACCGGCCTTCCTCGATCCGCTACCTGCTGCTCAGCGGTCACCATCGGCAGCAGCTGAATTTCACGCTGGAGGGCCTCGAGCAGGCCGCTCGGTCGGTGGACAGGCTTCGCGAATTCGAGCGCAGACTCGAGACGGCCTCGGAACGAACCGATCGCGAACCGGCCGGAGACGAGGTTCCGTCTACCACCTCGGTCGACGCCGCGGCGCTTGCCGACAGATGGCGGATCTCGTTCGAGTCCGCCCTGGATGACGACTTGAATGTCGCGGACGCTCTCGCCGCGACTTTTGAACTGGTTCGTGAGGGCAATGTGCTGCTCGATACGTCGCCTCGGAGTGAGGCCGGCGCCATCGCCCGGGCCCTGCAGCCGGCCGTCGCCTCCTTTGATCGGGTATTCGGTGTACTCGCTCTTCGTGCACGCGAGGAGGGAGCGGCAGGTGCCGAGCTCTCTGCCTGGGTCGAGGCCCAGCTGGCGGCGCGAACCGAAGCTCGCGCTCGCCGGGACTTCGATGAAGCAGATCGGATCCGCGACGAAATCCTCGCCCGCGGAGTCGCGATCGAAGACACGCCCGACGGACCGCGCTGGCGGCTCGAGAGCAGCGTCGATTGAGGGTGCCGGGCCCCCGGATCCGGGTGTCCGGAGATGGTTGACGATCCTGCGAACCGCCGATATGTTGGCGGTCTGATTTCGGCTGGCGTAGCTCAACTGGAGAGAGCATCGGATTTGTAATCCGAAGGTTGTGGGTTCGAGTCCCACCGCCAGCTCCAGCGACGAGACGCTCCCGACCCCCCGAGCAGTGCGGCGGTGCGGGAGCGTGACTTGTCACGGAGGCACGCTCCGGAACGGGGGCGGCCGTGAACAGACCGGGGTGGGGTACCGAAGCGGCCAAACGGAGCAGACTGTAAATCTGCCGGCGTACGCCTACGGAGGTTCGAATCCTCCCCCCACCATCCGTTTCACCCGCTGAAACGAAACATGGTCGGAGCGTCGTGGCGCACGGCGCCGCGCTGAAACAGGAGCATTGTCGAGATGGCGAAGCAGAAATTCGAGCGGACGAAGCCGCACGTAAACGTGGGAACGATTGGTCACGTGGACCACGGGAAGACGACGCTGACGGCGGCGATCACGGAGGTACAGGCGGCGAAGGGGCTGGCGGACTTCGTGCCGTTCGACTCGATCGACAAGGCGCCGGAGGAGCGGGAGCG
>CBDTXM010000072.1:0-14461 GCA_965364445.1 uncultured bacterium | reverse complement strand
GTGATCATGATGGTCGTGCGGGGAGATCGGGCCCTGCTGGGCAGGTCGGTCAGGGAACCTCCTTTCCCCCCCGGGTTGTTCTCCTGTCTGGCCGGATACATCGAGCCCGGCGAATCGGTCGAGGAAGCCGTGAGGCGCGAAGTGCGCGAGGAGGCCGGCATCGAAACGGGAAGGGTCATCTATCATTCGTCCCAGCCCTGGCCGTTTCCGTCGAGCCTGATGCTGGGCTGTTTCGCGGAAGCGTTGTCGGAGACCGTGAGAATCGATCCTGCTGAAGTCGAAGAGGTCCGCTGGTTCCATCGGGACGAAGTGGCAGCCGCCCTCGCCCGCTGGCCGGAAGGGTCTGGCGTCAGGATGCCCCCACCGATCACCGCCGCACACAGACTGGTACGGGCGTGGCTGGAGGATGAGCCGGGAATCCGGTTCGGTGCCGGAGCGGATCGATGAAGGGATCCATCGTCGCACCCCATCTCACTACCCCGGCGGCAGCCGGCGACCTGCGTGCGCTTCCCGAAGAGATTCTCGAACAGACCTGCAAGCGTGTCGGCATCGCGAGCTTCGCATTCGCGGGAGTCTGGGCCTGGGTGCTTCTGATGAACACCGTCGTCTGGCGGCTGGTCGGGCCGGACGGTGCCTCGCTTCTCGGAGATATGTCGGGGCGGGCGAATCTCATCTCGGTCCTCGGGATCGGACTTTCGCTGGCGATGGTGTTCGTCGCGGGCGCTCTGCACCACAGGCCCTCGCTGCTGATCGACATCGGACTCGGTTATGAAGTCACGAATGCCCTGCTGATTGCCGCGTTCAACTGGCTGGTGATCCCGCCGGAGTGGTACCCCTCGGCCGGCGTGAGCTTCATCTGTGTCGTCATCCTGTTCTATCCGACGATTGCGCCGGCCGGACCGTATCGGACGCTCGCCGCGGCGTTCCTGGCCGCTTCGATGGATCCCGTCGTCTTTCAGGTGTCTCTGGCTCAGGGCAACGTCTACGATCTGCGGACATACGACCTTCTCTGGGCATTCGGACCGAACTACGTCTGTGCTCTGCTCGCAGTCGTTCCCGCGACGGTGATCCGGGGGCTGGGAAAGCGGGTCTCACGCGAGCGCGAGCTGGGCGCTTACCGGATCGGAGAGAAGATCGGGCAGGGCGGAATGGGAGATGTGTACCAGGCCACGCACCGACTCCTTGCCCGGCCGGCAGCGATCAAGTTGATCCGCCCGGAAGCGCTCGGATCCGAAGGTCCCGATCGGGCACGCGTCGTGGTCGAGAGATTTCGACGAGAAGCCCGGGCAGCGGCGAATCTGAGGTCTCCGCACACCATCGAGCTCTACGACTTCGGCACGGCCGACGATGGCACGTTCTACTACGTGATGGAGCTGCTTGACGGCCTCGATCTCGACCGCCTGGTAGCGGGATTCGGTCCGCTCGGCGCCGACCGGACGGTCCACCTGCTCAAGCAGGTCTGTCTGTCATTGGGCGAGGCGCACGAACGGGGACTGGTGCATCGGGACATCAAGCCGTCAAACCTGGTCGCCTGCCGCATGGGTCTGGCGGTAGACTTCATGAAAGTGCTCGACTTCGGACTCGTGAAGGCCTCTGCGGATGCGACGCCGGAAGGCCCGGAGCTGACCTCCCCCGACGTGACGACGGGGACACCGACCTTCATGGCGCCCGAGATCGCGGTGGGCGGCCGACCCGTCGATCATCGGGCCGACATCTACGCTCTGGGCTGCGTGGCGTTCTGGATGCTCACCGGCCGGAACGTATTCGAGGGACCGACCTCGATCGCGATTCTTACCCAGCATGTTCGAGACGAGCCGGCACCGCCCTCTTCCCTCAGCGAGACTCACATTCCGCCGGAACTGGATCGAATCGTTCTGGACTGCCTGGCAAAGGACCCCGACGATCGACCAGCGGACGCGGTCGAGCTCTTCCGGCGCCTCGACGAGTGCCCCGTTCAGCCGTGGACGGCCGAACATGCTCACCAATGGTGGGAGCTGCACATTCCCGATTCGGGAAGCGCGCAGATTGATGCCGCGGACGGATCGAGCCTCGATCCCATTCAGACCGCCACCATTCTCCGGGAGCAGTAGCCCGGTGTCGCGTGTCGTCGGGAGGAGACGTCGGGGAAGGCATCCGCTGCGGTCCGGCCGTGCGCAGGCACTGGCCCCCCAGGACTCGAACCTGGATTACCGGCTCCAAAGGCCGGGGTCTTGCCGTTAGACGAGGGGCCAGAGTGGGGACTGCGGACCCGACAGGGCAACCGAGCATCCCGCAGCGAACTTGGCCGGGAGAACGGGGAGCGTCAACCGGCGGGCGGTCCCAGAGTAGCGGTGCGGATCAGGCGAGCTCCCACCTTCGGCTGAAGATCCCTTTCAGCCCTGTCACGCACCTCTTCATTCTCGAAGATTCCGGCGACGCAGGCCCCGCTGCCACAGAGTAACGCGATCCCCGCCCCTGCATCCCGCAGGGCATCGCGAAGGACCGCCAGTTCCGGGTGACGGCGGAATACCGGTGCTTCGAGATCGTTCCCTGCGAGAGCACCGAGAACGCTCCAGTCGCTCATCGCGGCGGGTTCGGGAAGCAGTGTCGCGCCCTGCAGCGCGCTCCCGGAACCGGTGTCCGCGACTTGCCTCTCGCGATCGCGAGCCAGCCAGCCGTACGCATCGGAAGCGCGCACCCCGAAGGGCGGCTGCGCGATGAGCACAGGTCTGGCGGGAGGCGACGGAAGCGGCATAAGGCGGCGTCCCCGCTCCCAGCCGAGAGCCATCCCTCCGGTGCAGAGTCCGAACGGAACATCACTTCCAATCTGCCCGGCGACGTGCGCCAGGCGTTCCTGCCCCGGGTCGCGGTCCAGCAACTCGGTCAGCGCGGAGAGTACCGCAGCGGCGTCCATACTTCCTCCACCAAGACCCGCCGCGGCGGGAATCCGCTTCTCGAGACGAATCACGACGGCGGGAGCCACGTCCAGCTCCCGGTGCAGGAGATCGGCAGCCTGCCAGCAGAGGTTCTCCGGACCTTCGGGTACCCCGTCAGCCCCGCTCACCACCAGCCGGATTCCGGGGGATCCGGGCTCCACGCTCACACGGTCGGCCAGTGCGAGTCCAAGCATCAGCGTCTCGATGGAGTGGTAACCGCTCTCCTCCCGGCCGAGCACCCGAAGTCGGAGATTGAACTTCGCACGCGCCTGCCGGGTCACGGTCACGAGGATCCCCCCGCGTCCATGGATGAGTCCGCCTGCTCCTCTGCGCGGCCCACATCGGACCACGTCAGCCCGAGCCGTTGCAGATACCAGATGCCGATGAGCGTCACGGGAATGAACGTCAGGATGTGATAGCTCGTGGCGAAACTGACGACGCGCGCAGCCGCGACATTCCAGGGGCCGAGACCGAGTCGGGCCGCGGCCTCGAACACACCGAAGAATCCGGGGCTGGATGGCGCCGCTACCGCGAAGGCGATCACGGCCTGCAGGAAGTGCGCGCCCGCGATTCCCGGCCCGCCGATGTCGAACGCTTCGAGACCGGCCCATATCGAGAGCGAGAGGTCGATCCAGACCACGAAACTCCAGAACATCGCCCGCAGAAACACGCGCGGAGACGCCAGCGCACCGAGCCCGGCGACGAAGGAAGCTGCGGCCATGCTCGCCTTTTCACCGAACCTGTCGGGCAGCCAGCGCACGATGGTCCGGTCGAAGAGACGGGATGTTGCTTCAGGGTTCCGGGCAGCCAGCCACAACAGACCGAGTCCGATTCCGAATGCGATCGCTCCGATGTTGGCGGTGCGCCTGATCAGTTCCGCCGTCGATCCCTCACCGAGCGGAAAGCCCGGCAGAGAGATCGTGACGAAGAGAAATATGGCCAGAACCACACCGTCCAGAATCCGCTCCACGACCAGCGACGCGATCGATGCACTCAGCGGAATCGGATCGGTCCGGGTCAGCGCGTACGCCCGCGTGAATTCACCCAGTCGTGCGGGGAGGAGATTGTTGACGGCGAAGCCGATGCAGACAGCGCCGAACCGCGAATCGAAGCTGGTTCCGTCATGGACCGGCTCGAGCAATATCCGCCACCGGACCGCCCGCAGAACGAAACTCAGAGTCGCGAGCACGACCGCCAGCAGCAGCCAGAGGGGATTCGACCGCTGGAGCTCGTGCCACACCTCCGCCGCTGACACATCCCGGAGAACCCACGCAAGAAGGGCGATCGTGACGCCGACGCCCACCAGCGTCTTCCAGCGGTGCTTGCCCATCAGCGCCCCCTGAGCTTCGTGCCGATCGAGCGCACCGGTCCGGTTGGCAGCGAGTCAGCTCTCACGGGCCCGCAGCACGATCTCCTTCATCTCTCTCACAGCCCGCTCGAGTCCCGTGAACACTGCCCGGCTGACGATGGAGTGGCCGATGTTCAACTCCTCGCAGGGAGCGATCCGGGCCACGGGCGCCACGTTCTCGTAGGTGAGACCGTGTCCTGCGTGGACGGAGAGGCCCAGGCCGGCGGCCAGATCCGCCGATGCCGCCAGCCGCACCACCGCGTCCCGCCGGTCTGCCGGACCGGCTGCATTGGCGTATTCCCCGGTGTGAAACTCAACGGCGTCGGCACCGATTTCGGCCGCTGCCTCCACGGCGCTTGACTCGGGGTCGATGAATAGAGAGGTGCGCACACCTTCGGCCCGTAGGCGGGATACGGCGGCGGCGGCGCGACTGCGACCGGGACCGGTCAGTGCCAGCCCTCCCTCCGTCGTGATCTCCTCACGGCGCTCCGGCACGAGGGTCACCGCTGCAGGCTGCCAGGCGACGGCCAGTTCCACCATCGGTTCGGCGGCCGCGATCTCGAGGTTCACACCGGTCCGCACCGTGCGCATGAGGAGCTCCACGTCACGATCCTGGATGTGACGGCGGTCCTCGCGAAGGTGCACCGTGATTCCGTCTGCGCCGCCGAGCTCGGCGAGCACCGCCGCACGGACGGGATCGGGCTCGTTCGTGCGGCGCGCCTGGCGGACCGTGGCAACGTGATCGATGTTGACATACAGCCTCATGGACGGCTCCCGCTCGGAGTATCGGGTTTTTGACGCCGGCTCGATCTTACCGGGAGATCAGCCGTCCGGCGAGTTCTCCGTCTCCGGGTCGAAATACCTGACGCTGATCTCCGCCTGCTGCTCCCAGGCGCCGATCAGTGCACGGGAGGCCCGAACGAGAACCCGGACCTGCGCGTCGGTGTCCGTGCGATCCAGGACTTCGGCTTCCCGGTAGGCACGGGCGAGCGTTCGACCGTCAGTCACCGGGATCTCGAGTTCGACAGTCGGGTGCTCGGCGCGGATCCGGGAGCGGAGAGCAGATCGCAGCGCCTGGAGACCATCCGTCTCACGAACCGAGCTGAGGACGTGCGGTCCGAACAGCCCGGCGGCCCGCAGCCGCAAGGCTTCCTCTTCCCTGTGCGTCAGCTGATCGACCTTGTTGAACGCCAGCAGCGTCGGATGGCCGGCTGCGCCGATCTCATGGAGCACCTCCTCGACCGCCTCCACCTGGTGGTCCCAGGACGGGCTCGACGCATCGATCACGTGAAGCAGGAGATCGGCCTCGGCGACCTCCTCCAGTGTGGCCTGAAATGAGGCGACGAGGCCGTGCGGCAGCTTTCGGATGAAACCGACCGTGTCCGTCACCAGTGCCCGGTACCCGTCGCCCAGATCGACCGCCCGCGTCGCTGAGTCGAGCGTGGCGAAGAGGCGATCCTCGACGAACAGGTCACTCCCCGAGAGGGCCTTGAGGATCGATGATTTCCCGGCGTTGGTATACCCCACCAGCGCGACGCGGAATTCGTCACTCCGAGCCTTCCTGCGCGTTCCTCGTGCACGCGAGATGTGCCCCAGCTCCCGACGCAGTCGTGAAATCCGACGATCGATCATCCTGCGATCGGTCTCCAGCTGGGTTTCGCCCGGTCCGCGGGTACCGATACCGCCCTGTGTCCGCGACAGGTGGGTCCACATCCGCTTCAACCGAGGGCGCATGTATTCGAGCTGGGCGAGCTCGACCTGGAACCGGGCCTCGGCCGTTCGCGCCCTGAGTGCGAAGATGTCCAGTATCAGCTCGGTCCTGTCCATGACCCGCACGCCGAGTTTCTTCTCGAGCGCCGCGCCCTGGGCCGGTGTCAGGTCTTCGTCGAAGACGACGAGCGAGGCGTCGAGCTCCCCGCACAGCTGCTTCAACTGCTCGGCTTTGCCACGCCCGATGTAGAGAGCCGGGTGGGGAGAGGCGAGACGCTGGATCAGGGTTCCGGCCACATCGGCGCCGGCGGTGTCAGCCAGTCTGGCCAGCTCCTCGAGGTGCTCGTCCACGAGTCGCTCGGGCTCGTCGAGACGGGGGGCACCGACGAGGATGGCCCGCTCGACGGGAGGCGCGAGTTCGATCGTCCTGGCCGTAGCTCAGCCCTCCCCTTCGGCGGAAGTCGCGGCCCGGTCGATCGCCGTGTCGCGTCGAGCAGATTGAATCGCTTCCAGTCGGTCCGCGATCCGCTTCTCGGCGCCTGCGTCGCCGGGCCGGTAGAAACGACGCCCACGCAACGACTCCGGAAGGTACTCCTGAGGCGCTACGGTTCCCTCCCAGTCGTGATCGTACTTGTAGCCGGCTCCATAGCCCAGCTCCTTCATCATCTTCGTGGGCGCATTTCGAAGGTGCATCGGCACCGGCTCGGCCGGTGTCTCTCGCGCCGCTTGCGAAGCGCGGCCGTACGCTTCGTACACCCGGTTCGATTTGGCAGTGACCGCCAGGTAGATGCAGGCCTCCGCGAGAGCGAGTTCTCCTTCCGGCGATCCCAGCATGTGGTAGGCATCGCGTGCGGCCATCGCGATACGCAGTGCCGTCGGATCGGCAAGACCGATGTCTTCGATCGCCATTCGCACCAGCCGACGCGCGAGGTACATCGGATCCTCACCGCCCTCGAGCATGCGGGCCATCCAGTAGAGGGCACCGTCGGGATCCGAACCTCTGACGGCCTTGTGAAGCGCCGATATCAGGTTGTAGTGCTCCTCCCCCGACTTGTCGTAGCGGGCGAAGCGTCTCTGGAGACCGCGCTCGACCTCTTCCCGTCCGATGTGACCACCGGCTCCGGCCAGTTCAGCGGCGGTCTCGAGCGCGTTGAGAGCCCGGCGCGCGTCGCCATCTGCAGCTTCGGCGAGGAGACGAAGCGCGTCCGGGTCGGCCTCGAGATCCTGCGCGCCCAGCCCACGCTCCGGATCCGCCAGCGCCCGGAGCAGCAGACTCTCGACGGCCGGCGGGTCGAGCGGCTCGAGCACGAAGACGCGTGTTCGGCTCAGCAGAGGACCGACGACTTCGAACGAGGGGTTCTCCGTCGTCGCGCCTACGAGCACGATCGTACCCGCCTCGACGTGCGGCAGGAACGCGTCCTGCTGCGCCCGGTTGAACCGATGTATCTCGTCTACGAAGAGGATCGTATCGGGGCCGCCCGCCCGTTTCCTCTCGGCGGCCTGCGCGATCAATTCGCGGACCCGGGGGACTCCCTCGGTTACCGCGCTGAAGGGCTCGAACCGGGCCCCGGTGCGGCCCGCCAGGATTGCTGCCAGCGTCGTCTTACCGCACCCGGGCGGACCCCAGAGAATGAGGCTCGGAACCCGGTCCCGCTCGATCAGTTCACGAAGGGCTCCTTCCGGTCCGACCAGCTTGTCCTGTCCGACAAACTCGTCCAGGGTGCGCGGTCGCATCCGCGCAGCCAGGGGTGCTCCGGGGTCCGCGGCGAGCGGTGCCCGAATCGGGCGACCGACATCGGCATCGAAGAAGCCGGGATGTCCTGCGCCGCCGTCAGACATCGGCGTCCAGCCCGTCGAGCGCACCCAGTTCGATCAGCTCCCGTGCCTCGGCCAGGAGCGTGTCACGGTCGTTTCGAGTCGGGTCTTCGATCACCTGTGCATGGAGTTCCTCGAGCATCAGGCCCACCAGCGGTCCGCGGGGAAGGCCGAGCTCGATCATGTCGTTCCCGTCGACCGCGAGGTCGGACAGGTCGAGGGGCGCACCGCCTACCATCTCGTCGTGCACCCGGCGCCACGAATGAATGAGAACTCGTTCCGACTCGCTGGCTCCGGAGCCGCGAGCCAGCGCGAAGTGGAGGCGGAAGAGGTCCCGGGCGTGATCCCTGCCGGCCTCGGATAGCCACTCGCGAATGGTTGCCGCAGAGTCGACCGGACTCACGAGCGGCAGGTACCGGAGCCACAACGTCTCGGCCCGGCGTGACTCCGACCTCGAGAATTTGAGCCGCTCGAGGATCGCGTTCACAGACGACGAGTCGGCTCCAGCCTCGTGTCCGGAGTCACCGACTCCTGCACCGGTCCCGGGCTCGCCCCGCGGCAATGCCAGCAGGAGACGAACCAGTCGCAGGAAGGCCCGGTGGCGAGGGATCGCATCGATCGCCGAGAGCGTTGTATGCCAGCGCGGGTCCTCCCGGGCGACGGCGGCCAGTTCCGGGAGCCAGTGGTCCAGGGCCCCTGTCTCGGCATACAGCGCCAGAGTCTCGCCGGCCCGCTCGCCCGCGAGGCTCTTCATCAGCTCCTCGCGAACGCGTTCGGCCGAGAGCCTCCCGAGACCCGGAATCGCCTCTTCGAGCGCCAACCGGGTGGAGGGATCGAATTCCAGGCCGTAACGGCCCGCGAAGCGGAGTCCTCGGAGGACGCGAAGGTAGTCCTCAGCGAATCGCTCTTCCGGGTTACCGACGGCCCGCAGCAACCCCGCCTGAAGGTCCTCGACTCCGCCGTGAGGATCGCGAAGTTCCCCGGTCGCCGGTCGCCAGGCCAGGGCATTCATCGTGAAGTCCCGCCTGGACAGGTCCTCGTCGATCGTGCTCGAGAATTCCACGACGGCGTGGCGGCCGTCAGTCTCCACATCGCGCCGGAAGGTGGTTACTTCGTACATCGTGCCGTCGGGTCCAATTACACCTACCGTCCCGTGCTCGATGCCCAACGGAACGGTTCGGCGGAACAGGCTGCGAACCTGCTCGGGGCGGGCATTGGTCGCGATGTCCCAGTCGGCACGGTCGTCGCCGCTCCACGCATCCCGAACCGCGCCACCCACGGCCCATGCCTCGAATCCGGCAGACTCCAGTCGGTCCGCCACCCAGAGGAATCCCTCGGGAGGATGGAGCTCGGGCGCGCCTGAATTTCTCGTCATCTCCGTCCCGATCCCGAGTCGGGCATCCCCACGAACGATGGAATGCCGCCCCTGCTGGCGGCGCAGAGACGGTGCTCCCTCAAGTCCAGGGTCTGCCTCCGCGACCGGCCCATCCCGGGCAGGAAGACTTTCGAGTGACTCATCCTCCTCCGTCCGGGCCAGACCGCCGGTCGGCGAAATGAGCGTCCACGAGATCGGCGACCGCGTGCTCGATGGCCAGGTGGACCTCTTGAATCCGTGCCGTTTCTCGTGACGGCACCCGGACCGGCAGGTCCACCAGCGCAGCCAGCGGCCCTCCGCCACCACCCAGCAGTGCCACCGTGCCCACGCCCATGTGCCTGGCTTCCTCGGCCGCCGCGAGCAGATTCGCCGACTCGCCCGACGTGGAGTGCATCACGAGCAGGTCGCCTCTCCGTCCGAAGGCACGCAGGGATCGCAGAAAGACCTTCTCGTACCCGTAGTCGTTGGCCGATGCCGTCAGTTGTGCCGACCCTGCCGTCAGCGCGATGGCGGGAAGTGGCTGCCGCTCCCGTTTCAACCGCACGACGTACTCGGTCGCCACGTGCTCGACGGTGGCGGCGCTTCCTCCATTTCCGCACATCAGCACGCGTCCGCCCCTCTCGAAGGTCTCGATGACGAGCGCGGCGTACGCGGCCGCCGTAGCCGCGACATCGTCGGCCGAACGGGTCAACAACTCGGCCAGCGCCGCGAGTTGCGCCTGTATGGACTCTTCGTGGGCTCTGCTCATCATTCCGACCCTCGCACCATGCGTCGAAGACGTTTCACCAGAGAGGACGAGAGGTCCACGGGCGACACGGGCTCACACGGCTCACCTGCCAGAATCGCCTCCGGATTCGCCGATGCAAGGAGATCGGCTACCCCTTCCTGTCCTGCTTCCGCGATCCGATCCCAACCGGCGCGAAGCATGGTCGATCGTCCGTCCCTTCCGTGGTGGTCGGACGCGAGGCAGTCGGCGTGGCCCCGTGCGAGCATCTGGTACGCGACGCGCTCGGCTTCGGGGCCATGCTCTCCCAGCAGGCTTCCTACGTTCACGACCAACAGGACACCCGCCTCTCGCCACCGTTCGATCCAATCGTACGAGCGCCCGATACCCGTGTAGCGCTCGGGATGCGCGAGCGCGGGTCGCCAGCCCTGGTCCGCTACACTCGCCAGCATCAGATCGGGATAGGCGGGGAGCATCAACTGCGGGAACTCGACCAGCAGCGCACCGCCGCCGAGCGCGAGACTCCTGTCCGACAGGTCTGCTTCCGGCTCGTCGATGCGAATCTCGAACGAAAGCGCCAGACTCACCTCGGGAACCCGCTCGTCCGCGACCCGCTTGAGTTCCTCGAAACGACGCTCGATCCGATCACGCCAGGAACTCGCTACATGACTCGCCGACAGGTGCGGCGTCGTGACGACCCGGCGGATCCCGGCAGCTCTGTACGCCTCGAGCCAGTGGATCGCGTCTTCCGTGCTGCGGGCTCCGTCGTCCACCCCCGGAACGAGATGGCAATGCAGATCGACGAGTGGAACGGAGGGAACGAGGTCGCCGCTCATTCCGGATCGCCGACGGCCGATCCGGTGGCGAGCCGCCGACCGAATTCCCCGCGCGGGCCCGTGCGACGACACAGCTCGGCCACGTCCGCGCCCAGCTCCGCCGCGGCTTCGAACGCGAAGGTCAGCGCCGCATCCGCGGAGAGGAGTCGCAGCGCCGACTGCCGGCGTCCGTGCCCCTCCGCCACTTCGGTCAAGCCCATCAGCGCGGCGCGAGTCAGGAGCTCCGCGATCGCCTCCCCATCGTCGCCCATGTCAGGCCCTCCCGCACTCCGCACGAGGGCCAACACATCCTCGGCGAGCTCGGGCGGCGCCGTGACCAGTCGTGCAGTCAACCACCGGAGCGTCGCGTCGAGGGTCGTCACTCGCCCCCCATGGCACTTCGAACCAGCTCCGCCGCCGCATCCAGCGCGGACTCGATTTTCGCGGAATCCCCGACGCCGCCCTGGGCGAAATGCGGCTTGCCTCCACCTCCCGAGCCCGTGACGCGGCTGGCCGCCCTGACCAGGTCCCCGGCCTTCACGCCGCGTCCGATCCAGTCGTCGGTGACGACGGCGAGAATCGAGTCCTTCCCATCCTCCGTCCGGGCGTGCACGATCGCCGCTCCTGACTCGAGTCCTTCTCGCAGTCTGTCACCGAACTCGGCCAGGTCGGCACCGGCAGGCAATCCGATGCTCGCCCGAACCATGCGAGCGCCGTCATCGCCGAGGGATTCGGCAGAGGCCACGAGGTCCCGGGCCGTGACGTCCGCGTCCGCTTCTCGCTGTTCGGCGAGGCTTTCCTCGAGCTCGTCCCGCTCTCGGATCAACGCCGCGACCCGACCCGGCAGATCCGATGGTGAAACGCGTAACCGGTTGGCGAGATCGGAGATCAGGCTTTCGGCATCCAGAAGACGGGCATAGGCCCGCGGGCCGGTCACCGCTTCCAGGCGGCGGACACCGGCTGCCACCCCTGTCTCCGACACGATCCGGAACAGGCCGATCTGGCCGGTGGAACGGACGTGACAGCCGCCACAAAGCTCGAGGCTCACCCCGGGTACGCTGACCGTTCGGACCACGTCGCCGTACTTCTCGCCGAACAGCGCCATCGCACCATCGTCCAGCGCATCCCGGTACGCCCTTTGTCCGATCTCGAGTGGCGAATTCGCCCAGATCGCCTCGTTGACCCGTTGCTCGATCTCCGTGCGCTCGCCGGCCGTGAGCGGCCCGTAGTGCGTGAAGTCGAAGCGAAGCCTGTCGGGGGCCACCAGCGATCCTTTCTGGTGCACGTGCTCTCCGAGTACATCCCGCAGGGCCGCGTGAAGCAGATGAGTGGCCGTGTGATTGCGTTCGGTGTCTCGCCGCGTGTGTTCTTCCACGATGGCGAGAACCTCGTTCGGAGCATCGGGCACTGTGCCATGCGTCGGCTCGCCGACCACCACGGCCTGCCCCCGGTCGTTGCGCACCACCGACTCGACGGCGAGTTCCCAGCCCTCTCCGCGAAGGTATCCGGTATCGCTGACCTGTCCGCCGGCCTCCACGTAGAACGGATTCTCGGCGAGCAGGAAAGCGCGGGTCCCGTCGATCCCGCCCTGCTGAAGCACCCGGGTCGTTACGCGAAGCTGCTCGTACCCGATGAACTGCTGCTCTTCCTCGGCCGACAGCGCCCGGGCCACCGCGAGTGCCTCATCGCTCGGCCCGCCACCGGGTCCGACCACCGAGGAACCCAGTGTGCCGGACACACTGGATTTCCGGCGTTGCTCCTCGAGCGCCGCTTCGAAGCCCGCGCGATCGACGACGTAGCCCCGTTCCACGGCCATCAACTCGGTCAGGTCGAGCGGGAAGCCGAACGTGTCGTAGAGTTTGAATGCCTCTTCGCCCGGGATCGTGCCGGATCCACCCTGCGGAGCCACCTCTTCGAACCGGTGCATCCCGGCTTCGATCGTGTCCAGGAACCGTTCCTCTTCCGCCCGCGTGGTGCGTTCGATGTGCGTCCGTCGGGCCGTGAGCTCGGGATACGCATCATCCATCTGGTCGATCACGACGCCGACGAGTCGGTCCAGCGTCGGCTCGCGGCGCCCGAGCAGCCAGGCGTAGCGACCGGCCCGACGGAGGATCCGGCGCAGTACGTAGCCGCGACCCTCGTTCGACGGAATCACCCCATCGGCCAGCATGAACGTCACGGCTCGGGCGTGATCCGCGAGCACCCGGAACGGCAGGCCCGCTTCCCAGTCTTCCGGCGCCTGCGAATATGACGTTCCGATGATCTCCTCGGCCCGTTCGATGATCGGGAGGAAGAGGTCCGTATGGTAGTTCGTGCGCTTGCCCTGGAGGATGGCAGCGATTCGTTCCAGGCCCGCCCCCGTGTCGATCGACGGCTGCGGAAGCGAGACGTCGCCCTCGGCCGTTCGCTCGTACTGCATGAAGACCAGGTTCCAGATCTCCATGAATTCGTCGGCTTCGCCGAGCGCTTCGAATTCCTCCGCCGAGAGCTGATCGTGCCGCTCCGCCTCCGGCCGCATGTCGTAGTGAATCTCCGAGCAGGGGCCGCAGGGTCCGGTATCGGCCATCTGCCAGAAGTTGTCCTTGTCGCCGAGTCGCAGCACTCGCTCGACGGGAATCGCCGTCAGTTCCGGCCAGAGCTCGGCCGCCTCGTCGTCGGTATGGTGCACCGTCGCCCAGAGGCGATCCGGCTCCAGGCCCAGCTCCTCTGTGACGAATTCCCAGGCGAAGCGGATCGCGTCGCGCTTGAAATAGTCCCCGAACGAGAAATTGCCGAGCATCTCGAAGAACGTGTGGTGCCGAGCAGTCCGCCCGACCTCCTCGAGGTCGTTCTGCTTTCCACTCACGCGAAGGCACTTCTGCGAGGTGACCGCCCTTGCCGAAGGTCGCTCCTGTTCGCCCACGAAAACGCCCTTGAACTGTACCATGCCCGCGTTGGTGAACAGCAGAGTGGGATCGTTCTCCGGCACGAGCGAACTGCTGGGCATATGAACGTGTCCCTGTCGCTCGAAATACTCTATGAATCGCCTTCGGATTTCGCTGGAGGTCATTTCGTCCGTTCGGGTCGGTTTCGAGTTCTCTCGCCTTTGCGGCCGATTCGCCGCAAACGTGGAATATGAACCCGTTCTTCGACCTATACAATCGATCGGGCCGGTCGATCCGGCAGGGGTCTCAGTCGGGATCCGATTCCGGAACCAGGTCATCGACCACCTGGCGAACGTCCGCAGGTGCGAATCCACGGCGAAGCAGCCAGGAGAAGAGTCGACGGCGGGCGATCGAAGGGTCAGCCTGCTTCAGTCGGAACGCACGTGCATCCGCGACGCTACGAAGCAGTTCCTGCTCCGAGATCCCCGCGTCCTGGAATGCCAGGTCGATCGCCCGGTCCGCCTGGTCGGGCCGGATGCCCCGTTCCCGCAGTTCCGAACGAAGACGGAACCGACCGCGAGGCCGCAGACGTATCCGATCCCGGACGAAGGCCAGGGCGAATGCGTCGTCGTCGAGGTACCCGAGTTCCTGACAGCGGGTCACCGCATGGAGAATCGCGTCCGCCGTATGAGATTTCCGGCGGAGATGCCGCTCGAGCTCCATGCGGCTTCGGGGACGGTAGGCCAGGCAGTGGAGGGCGGCTTCGAGGGCATCGGCGCCTGCAGCGTCGCGGAGCAGGACGTCGACATCTCCCTCTTCGAGCGACTGGCCCGTGCGAAGCCCTCGCTGCAGGACGAGCGAAGCCGGGAGCGTACCGAGGTCACTACCGTCTACG
>CBDTXM010000071.1:0-14463 GCA_965364445.1 uncultured bacterium | reverse complement strand
ATGCGCTCGAGCACCGCATCGTCCGAGATTCGAAGAATCTCGCGTGAGCTCGTGAATGCCCAGATCCCGCCCGTCGCCGCTTCCGCGAGCGACAGAACCCGATTGGATCCGAGCTCCGGAAGGTCAGACACGCCGAGAACGTCGAAAGTGGTGCCGTCGAATCGGGTCAGCCCCCCGAAGGTCGCGATCCAGAGGCGTCCGTCGCGCGTCTCGAGGATGTCGTTGACCGAATTCTGAGGAAGTCCGTCCGCCGTCGTCCAGGAGTTGACGACGAATGCGTGACTGCTCCCGGGCACCCCTTTGGACACGTCCATGGACTGTGCGCCGAGGGGTCGGGAACCGAGCAGGAGCAGGGCCGCAGTCAGGGAGAGAATGAGGCAGGACGCCCCGGTGCCCCGGGTCCGCGGACGCGCCCGCGACACGCGTCGGCCGTCTCCGGCGATCTCCCATCTGGCGATCCTGCGGAATGCTCGCACAACCTCTGCTCGGTCCGGGGCGTCCGGCGGGCGTCGAAGCCCGGTAACCCGCTAAGTATCGTCGCTTTCGGTCACGTTGTCGAGAACGATTCTCGACAGGACTGGACGGGACCGTTCCGGACCTGCATGTTCCGGCTCCCGGACGGCCACGATTCACCACAGCTCTCCATGGTCGCGCGTGCCTCGCACTTATCGATCGATTCTGCTCTTCTGGCTGCCGCTCGCCGCTACCTGGCTGATGATGGCGGCCGAAGGCCCGTTCCTCGCCGCCGTGATCGCGAGACTGGCCGATCCGAAGTTCAACCTGGCCGCGTTCGGCGTCGCTTTCGCCATCGGAATCCTGGTGGAAGCGCCGGTCATCATGCTGATGAGCGCCGCGACCGCACTCGTCGAAGACCGGCGCAGCTACCTGCGACTCAGGAACTTCGGAACGGCGCTCGGGGTGCTCGGCACCGGGCTCCTGGCCCTGTTCCTCGTTCCACCGGTATTCCGCTTCACCATGTACGACCTCCTCGGACTCGAGGCGAATGTCGCAGAACTCGTCCGGGGCGCGCTCTGGCTCCTGCTTCCCTGGCCAGGGACGATCGGGTACCGGCGCTTCATCCAGGGCGTACTCATCCGTTCCGGACGTACGCGTCTTGTCGCCATTGGCACCGTGATCCGACTCGTCGCCATGTGCGTCACGGCGCTCCTGCTCTATTGGGGCGCGGAGATCCCCGGGGCCTGGGTCGGGGCCGCGGCACTATCCGTCGGGGTGACCTGCGAGGCCTTCGCGGCCCGCTGGATGGCGCGAAGAACGATCCGCGAGTTGCTGGCGGGCGGCGATGGTGCAGCCGACCTGACCTACGCGCGAATCGCGGAGTTCTACCTTCCTCTGGCCTTGACGTCGTTCATCGGCCTCGCTGTCCAGCCCATGCTCACCTTCTTCATGGGACGCGCTCCGCTTCCCCTCGAGTCGCTCGCACTGTTTCCGGTCGTGAACTCGCTCTCCTTCATCTTCCGGTCGTTGGGACTCAGCTATCAGGATGCGGCGATCGCTCTCATGGGCGAACGCCACGAGCACGCGCCGGAACTCGCCCGATTCGGCCTCGGGCTGGGGCTGGCCGCTTCAGCGGGCCTCGCCCTCATCGCGTTCACCCCGCTCGCCCACATCTGGTTCGGCACGATCTCCGGCCTGACCCCTGATCTCACCGCCCTCGCCCTGACTCCAACCCGGGTACTCGTTCCACTTCCGGCGATATCCGTCCTTCTTTCCTACCAGCGGGCGATCCTGATCAAAGAGAGACGAACGAGGCCGATCACGGTTGCCACGGCGATCGAGGTCGGAGGTATCGCCCTCCTCTTCATGCTCGCCGCATGGGGATTCGGTTGGATCGGAGTCACGTCGGCGTTCCTCGCATTCGTCGGCGGAAGAGTCGCTTCGAATCTCTATCTGGCCCCCTCGAGCATCCGCGCCCTGCGGCACGAAAGGAACGCGACCCTTTGACCGGGCGTACCAGATTCAGGTAGAATTGCGTCGATGAAGAGGATTCCGATGGTGCGAAGAGACAACGAGATCACATGAGCCACGCGGCGACACTCCCGACGATCATCCAGGGCGGGATGGGGGTCGGCATCTCCAACTGGGTGCTCGCGCGCGCCGTTTCGCGTGCGGGGCATCTGGGCGTCGTCTCGGGCACCGTGGTGGATCACGTGATGGTCCGACGGCTGGCCGACGGCGACGAGGGCGGCCACGTGCGCCGGGCCATGGAGGCTTTCCCCTTCCCCGAGGTCGTAGAACACGTGCTCGAGCGCTACTTCAAGCCTCAGGGCCGTGCGGAGGGAGAGCAGTACCCCAGCCTCCCGATGTTCCGGCAGAGGATGAAGAGGGCGCGGCTGCAGTTGACGGTGCTCGCGAATTTCGTGGAAGTGCATCTCGCGAAAGAAGGTCACGGCGGGCAGGTCGGAATCAACCTGCTGACCAAGGTCCAGATGCCGAACCTCGCTTCTCTGTACGGAGCGATGCTGGCGAATGTGGACTACGTGCTCATGGGAGCCGGAATCCCTCGCGAGATCCCCGGAGTACTCGACAGCTTTTCGCGCAACGAGAAGGCGTCGATCCGTTTCGACGTGGAAGAGTCGGGCGGATTCGACTGCGAGTACCTCGAGTTCGATCCCGCCGAGCAGTTCGATGGACCGCTTCCTGAGCTGAACAGGCCGAAGTTCCTGGCCATCGTCGCCTCCAATTCGCTGGCGACCATGTTGTTGAAGAAGGCCACAGGGAAGGTCGACGGATTCATCATCGAAGCGCCGTCGGCCGGCGGTCACAACGCTCCGCCTCGAGGCGAGCGGCGCTACGATGAGAACGGCGAACCGATCTATGGCCCCCGGGACGAAGTTGACCTTAAGAAGTTCGCACGACTGGGAGTGCCGTTCTGGCTGGCGGGCGGCGCGGGCCGGAAGGGCCGGCTGCAGGAGGCACTCGACCAGGGGGCCGCGGGCATCCAGGTCGGAACTCTGTTCGCCTACTGTGACGAGTCGGGCCTGGCCGAGTCGCTGCGCCGCAGAGTGATCCGGCAGTCCCTGGAGGGAACGGTCAGAGTCCGCACCGATGATCGGGCGTCGCCCACCGGATTCCCGTTCAAGGTCGTCGAGCTGGCCGAGAGCCTGTCAGAGCAGCCGACGTATGAGCAGAGGACCCGGGTCTGCGATCTGGGCTACCTCCGGTCGGCGTTCCGCACCGAGAAAGGGCGCATCGGGTACCGGTGTGCATCCGAGCCGGTGGAGACCTACGTGAAGAAGGGAGGGCGCCTGACGGACACCGACGGCAGAAAGTGTCTGTGCAACGCCCTGATGTCGAACCTGGATCGCGGGCAGTTGAGAAATGGCGGGACACCGGAAAGGCCGATGCTGACGAGCGGCGACGACCTGGAGAATCTCGGCGAATTCCTGGCGGGCCGGGATACCTACTCGGCCCGCGACGTGCTGGACTACCTGCTCTCCTGATCCGCTTCTGGCCCGCGACGATCGTCGTCCGGGCCGTCCGCCGCCAATTCCGCCGCCCGGCCCGTAACAGCCGCGAACACGCGTGCGCTCCGTTCTTGCAGGCGCCGCGCCTGCGCCCGCCAGGCCGCCCATCCCGTGAGCGCTCCCGCCGAAGCCGCACCCGCCATCAGCGTCACCCCGGTGAGAATCGCTGTCGGCTCGGTGATCGCGCCCGTGATGCCACCCAGGGCCAGGGCGCTGCCCATCGAAGCGACGTAGCACAGGCCCTTGAGAGCCGATGCATCCGTATGTACCCTGACCGCGGTGCTCCCCGAGCCGGGGGTGACCGTGACCTTCATTCGGCTCCCACCCGGTTTCGTCTCCCATTCCAGCCCTCCGAAAGCGGCGCTTCGTATACCGGGCTCGCCGGCTGCCTCCGCGATCGTCTCGGCGAGGTCCCCGTAGTCCCTGGGACTGACCTCACCGGGGAGCCTGCGGCTCAGGTCGGTGATCCCGGGCGCCCCGTGCACCCTCGTCCCTCTCTGGAGCGCGACCCGCGCAGCCGCCGCAGATATCGCGCCCGGGTCCAGACCCGCCTCGCGGGCGACCGACTCGATCTCTTCTACGGTAAAGCCGCCTGGCCGCAGTGCCGGGGGCAGCGCACGGTCGGGACCGGACGCGGCACGCAGAATCGCACGCAGTTCGTCCTCGCTGAACCGATTCTCTGGAGAATTCATGGGCGCGAATCCGCTTCTGCCGGCCGGTGCCCGTTTCGTACCAGCTCGACGATATCGGAGGGACTGCGTGCGATGAGGTCCGCGGGAACACGCCAGTCGTCGACACTGTTCACCCCGAATTGCACGGCGATACTGACGATCTCGGTGGGCTGGCCGCGCTCGCGAAGGAGGATTCGGGCATCCGCGGCGGCCATGGCGTCGGTGACGTGATCACCGACGAAGAACACCCGGCTGCCCGGATCCACGCCCAGCGCCTCGATGCACTGCAAGAGCCCGCCTCCCGCGGGCTTCTGGTTCTGCCGGGGCAGTTCTCCGTAGCCGAAGATGCTTCCGAACACGGACAGAAGCCCGGCCTGCTCGAGCGCGCGACGAATCACGACGCTGTCGTTCTGGGAAACGATTCCGTGGGGAAGATCCTCGAGCTCCCTAAGGGCATCCGCGACCCCTTCGAACGGCTGTTGCGGGGTCGGATCGGACAACTGAAGCCGCGGCCACAGTGCGCCCGCTCTCTCCACCTGATCCGAACCGAGGCCGAACTCGCGCGCATAGAAGTCCCGCCAGTTCCCGGCGCGAGCCACCGCATGCTCGTAGCTCTCGATCGAAGCGAGAGCCGGGTAGTACTGGTGACTGCGGTCTGTAAGCTCCTCGATGATCGCACGATTCACGCTCAGATTCCGAGGATGGGAATCGACCAGCGTCCCGTCGAAGTCCCAGATCACAGCCACAGCCGTCGGCCCGGCCCCGTTGTCCTTCACTCCCCTGCTCCGCTCCTGCCAGACGTTCAAGGATGGCTCCGGTGGCCGAGGATAGACCGACCGGCCCGGGCACGGCAAGCGGGGAGAGCCGATCCGGGCATAGGTTTCCGACGAGCCACCTTTCCGACCTGCGCGCGGAGCCAGGAATTCGGTGTCGAATCTCCGGTAGCAGCTATCGACCAGATCGGGCATCTTGCCGACATGACCAGGATGAGTGTTCCCGACCGGGCCACGATGCTCAGGGCCTTCGAGACCGGCGATGACGCCTACGACGGCGTGTTCTGGACGGCCGTCAGGACCACCGGGATCTTCTGCCGTCCCACCTGTCCGGCACGGAAGCCCCGGCCCGAGAACGTCGAATTCTTCGGCTCGGCAAAGACCGCTCTGGAGGCCGGGTATCGACCCTGTCGCCGGTGCAGACCGCTCGAACCCGCGGGGGCGGCGCCCGACTGGCTTCGCGGCCTGATTCAGGAGCTGGAGTCCGATCCCTCCCGCCGGTGGTCCGACCGCGACCTCCGGGCGATGGGGCTCCAGCCCGAGCGGGTCCGTCGCTGGTTTCAGCGTCACCACGGAATGACCTTTCACGCCTACAGCCGTGCCAGACGCCTCGGTGAGGCAATCGGCCGGATCCGGGAGGGGGAGAACGTGTCGCGAACCGCCTATTCGCAGGGATATGAGTCGCTCAGCGGATTCAACGAGGCCTTCCGAAAGTTGCTCGGCACGCCGCCGACCGGATGCGATCCGGATCGAGTCGTGCGGATCACCCGGATCCTCACGCCCCTGGGCCCGATGCTGGTCGGCGCCACCGACGACGCCCTGTGCCTTCTCGAATTCGTCGATCGGCGCAAGCTGGAGACGCAGCTCGAGCGAATCACCACCCGCCTTCGCGTCACGTTACTACCCGGGTCGAATCCGATCACGGCGGAAGCGGAGCGTCAAGTCGCCGCCTATTTCGATCGCCGCCTGACCGAATTCAGTCTGCCCATCGAGGCGCCGGGTACCGACTTCCAGCAGGTTGTTTGGACGGCCCTGCAAGCGATCCCCTACGGCACCACGGTCTCCTACGGGGAGGTCGCCCGTCGGATCGGACGCCCCACGGCGGTGCGGGCCGTGGCGGGGGCGAACGGCGACAACCGCATCGCGATTCTCATTCCGTGCCACCGGGTGATCGGCGCCGACGGTACGCTCACCGGGTACGGCGGCGGACTCTGGCGGAAGAAGCGCCTTCTGGACCTGGAGACCGGACAGACGGACGCCTTCACCGTGTAGCGAAGCGGCTCACGCGAATCCGGCTCGCCCCCCCGGTCAGAGGGACTCCCGTTCCCCTTCGTCGGCTACCCGGAAGCCTCCGGCTTCGATCTCGATCCGGACCGTGGCATCCGGATCGGCGGCAGGGTTCGTGTGATTCAGGTGGATGAATCGGACCTTTGCCCGCTCCGCCTCCGGCAAAGAGGCGAACCGCTCCATGCTGTGCGTCAGAAACGGGTGTGGGAAGCCGCTCATGTCGCGACCCGGGATCTCGCCATCGGCGAAGAATGTCGCGTCCAGATAGGCGATATCCACTTTCGCGATCTCATCCTCGATCCGGACGCCCCAGGCATCCCACTCCTCCCAGCTGTCGATATCCGGAATGAACAGGACGGCCCTGTTCGGTCCTTCGATCCGGTAGCCGACGACTTCCGCGAACTCCTGACGGTGCGGTACCAGAAAGGGAGTGACGGACAGCCCTTCGGCGAGAGGCACCGGCGTTCCCGCGTGCAGGGTCCGGAGTGCGATGTTGCCGTACCTGACGAGCTGGCTCCAGGGACCGTTCTCCGCCAGGAACCGGCTCATGCGTGGCATGGCGAACACGGGCACTCCCTTCGCGCCGAGCGATTCATGTCCGAGAAACATCAGCCCTGTGTAGTGGCCGATGTGGGCGTGCGTCAGAAAAATCCCGGCCAGACCCGGCGCTGCATCGACGGGAGCGACCTCGTCGAACCGGTGCAGTTGCTCGCGAAAGTCAGGCGTCGCCTCGAAGATCCACCTGCGGCCCGATGCCGGATCCACGAGTCCGAGGCTCACGACCTGACGCCGAAGATCGGGATTCCACCAGGCCGCGTGATCCCGCGATCCGGCCTGCGGAATGCCTCCATCCTGGGCGACTCCGAGGACCACCAGCCAGGGTGACTGTCGGGCATGCGCGGCGTCCTGGCCCGGCAGGTCTCCCGGCGCTGACAGTGCCGCGATCAGCAGGCCTGCCCGCGCGAACCCGGATGACGACATCCGTCGGGCCGGTCTCTTCCTCATCGGTTCGGCACCATCTTGATTTCCCTTCACCGTACGCGGAACACGTGCCCGGTTCGACCACCTTCGACACTCTTCGCATAGGCGAGGGCCGCCCTCCGAGCCGGGACGGATTCGAAGCCGCGGAAGAAGGGCGCGTACTGATCCATGGCCTCCTCGATCACCCCGGGGCTCACCGCATTGATTCTCTGCCCCGCCGGCATCTCGATCGACGCGGCGAACACGAAGGCATTGATCCCGCCGTTGACCATCGAGGCGGCCGTCCCTCCGATGATCGGGTCCTCGTCGAGCACCCCGCTCGTGAGCGTGAACGATCCGGCTTCCCGGACGTGATTTCTACCGATCAGCACCAGGTTGACCTGGCCCATCAACTTGTTCCGGAGGCTCATCACGTAGTCTGCCGCCTGCATCTCCGCGAACGGCGCGAATTTCACGTCCCCCGCAGCGGACACCACGGCGTCCACGTGACCGAGTTCCTGGAATGCCGCGCGGATGGATTCGCTGTCGTAGATGTCGAGTCGGACATCGCCGGAATACCGACCGGCGGAAACGACCTCATGCCGCGTCTCGAGCTCGGCCTTGACTGACCGCCCGATGGTTCCCGATGCGCCCACCAGCAGGATCCTCATTTGTGTCCAACTCCATGTTCTGCGTCAATGGACTTCAGGATGTCGCCGATGATCCGAAGGTGGTGTCGATTGTGAATCCGGATGAACTTCAAGGTCCGATCGCGGTCCATCGCTCCGAACGCGAAGTGCCGGAACCACTTCTGGGGATCGGTGGCGGAGACGGCTCGCAGTCCCTCGGCCGAGGCATCGAGCATCACGTTCAGGCTCTCGCGGGAGACGCCCGGCTCTGGCAGCACCTGATCGGGTGATTGTCCCCGTCCACGAGGAATCCGGCCGACCAGAAAGATCGCCGCGGTCATCACCGATCTTCGGGTGCGAGGCGGTGGCGGCTCGGAGGCGAGCAAGGCTTCGCATACCCCTGTCATGGCCAGGCAGCAGTGCTGAATGTGCATTCCCACCGTCCACGTCGAGACGTCGGGGTTCTGTGCGTCGCATCGCGCGGCAGCCCGGCTCAGGGCCGCGATCTCGTCGTTCACTTTCAGCTTGCCGCTCCCCTCGAGGCATGTCCGAGCCTGTCGACGTGCGCCGCACCGATTCGCAGCGACCGGTGCGCCCGAATCCGCTCACAGGGTAACCCGACCGGGCCCTGCGAGGCAGTCCCTCGACCGGTCGGCGGCCACTCCGTCTGGCCACCTCCGGGGACGGTGCGGTAGACTCAGCCGCGAACGATCGACCGAACCGGCAACGGAAGGAAGCGGGCCATGACGAACGAACAGACCTCGATAGATACGAAGCTGATCCACTCGGGAGAGATTCGCCCGGGAATCGAAGGGGCAGTCTCCCTGCCGATTTTCCAGTCGGCGAACTTCGAGTCCGTCGAAGGCGAGGATTACCACGATATCAAGTACATGCGTCTGTCGAATTCGCCGAATCACACGGTGCTGGCCTCCAAGCTGGCGGCGCTCGAGAGCGCGGAGTCTGCATTCGTGACGTCGAGCGGAATGGCAGCCATTACGGCGATCTTCCACTCTCTCCTCGAGGCCGGAGATCACGTGATCTTCCAGGACTGCCTCTATGGAGGCACGTACGACTACGCACGACGGGAATTCGCCCGCCACGGGCTCACCTGCGACTTCGTCGACGGAGAGCGACCCGATAGCTGGTCCGCCGCCCTTCGGCCAGAGACCCGGATGATCTACTTCGAGGCGATCACCAACCCCCTGGTCCAGGTGGCCGACCTGCCGGCGGTCGTTGCGTTCGCGCGCGAGCACGATCTCGTGTCCGTGATCGACAACACCTTCGCCAGTCCGGTCAATTTCCGACCGGCCGAAATCGGGTTCGATCTCTCTCTGCACAGCGGAACCAAGTACCTGAACGGACACTCGGACATCGTCTGTGGCGCCGTGACTGGAAGCGCGGAACCGGTCGCCAGGGTCAAGAAGATGATGAATTACCTCGGTGGCTCGCTGGACGCGCATGCCTGCTTCCTTCTCCATCGGGGCCTCAAGACGCTCGGGCTGCGGGTCAGGCAGCAGAACGAGTCGGCGCTCGCGCTGGCGCGTGCCCTCGAGGCGCACGAGGCGGTCTCCCGAGTCAACTACCCCGGGCTTCCGTCGAACAGCGGTTACGACACCGCGACCCGGCTGTTCGACGGCTTCGGCGGCATGCTCAGCTTCGAACTCGCGGGGGGAAAAGAAGCGGCACGACGATTCGAGGCGGCCGTACACATCCCGATCGTCGCGCCCAGCCTCGGAGGCGTGGAGTCACTCGTCACCCGGCCCGCGGCTACCTCGCACGCAGGCCTCACGGCGGCGGAGAGGCTCGAGGTCGGCGTGTCCGACGGCCTGATCCGCATGTCGGTGGGAATCGAGGGTACCGACGATCTGCTCGCCGATCTCGGCCAGGCGCTCCACCTGCTCTAGCGAGAGTCGTCGCGGGAGATCACCCGTCTGACTCGTCGAGGAAGGTCACGACTCCGGAGCCGAGACAGTACTCCGCTCCGACGACCATCAGTCCCTCCCTCGCGATCAGTCGTTCGAGGATCGCAGAGCCGGCGCGCAGCTCCTCGACCGAAGCGATGACGTTCTCGCGCACCGCTCCGTCCCACACGGCCTCGAGGGGCGCACTCGGGGCCCCGGCCAGGTAGCCCTCGATGTGAGGCCGGATTCGATCGACGATCGACGCCAGGTTTTCGGAGGCCGGCCCACCCGGGCCTCGGATCTCCTCGATCGTCGCCTGTACGGCCCCGCATTTCGTATGGCCCATCACGACGACGAGTCGGGTCCCGAACTCGGATGCGGCGAACTCGACGCTGCCGATCAGGGAAGGAGCGACGATGTTTCCCGCTACGCGGATGACGAACAGGTCGCCGAGACCCTGGTCGAATACGATCTCGGCCGGCACCCGTGCGTCCGAGCATCCGAGTACGATGGCCGTGGGACGCTGCGAGTCAGGGAGCTCGAGAGGCCCCCGCACGGTCGCAGGCTGCCCGGCGCTTCCGAGGCGCTCGACGAACCTGGCGTTGCCGCGCTTCAGGACTTCGAGGGCTTCCTTCGCGGACGGTGGCAATTCGGACATTCGGAAGCTGCTCCTTGAGGTGATTTGTCGGAGACGACGTAACTCGCCCGCTCGGGGCCGGATTCGCAATCCTCTGCATCGTGTGGCGTGTGCGCAACGCAAACGCTCCCTATGGTGTGGGGCGGCGCTCACGCTCGTAGAGTTCGTCCGCCTTCTCGGACGCGGTGATGATGCCCCGGATCATGGACGAGCTGAACCCGCGATTCTCCATTTCGTTCAGGCCATAGATCGTGCACCCCTTGGGCGTCGTGACCTTGTCGATCTCGGTCTCAGGGTGGGTGCCGTGCGCCAGAAGCAGCTCCGCGGCGCCACGTGCGGTCTCCGCGGCGAGAGCGATCGCTTCATCGGCGTGAAATCCGATCTCGATTCCTCCCTGCGACGCGGCCCGGATCGCCCGAAGGAAGAAGGCGATACCACACGCGCAGAGCGCCGTAGCGGGCACCATTTGCTCTTCCTGGATCAGCATCGTGGCACCCAGTGCTTCGAACAGTGCGCGGGCCCGATCCACGCTGTCGATCGAGACATCGTCCACCGCGAGACAGGTCATCGAGCGCCCGATGGCGATTCCGATATTCGGCATCGCCCGGACGATCGGAATCCGTGCGCCGGCATGAGCCCGGAGTGCAGCGATGCTGGCTCCGGACACCGTGGAGATCAGCAGATGCCGCGACGGGTCGAGGGCCCCGGAGATCCCCGTCAGCACGCCGTCGAGCTGCTGTGGCTGGACACAGACCAGGACGATCCCGGACGATTCGACCGCTTCGCGATTGTCATCGCCCGTCAGGAATCCCTCGGACGCCAGTCTGGCGAGAAGCTCGGGTCGACGTCGCGTGATCGACACGGCCGACGGCTCTGCGATCCCGGCGGACACGAGCCCCTCCGCGATGCATGTTCCGAGGTTCCCTCCCCCGATGATCGCGATCCGTTCCCCTGGTTCCATCCGTCGCTCCCGTGCACCGCTGTGAGCCCCGGGTCTCCGTCGGCAACTGGGCCAGACGCGTACCGGCCGGGCCTCCAATGTGGCCTTCCAGGCAGGATGGCGAAAAGGCTCACCGCGGACCTTGCGCCTCAATCGCGTACCTGCTTCCGATACCTGAACAGGTACTCTCCTGTCACAACACGACTTACAGTCTCGGCAGGATCGGGTATCGGATTTGCATATCGGGGGCAATGGACTTCGGCTTTCGGAGCAAGTCAACTATATTGGGAGGTGGAGAACTGCTGCAGCTCGCGCGGTATGTCGAGACCGTACTCGGAACCTGGGGGAGGGAGTTGATGTCGCGAGAGCCGATCGTGACGACTCGTGAATCCACGTTGCGAACGGCCGTGCTTCTGGGCACGGTGGGTGTGCTCGTGCTGGGTAGCACGATTGCCGCCTTCATGCTCGATTCCGTGCTCTTCGCCCGGGCGGCTGCGCTGCTTTCCGTCTTCCTTCTCATCCCACTCGCTCTCACCGCAGCGGTTCGAAGCTACCGCGGGGCCAGGCACGTCCTGGATCGTGCCTCCGAGCTTGACTCCCGTCGCGAAGAGCTGGAGGCCGAGCACGAGGAGATCGCGGCGAGGACCGCCGAGATCGAAGAACGCGCCGCCCGCGTCGAGAAGCAGTACCAGATTCTCTGCGGCCTCGTGAATGAACGTTCTGCGGCCGGTCAATCTGATGAGGTCGTGGATCCGGATGCGGAAGGGGTGCGAGAGGCGCTCCAGGAAGCGCTCGAGGAATTGCGGAAGCGCGAGGCCTCGGAGCGACTCCTCGCTGACAGGATCCGGGAGCTCGAGTCAGCCCGACGAAGAGCCGAGCAGGAGCTGGCGCGGCTGATGTCGGAAAGCCGTGAGCGGCTGCGACTGGAGCGCGAGGTCTCTGAGACTGCGCGCGAGCGCAAGCTCGCGCGAGCGACCGAGGACGCTACGGAGTCGTTGAAGGTCCGTTCGGCTGCCGCTACCGAGGCAGAAGAACTGCTGCTCGAGGCGCAGGCCCGGGCCCAGGCCCTGTTGGAAGAAGCCGAGGCCGAGGCTGCGCAACTGGCCGCTCAGGGCCGGGAGGAGTTCGAGTCCGCGCTTCGCGAGTTGAAGCTCCGCGAGGACGAGGAGCTCGAGAAGGGCGGACAGATCCTCGCGGACGCCCGGATCCGTGCTGAGGAACTCGTGACCCGGGCCGAGGAACAGGCTGCGGAGCTCGTCGCGCTGGGTGAAGCCGAGTTCGAGGCGCTGCTGCAGCAGATCTCGGAGCACGAAAAGCGGGAGCGCGAGCTGTTCGAGCGCATTCACCGCCTCGAGCAGGGGGAACCGGCGGCCCCGGTGGCCCGGGCGCGGGTCGATGAGAGCGCGAAATCGGAGGCTGCCGGGACGGACACCGAGGACGCTGCGGAGTCGATGAAAGTCCGGTCGACTGCCGCTACCGATGCAGAAGAGGTACTACTCGAGGCGCAAGCCCGGGCCGAGGCCCTGTTGGAAGCGGGAGCACGAGCTGCACGAACGCATCACCGCCTCGAGCCGGAGGAACCGGGAGTCGCCGTGGCCCCGGTTCGGGTAGATGAGAGCGCGTACTCGGTGGTTGCCGGTACGGAACCGGCGGAGGCAGCTGCGGGTTCACGCGGCAATGGTGCGCCGATCGCACCGGCAGTGCCCCCCGAAGCCGGGGCAGGCAGCGATCGTGTCGTTCCGGATCTCGTCCTGCTCGTCGATCCACCCGCCGGACCTCTCGGGGCCCTGCGAAACCTGTTCGGGGGATTTCGCGCCCGAAATCGCTCGATCGATGGGGAAGCCTGAGACGTCCGATCGCAGCCGGTCAGCCGCCTGTGCCGAGGAACACCGACACGCTCGACAGCGATTCGTGGCCGGTTCTTCGATCCGGATACGAGCTGGACTGTCGGTAGAGTCGCGCGTTGGCACCGAGATGGAATCCTCCGATCGGCGGCGTCCGCACCTCGACCTCCCCGATCTGAATCAGCTTGTTGGACGAGGGCCCGTCGAGAGTCACGGCCCAGTAGGCATCGAGGCTGGCCATGAGAATGCGGTGCCCGCGATTCGAGACGCGCGCCTCGGCCCTGCCGCCCAGCCCACTTCCGAACTCGTAGTAGCGTTGCACTGACTCCGTCGCCCAGCGGTCCGTGCTGGCGACGAGAGGAAGGAGCTCGGCGCTGACGTCGGTATCAATCTGCCAGGCCTCGCTGCCGAACCGGGACAGCAGCCCGATACCGATGCTCTGCTCAGCGAACCCGACCCGTCCGTTCCAGCGGTAGTCGAAATCCAGGAACAGCCCCAGGAGACCATCCGAAGGATTCTCAGCCGACGAGATCGGCGTCAGCATTCCGCGGACCCCGACGCGCGTGAGGACTGCCGAGATACTGGCCATTTCGACGACACCGGAAAAGGACGAGAACGCTCCGGATGACTCCGTGTCGAATGGATCGCCGTAATCGACACCGAATCTCAGAACTCCCGCGTCTGCATTCGTCCCCGGGTGGTCGTCGGCCGGCGCCAATCGCGCCGCCCCCATCGACATGTCGCCTGCGATTCGTGTCGGCCTGTGATCGGACGAATTGGGACCCGCCCTCCAGAGCTGACCTCGCACCAGTCGATCGAGGCCGAGCCCGGGGTTGATCACCATGACGGCGGCCTCGCGCCAGAAGCGATCGAATCCCGTCGCCCCGTTGTCCAGGACTACCAGGGAGACGCGCCGCATCGGCTCGCCCAGCGCCGCACCCCCGATCGTGGTCGTGACGAGATCATTGATCGCAGGAGGCCGGGGTTCCCCGAACCACTCCCACATGAGGCTCCCGGCGAGCGTGACAGGAAGCGACTCGTAGAAAGACAGTCCGCTGGCGCGAGCGAAATTGTAGTAGCCCGCTCCCGCCCACGGGTGCTCGAAACCGTTCACCCGGATCGGGTTGGTGTCCCACTCCCAGCCGCCCTGCAGGTTGTCCCACCAGGATCCCGGGTTCGTGGCGGGCTCGTCGCGCCACAGGACGTTGACCCCGACGGCGAGCGTGTTGCCGATGAGGACTCCCGTCAGCGCGCGCGTGTAGCTCTTTTCGGGAGGGGCCCAGCGGAGGTCCTCGGCTGGGTCTGTGGCCGCCGAATCAGGATCCGGGGCTTCGAG
>CBDTXM010000070.1:0-14590 GCA_965364445.1 uncultured bacterium | reverse complement strand
GGATTGCTGCCCGGTCCGGTCAGGCCGGAGGGGTCGTCATCCCCGCATGCCGCGACGAGCGTGATCGCGATCAGCGAGACCGCGATGTGCGGCCATCTAGTGCGTGCCATCGTCGTTTCCCTCCCGTGCGTCCCGGCCAGGGGCCGGGTTCTCTCGCAGTACACCCTGATCAGGTGGGACCCCGAATTCTATCAACGTGCGCTTTTCCTCGCCGTTGATGACCGCCATCTCTATCCGGTAGCGTCCCGGTGCGAGTCGGTTGCGCCGCGCGATCACCAGTTCGGATTCCTCGCCTGCTGACAGATCGTGCTCCGGCGATCCATCCGGCCAGTGAAGCGGGAAGATCGAAGAATCCGGATCCATGCGTGTCCAGTCACCCTGCGTATCGCGGCTGACGCGAATCAACCGGCCCCGGCAGCGCGCGGCGACCGCGGCCCCGGTGTTTCGGACCGCGAGCGTGAACAGGTCCCCGTTCGATTGCAGGGTCGTGTCCAATTCGAGGGATGGGCGATAGCGCCACCGGATCAGTCGCCACACGGCGACCACTCCCAGAAGAACAACGATCGAGACCAGCGCGGTCGTGACAGTCATGCCGGGGAATCTACCGAGAGTCGGGCGAGAGTTCGACAAGCCATCGCCTTTGCACTAAATTTCACGAACGAGAAGCAGCCTCCCCCCGGGCCTGTGTTCTTCTCGCCCCGCCGAGTCAGGAGGTCGTACCATGCGCAGATTCCCGCTTGCGCTGACGGTAGCCGTCTTGTGCCTCTCCCCCCTCGCGTGCAGCGACGACGACGATCCGACCGGTCTCCCGACGGGGGATCCGGATCTCGTGGCAATGGTGGGTTGCGTGGAGGAGGGAATCACACACCTGGGCCTCGTCGTCCAGACCGGTATCGCCCTGTTCCACGAGCTGGACCCGGGCGAACGCGTCCCTTACATGCCGCCGCCTGACTTCGTTTACGAGGAGGACACCGGCGAATTCCGCAATCGCGGCCTTCTGGGTGGGGTACAAACGGACGTCGAAGGCGTGGTCGAGCCGCTGGCCGTAGTCGCTGATGGGCTGCACCAGAATGACGTCTTCCGGCTGACCTGGTGGCTTACGCCCGTAGGCGGTCTCGACATGGTCGGATCCGGAGCATTTTCGGTAAACCACCTTGGTCTGACGAATCCGCCCGATCAGACCGAAGCGATGCGGGTGACGATGTTCTCCGAGATCTGGGTGGACACGGGAGCTACGTGTCATACTGATGTCACCAGCTTCGGCATGAGCGTGCGGCACCTGGACAACGACAACGAGGTAACGTCGGGAATCGTGGAGATCAGGACGGTGAGCGATACGCATATCCTCACGGGACTCCTGACCATCGATGCGCAGTCCGATACGGGCACCATCAGCGCGACGTTCAAGGGAGACAGTTACCTCTGCACCGTAGATCTGGATACGTACGACGTATCCTGCTCGCCCGGCTGACGATCGCAGGGCCTCTGCGCCGCCGGATCCTGCCGGCGCCGGATCCTACCGGCGCCGGAACCGGTCGAACACCGAGATGACGGGTCGCGCCTCGCAGTCGTCGTCGAAGAAGTCGCGTCCGCAGGCGCTGGCCGGCTCCCACCAGAAGATCCCCTTGATCCGGCGATCCGGGATCGCGAGCAGCGTCTCGTTTACCGCCTCGAGGAACGCCCGGCGCGGCCCGCCCGGCGCGTCCGCGGGGTAAGGAGGCAGCCGGCCGGCCTCCTCGTACACACGCGGTCGATAGCCGGCCTCGACAAGGATGATGTCCTTGTCGGGAAACCGCTCGAGCGTGGCGAGCAGGTTGTCGCGCAGCTCGAGCAGGTTGCCGTGCCACCACGGGTAGTACGAGTAGCCGATGACGTCGTACGGGATCCCGTAGCTCTCAAATCGCTCGAAGAAGGCGCGCGCTCCCCCCGTGTCCGCCCCGTTGTCGTAGTGCAGCATGATCTGCGGCATCGGAGCCGTTCCACGCCCGTCGCGGATGCCGTCGAGGCCTGCTTCGAACAACCGGGCGAAGTTGTCCCAGTTCTCCGGCAGCCGGCCGAGCGGCCACATCATTCCGTTGCGCACTTCGTTACCGATCTGGACCATCTCCGGCATCACCCCGGCGTCGCGGAAGGCGCGGATCGTGTGCGCCGTCCATGCGCGCACGGAGTCCGCGAGGACGGCGACGTCCGTTGTGTCCCAGGCCGCCGGAATCGGCTGTTTCTGCGGGTCCGCCCATCCATCGGCGTAGTGATAGTCCAGCAGGAACCGGAAGCCCCGCGCCTTCGCCTCGCGAGCGAGCGCGATCGTGTAGGCGAGATCGTTGGGCAGCTCGGTGGGCGTGTGAAACACGCGCAGTCGGATCCAGTCGTAGCCGTGGTCCCGGAAGATGTCGAGCCCCGGCTTCACGATGCCGCCATCCTTGAACCGGACCCCACGATCTTCGGCCGCCTTCAGGAACGAGAGATCGGCGCCGATCGCATAGATGAGGCCGCTGTCGGGGATCGAGTCGGGTTCCTGGCCGGACATCGGATCTCCCGACATTCCGTGGAATCCGATGACGAGAACGAGGACTGCGAGGTGCCTGCGCATGATGACTCCTCCGCTCCGTGTTGCTGCCAGCAATGTGTGCGGGCGGATCACGAGGGTCCAGTTCATCGACGAGTGTCAGAGAGGCGCGCCGCCGCCCGTCGTCAGCTTCCTGCCGGTCCGCGGCGTATCTTACTTCATGTTGTGTTCTTGCGTCGAGCGAGAATCGGTGACGTACATCGCTTTGCCACGGAATTGGAAACACCATGAGTGCTTCGCGCCTGGCAGAACTCGCAGCGCTGGCGATCGCGGCTGCGTCGGTTACCGCGTCGGCCGACGTACGGGTACTACGGGTCCCGTCTTACTCTCCGTGGCACGTGACTTCCCCGGCGCCACCGGTGGCGAGCGACACGGTCGTCGAAGAGACTCTGCGCGGACTGATCGAATCGGGCACTCACCCGTACCTGAAATGGGCGGACTTTCCGGACTGCCGGGAGGGACTCGAAGCCCTGTACGAAACGCGCGGATTCGGCCTGCTGTGGTTCCGGAACGGGAGACCCACCGGGCCGGCCCGGGAAGCCGTGGACGCGTTGCTCGACGCCGAGTCGCACGGGCTCAGTCCCGATGATTACGACGCCGGTCGTCTCTCAGAGCTACTCGGCGCCGTCGATCCAGACATCGTCGATGAACCCGACCTCGCCCTGCTGGACGGCGCGATCTCCATCGGCATGTTGCGATTCATGGAGAGCCTTCATCGCGGCCGCGTCAATCCAGTCAACCTGCACCTCGGCTTCAACCTCGCGCCCTCGAAACTCGACATGGTGAACCTCCTGGGCGCCGCGATCGAGAGAGGCGAGGTGCAAGAAACGCTGGCCCGGATCGCGCCCCCGTTCAGGGAGTACGAGCGACTGCGGGAGGTGCTGGCCGAGTATCGCGAGCTGGCCGCGCTCGATCTGCCGACCCTCCAGGAGGGGCCGGCGATCCACCCCGATGAAGACTTCGGGGCGGCGGCGGAGCTGCGTGTCCTGCTGACGGCGCTCGGTGACCTGCCCGCCGGATCACCTCCGGGACGGGTCGCCAGCTACGATCGTGTCCTCGTGGCCGGAGTCCGGCACTTTCAGGCCCGTCATGGACTCGACGAGGACGGCGTCATCGGACGAGCTACGCTCGCACAGCTCAACACGCCGATCAGCCACCGCATCCAGCAGATCGAGCTCGCGCTCGAACGGATGCGCTGGCTGACGGACCTCGAAGACGAACCACGAGTGATCGTGAACATTCCGGCGTTCGATCTGCGGGTAGTCGATCCCTCGGAGCAGGACTCCGGGGTCGTGCTGCGGATGCGGGTGGTCGTGGGCTCCGCGCTCGACAAGCAGACACCGGCCTTCCGGTCGGACGTCCGGTACATCGAGTTCAGTCCCTACTGGAACATCCCGTACGGCATCGCGGTGCGGGAAATCCTGCCGGCTGTCACCCGGAATCCGGGATATCTCGACGGGCACGCCATGGAGATCGTCCGCGACTTCTCCTGGGGAGCGGAGGCCCTGCCGCAGACGGACGAGAATATCGCTGCCGTCCGCTCCGGGCGCCTGAACCTGCGTCAACGGCCGGGTCCGGAGAACTCCCTTGGCGGTGCCAAGTTCGTGTTTCCGAATTCGATGAACATCTATATGCACGGAACGCCCGCCTACCAGTTGTTCGCACGATCACGTCGCGACTTCAGTCATGGCTGCATCCGGCTGGAGGACCCCGCCGCGCTCGCGGCGTGGATGCTGCGCGATCAGGCGAAGTGGACAGCGGAATCGATCGACAGGGCGATGCGTGACGGCTCGCCGGTTCGGGCCGACCTGATCAGACCGGTTCCCGTGGTGCTGTTCTATACGACCGCGGTCGCGAATGAGGGTCCACCCCGCTTCTACCAGGACATCTACCGACATGACGGACACCTGGCCGCCGCACTCAGCGTCGGATATCCCTATCCGCCCTGACAGAAGCCGGGATGTTCGGGCCGCTACCAGCGGCGGACGCGACCCGTATCCAGGTGGACGAAGTCAGACTTCCGGTAGTAGCCGACCCCGCCGCGCTTCAGGGCGAGACCGACGTCGCGGATCTCGGTCGTTTCCACGTCGTCCAGGCGAATGTCGATCGCCTTTCCCTTGAGGTGCATGCTGTTGCGCGCGACCCCGCCGCCGCGCCGCCGCAGCTTCTCGTTCGTCTCGGGCGAACGATAGCCCGAGATCACCCGGAACGGGCTTCGCGTGCCGGTCTCGCGCGCGACGGCGTGCAGGATGTCGATCAGATTCGGGTCGATCGGGTGGACGGCGCCATTGTAGTGATCTCGCAGGACGTGATCGATCGCCTCGAGGGCATCGGGCACGTACTCGTTCCGCTGGACGTACTCCACGGAAAGGGACTCGCCCGTGTGGAGATGGTTGAGCGAGATGTCGCGGAAGGCGAGGTCGGCTGCGCGGAGGTTCGGCGCCCAGAGCGGCAGAGCCGCGGCCGCGGCGATCGCCATTCCCGTATTCCGGCAGAAGCGCCGGCGGGACAGTCCCTCGCGCTCCGATCTACCTTCGTTGTGGCCTTCCGTCATCCAGGTCCATCCATTCCGGCGTCTGTCGCGACGGGCACGGCGTTGCGGGCCGGCTTCGAAGTGATCGTCGCGAAACGGCGTCAGAATACCGAACCGGGCGGCCAGAGTTCCTCGCAGTTCGCGATTGGCTGCACCGCGTTTACTCTGCGGGCTTCTCTCCGGTAGAGATCCCGAACGGAACATAAGCCGGACACCAGGAGAGGAGACTCGTCACCAGGAAGGCGATCGCCACGACCGTGAGGATCGTCCCGATAACACCGCTGATCGTCCCGTTGATCAGCAGGATACCGAGAACCAGAGCGATCAGGGTGCGGACGAGCCGGTCGGCCTTGCCCATGTTCTTCTTCACAGGGTCTCTTCCTTGGAAAGGGTCAGGGTCACGTCTGTCGATTCACGATCGTCAGACCCCCGAATTTCGCACGGGTCCGCCCCGACGGCTACTCCGCGGCAACGAAACTTCGCTTCGCTGTGTCCCGTAGTTGCGGGTGTGACACGACCGATCCGTTGCCGGACCCGCGTCGGTGGTCGTGAGGTGGTGAGGCATTGGGCGGAGGGGATATGGCCATGGACAGGGCACGGTCCGAGTCGGGCGATCGGTTCGGTCGCGACGCGGGGCAGGGACTGTCGATCAACCGGAAGCGAACCGGGCGAGAACCGTCCGTCGAGCCGCTGCACGGCGACGGGGAATCGTCGCCGGGCTCCCGCGTTTCGGGGATGGACATCCGTCGTGCACCGAAGGGCAACAGGAAGCGCAATCTCGCCATCGGCGCAGGCGCCGCCGCCATCCTCGCGGCGGCGTTTCTCTACTCCCGGCTCGAGCCCGCAGCTCCCACGGTCGATCGCAACGTCGTCGTGCTGGGCACGGTCGAACGGGGCGAGATGATCCGGGAGGTGCGTGGCTCCGGCACGCTGGTTCCCGAACATGTGCAGTTCGTCGCGGCCGTGACGGCCGGGCGCGTCGAGTCCGTCCACTTCGAGCCCGGCCAGGAGGTGACGGCGAGCGACATCCTGGTGGTCCTCTCCAATCCCGACGTCCAGCTCCAGGTCCTGGAGGCCGAGCAGCAGTGGACGGCGGCCCGGGCCACGCTGGTATCGCTTCGCGAGTCGCTGGGCTCCGGCGTGCTCAACCAGCAGGCGGCCGTCGCCGATGCCCGGGCCCGATACCTCGAAGCGCAGCGGGAGGCCGAGGCGTACGGGGAGATGGTGGGCAACGAGTGGGTGTCACAGAATGAGCACCAGAACGCCCGCGACATGGCCGACGCGCTCGAGGAGCGGCTGCGCACCGAGGAGGCGCGCCTGCGCCTGCTGACCGAGACGATCGACGAGCGTCTCGCGGTACAGCGCGACCAGGTCTCTCGGCTCGCTGACATCCATCACTACTACGAAGAACGCGCCGCCAACATGGAGGTCAGGGCGGGTGCCGACGGCATCCTGCAGGACCTCGACCTCGAGGTCGGGCAATGGGTGCAGTCGGGCACGACGCTGGCCCGGGTCGCACAGCCCGGTCGCCTGAAGGCCGAGCTGCGGATCCCGCAGACCCAGGCGCGCGATGTACAGGTCGGGCAGCCGGCCCGCGTGGATACGCGGCGCGACACGATCCCCGGACGGGTGCGACGGGTGGATCCGAACGTACAGGGCGGATCGGTCCTGGTGGAGGTCAGTCTTGACGGAGACATGCCCGCCGGAACGAGGCCCGACCTGAACGTGGATGGCATGATCGAGCTTGACCGACTCAGCGACGTTCTCTACGCGGGCCGGCCCGCGTACGGCCAGAGCGAGAGCACGGTCTCGCTGTTCCGGTTGATTGACGACGGGAACGCCGCCGAGCGGATTCCCGTGCGACTCGGCCGCAGTTCGGTGAACCAGATCGAAGTCGAAAGCGGTCTCCGCGAGGGAGACGTCATCATCCTGTCGGACATGTCGCGCTACGACGACGTGGACCGGGTCCGTATCAGGTAACCGCGACGCGCGCAGCGTCCGCAGAGGAGGGGTGGGGAATGGAACAGGGCAACGCGCTGATCCGGCTCGAGGGTGTGAACAAGATCTTCTACACCGAGGAGATGGAAACACACGCTCTCTCGGACATTCACCTCGAGATTCGCGACGGAGAGTTCGCCGAGGTCATGGGCCCGTCGGGGTGCGGCAAGTCCACGCTGCTGTCGCTGATCGGTCTGCTCGACACTCCGACCGCGGGTGGCTACTGGCTCAACGGCGAGTCCGTGTCGGACCTCTCGCCCTCCGAGCGTGCCGAGGTACGGAACCGGCACATCGGGTTCATCTTCCAGGCCTTCAACCTGATCGGTGATCTCACGGTGTTCGAGAACGTCGAGCTCCCGCTCATCTATGGCGGCGTGGACGCGGGCACGCGCCGTCAAGCGGCGCAGCGGGCTCTCGAGCGGGTCGGGATGAGTCACCGGATGGACCACTATCCTTCCCAGCTCTCCGGGGGACAGCGGCAGCGCGTCGCCGCCGCGCGGGCGGTCGTCGGCGACCCGCTCATCCTTCTCGCCGACGAGCCCACCGGGAATCTCGACTCGACGAACGGGGAAGCGGTGATGCAACTCCTCCGTGACCTGCACGCCGAAGGCTCGACGATTCTGATGGTCACGCACGATCCGCGATACTCGGCCTACGCCGAACGGACGATTCACCTGTTCGACGGTCGGATCACGGACGAGGAAGCGGAGACCGAAGCACTGGAGCTGGCGCAGGCCAGCATCTGAAGCCGGCGGATCCGGGCACGAGGCAAGGGAAGCGGAGGGGAACGATCATGGACGGCTTCATCAACGATGTGAAATTCGGGATCCGGATGCTGATCAAGTCCCCGGTTCTCTCGCTCATTGCCATCGTGGCGTTCGCGCTCGGTATCGGCCTGACCACGACAGTGTTCAGCATCGTCAACGGAGCCATGTACAAGGGCCTCCCGTTCGACGACGCCGATCGGGTCGTCTCGGTCTGGCGCGTCAATCCCGAACGGGAGATCGAGCGCGGAGGCGTGACGCTCTACGACTACGTCGAATACCGGGATCAGAACAGTTCGCTGGAATCGTTCGGCCTGTGGAGCAACGGCGCGGTCAACCTGGTCGGCGTAGACGACAAGCCGGAGCGATACCAGGGGGCCCGCGTAACCGCCAACATGTTCGACATCCTCAGAGTCGCACCGGTGCTCGGCCGCGGATTCCTTCCGGAGGAGGAAGACCCCGGCGCCGAACCGGTGATGATCCTCGGCTACGAGGTGTGGCAGGAGAAATTCGACGGGTCGCCGGACGTGATCGGTCGGACGGTCCGGACGAACGGGGAGACGCGTACGATCGTCGGCGTGGCTCCCGAGGGCTTCAAGTTCCCGATCGAGGCCGACATGTGGGCCCCGCTCGAGGTGAACCCGCTGGAGCACGACCGGGAGGACGGCCCTCAGTATCCGGGATTCGGTCGCCTGAAGCCCGGCGTGTCCCTCGACCGCGCCTCGGCCGATTTCGCCACGATCGGATTGCGGCTGGAAGCCGAGTATCCGGAGTCGAACGAGGGATTCTCCCCGATCGTCGAGCCGTTCACGAAGTTCACGATCGGCAACGAGCTCCACGCGCTTCTGTTCACGATGCTCGGTGCGGCGATCGGGGTGCTGCTCATCGGCTGCGCCAACGTCGCGAATCTCCTGTTCGCCCGCGCCGCGGTCCGCGAGAAGGAAGTAGCCGTTCGCTCCGCGATCGGCGCGAAGCGAAAGCAGATCGTGCGTCAGCTGTTGATCGAGGTTGGCGTCCTCTCCGCGATCGGGGGCGCGGTCGGTGTGCTGATCGGTGTCGGTGGGGTGGCCTGGTTCAACCGCGCGGTCGCCACGAATCCGCCGCCCTTCTGGATGACCTTCGACATCGACGGTCGGGTGCTCCTCTTCGCGACCCTGGTTTCCGGCCTGGCCGCGGTCGCCGCCGGCCTGTTTCCCGCCCTTCGAGCGACCGACAAGGGCCTGAACGAAGCCCTGAACGACGAGGGCCGCGGATCCTCCTCCGGGCTCCGTATGGGCCGTGTGACCTCGGCGATCGTGATCGGCGAAGTGGCGGTTTCGTGCGGCCTTCTGATCGCGGCAGGCCTGATGATCAAGAGCGTCGCACAGCTGCGGACGATCGACATGCCGTTCGCCATCGAGAACATCTTCACCGCCCGGCTCAACCTGCCGGAGACCGATTATCCCGACGCCGATGCGCGCACCGACTTCTACCGGGAATTCCTCCAGCGACTGCAGACGACCCCGGGGATCGAGGCCGCGACCCTGTCGGATGGTCTGCCGGCCCGCGGGAACGGGCTGCGAACCTTCGAGATCGAGGGAGTCGACTACCCGACCGAGCGTGACTACCCGCGAGCCCGGGAGGGCATCGTTACGCCCGGCTACTTCGCTACCTTTCAGGCCCCGGTCCTGGAGGGGCGTCCCTTCGAATTCGCCGATACGCAGGACAACCTCCCGGTCGCGCTGGTGAATCGGAGTTTCGTGCGCGAGTACTTCGAGGATGGTGTGGGGATCGGAAAGCGGTTCCGCATTCACCAGGGTGACGACGTATATGACTGGATGACGGTCGTCGGGGTGGTGCCCGACATGAAGATGGAGGGGATCGGGAACAACGATCAGAGCCCCGCCGGCTACTACGTCGCCGTCGACCAGTTCGCCGAGATCCTGGGCAACACGGTCAGCGTCGGAGCGAGGACGAGCGGCGATCCGGGAGCGATGGCGGCCCGGGTTCGCGAGACACTGGCCGCCCTGGATCCGAATCTTCCGGTATACGACGCGATGTCGATGCAGGCGGTCATCGACGACGCGACCTGGTTCTACCGGGTGTTCGGGACCCTGTTCATGGCGTTCGGCTTCACCGCCCTCTTCCTCGCAGCCGTAGGTCTGTACGGCGTGATGTCGTTCAGCGTGAGTCAACGTCGGAGGGAGATGGGAATCCGGATGGCCCTCGGGGCGAAGGAGGATCGTCTCATCCTGCTCGCCATGCGGCGCGGTATGCGGCAGCTCGCGATCGGAATCGTGATCGGCATCGCGTTGGCGGCGCTCGCGACGAAGCCGCTTCAGATCATCCTCTACGAGGTGGACGCGCGCGATCCGGTGATTTTCGGGGGTGTGGTGCTTTCGCTCGCCCTGGTCGGCGCCGTCGCGAGTTACATTCCGGCCCGGCGAGTGAGCCGGATCCACCCGGCGGAGGCCTTGCAGAGCGGGTAGTCGGCTCGGCCGCGACCGGTTAGGATCGTTGCGATACCGGCTCGCAGCGAAGCGGGAGTCGCGGCATGACAACTACGAACCTGGACCCCGTACTGAGCGCCTTCGAGCGAAGGCCCGAGTCGCTCATCCCCCTGCTGCAGGCGGTCCAGGAAAGTTTCGGCTACCTGCCGCCCGAATCGATGGGCACGGTTGCCCGCCACGCGCGCGTGCCGACAAGCCGCGTCTACGGCGTCGCCTCGTTCTATTCGCAATTCCGCTTCAATCCGGTCGGACGTCAACGCGTGGCCGTCTGCCGCGGCACGGCGTGCCATGTCGGCGGCGCGAAGTTCATCCTGGAGCAGCTGGAGCGCACGCTGGGGATCCTGGAGGGACAGACCACCGAAGACATGGAATACTCGCTGGAGACGGTGGCCTGTATCGGCTGCTGCGGTCTCGCCCCGTGCCTTACCGTGAACGACGAAGTCTCGGCGAAGCTCACGCCGATGAAGGTACGCAAACAGTTCAAGAAGGCCCGCAAGTGACGGCGGCCTTCGAGCAGTTGCGCCAGGCGGCCGAGCGCGAGTGGGAGAGCCTCACCCGGAGCGACATCCCCGTCATCACCGTCGGGACCGCGACCTGCGGTCGCTCGGCCGGTGCACTCGACACGCTCGACGTCCTGCGCGGAGAGCTGGCCGGTCGGGAGATCGAGTGCCGCTTCATCGAGGTCGGCTGCCTCGGGCCCTGCTACGCCGAGCCGCTGGTCACCGTCTCGCTGCCCGGCGCGGCGACCGTCTGCTTCGCCTCGGTCAACATCAAGGCGGCACGGAAGATCGCCGCATACGTCGCGGGCGAAGATCTGCCCGAAGAGATCGCGTTCGCGACGATCGGTCCGGAATCCGTTCCGGGAATCCCGGGGCTGATGGACACGCCCGTCATGAAGGGGCAGGTCCGCCGGGTGCTCAGGAACTGCGGGGTCGTCGATCCGGGCGACATCCGCCAGAGTCTGGCGAGGGGCTCCTACTCCGGGCTGCAGCGGGCCCTCGAGCTCGACACCGGGGCACGCATCGGGGAGCTCGAACGATCCGGCCTGCGTGGCCGCGGCGGCGCTGGATTCCCCGTGTGGCGCAAGTGGCAGTTCTGCATCGACGCCCCCGGCGACACGAAGTACATCGTGTGCAACGCGGACGAGGGCGACCCGGGCGCGTTCATGAACCGTTCGCTGCTCGAGGGTGACCCGCACGCGCTGCTGGAAGGGATGATCATCGCCGGCCTCACGATCGGGGCGGCCGAGGGATACATCTACTGCCGTGCCGAGTACCCGCTGGCGCTCGAGCGACTCGCGGTCGCGATCGAGCAGGCGGAGGCGGCGGGCTTCCTGGGTCCCGACGCTCTCGGTCCCGGCCGCCCCTTCCGGATCAAGGTCAAGGAGGGGGCCGGAGCGTTCGTGTGCGGGGAGGAGACCGCGCTGATCGCCTCGCTCGAGGGACACCGCGGCATGCCCCGGCCCCGCCCGCCGTTCCCGGCTGTCAGCGGGCTCTGGGGCCGTCCCACCGTGATCAACAACGTCGAGACCCTGGCCTCGGTCGCGCTCATCTTCCAGCACGGCGCCGAGTGGTACGCCGAGTACGGAACCGAGAAGAGCAAGGGCACCAAGACCTTCGCCCTGGTCGGCCACGTAGCGCGGCCCGGACTCGTCGAGGTCCCGCTGGGCACGACGCTGCGGGAGATGATCTTCGAGATCGGCGGAGGCGTCTCGAGCGGTCACCGGTTCAAGGCGGTGCAGACGGGCGGTCCCTCGGGCGGCTGCCTGCCCGAGGAGAAGCTCGACATCCCGGTGGACTACGAGTCGCTCCAGGAAGCGGGCACGATCATGGGGTCCGGCGGCATCGTCGTGATGGACGAGCGGACCTGCATGGTAGACTTCGCCCGCTTCTTCCTCGATTTCGCGGCCGACGAGTCGTGCGGTAAGTGCGGTCCATGCCGGCTCGGCACCCGTCAGCTGCTGAGAATTCTGGAGGACATCACCCAGGGTGCGGGCACTGCGTCCGACCTCGAGCTGCTCGAGGGACTCTGCCACAACGTGATCGAGGGATCGCTCTGCGGTCTCGGCCAGACCGCGCCGAATCCGGTGCTCACCACGCTCCGATATTTCCGGGACGAGTACGTGGCGCACGTCGAGTCGCGAACCTGCCCGGCGCTCGCCTGCCGCGATTTCATCGCCTTCGAAATCGACGAAGCGAACTGCACCGGCTGCGCCGCCTGTGCCGCCCTCTGTCCGGTGGACGGAATCAGTGGCGAGAAGAAGCACCTGCACGCGATCAACGCGGCCGTCTGCATCAAGTGCGGCGTCTGCAGCGACACCTGCACCTTCGGAGCGGTGGCCACCGTGGATGCGCATCCATGAGCCCGAAGATCGAGCTCTCCCTCAACGGTTCGACCGTCGAAGCCGACCCCTCCGCGACGGTGCTGGAGGTCGCGCAGGAGCACGACCTGTTCATTCCGCACCTCTGCCACAATCCGGACCTCGAGCCCGCCGGCGTCTGCCGCCTCTGCCTGGTGGAGGTGGATGGTCGCATGGTCACGGCCTGCAATACGCCGGTGACAGCGGGCGCGGAGATCCGCACCGACACCGAAGTGGTGAACAGAACCCGGCTCGGCGCCGTCGAGCTCCTTCTCGTCAACCACCATCGCGGCACGGTCGACTGCGAGGAGGGCGAGGCCTGCGAGCTGAACCGGATCGCCCGCTTCGTCGGCGTGGACGAGACCCGGCTCGGTCGCTATCGGCCTCCGGACCGTACGTTTGCCGTCGACAGGTCGAACCCCTTCTTCACGTTCGATCCGGGCCTCTGCGTGCTGTGCGGGATCTGCGTACGAACCTGCGACGAGATCGTCGGGGTGGCGGCGATCGACTTCGTGCAGCGCGGCTTCGACACGACCATCGGAAGCGCGCCGGGCAAGCAGTGGATCGACTCCGACTGCGTTTCCTGCGGCGAGTGCGTCGAGCGCTGCCCGACCGGATCGCTGTCGTATACCGGTTTCGAGACTCCGGAGCGCGAGGTCACCACGACCTGCACCTACTGCGGGTGCGGGTGCGGCATCCACCTCGGCATCTCCGGCGACCGGCTCGTGTCGGCGCGCGGTCAGCGCGAGAACCCGTCCAACGAAGGCCGTCTGTGCGTGAAGGGCCGGTTCGGATTCACCTTCGTGAATTCCCCGGACCGGCTGAAGACGCCGCTGATCCGTCGCAACGGCGCGCTGGAAGAGGCGACCTGGGACGAGGCGCTCGATCTCGTCGCCGACAGGTTCTCGACCGCCCGCGGAGACGCGTTCGCCGCGATCGCTTCGGCGAAGCTCACCAACGAGGAGAACTACCTCATCCAGAAGTTCTCCCGCGCCGTGATGGGCACCAACAACGTCGACCACTGCGCACGCCTGTGTCACTCACCCTCGGTGGCAGGACTGGTGCAGAGCTTCGGCAGCGGGGCGATGACCAGTTCGTCGAAGGATCTCGGCGACGCGCGCTGTATCCTCGCCATCGGGACCAACACGACCGCCGCGCACCCGATCATTGGACTCCAGATCATGCGGTCGATCCGCGCCGGCGGAAAGCTGATCGTCGCCAATCCCCGGCAGATCGAGCTCGCCCGCCATGCCGATCTGTTCATCCAGAACCGGGCGGGCAGCGACGTGGCACTGCTCATGGGCATGATGCGCGTCATCGTGGACGAGGGCCTGCACGACCCGGAGTTTATCGAAGCACGGGGTGAGAACTTCGAGGCGTTCCGGGACTCGCTCGCGGAGTACGACCCGGCGACGGTCGAGGAGAAGACCGGCGTGCCGTTCGCGCAGATCGCCGAGGCGGCGCGCATGTACGCGCAGAATTCGCCGGCGGCGATTCTCTACGCCATGGGAATCACCCAGCACACGCACGGAACGGACAACGTGCTGGCCACGAGCAACCTCGCCCTGCTGACCGGCAACGTCGGCCTGCCCTCGGGCGGCGTGAATCCGCTGCGCGGCCAGAGCAACGTGCAGGGAGCGTGCGACATGGGGGCGCTCCCCAACGTGTATCCCGGCTACCAGAAGGTCGATCTTCCGGAGGTGAAGGCGAAGTTCGAGACGGCATGGGGCGTCGAGCTCGACGATGCTCCGGGCCTCACCCACCTGGAGATCCTGCGCGGCGTCACGGCCGGACCGATCCGGGCGATCTACCTCGTCGGCGAGAACCCCGCCCTCAGCGAAGCCGACGCGACGCACGCACGCGAAGCGATGGAAAAGGTCG
>CBDTXM010000069.1:0-14623 GCA_965364445.1 uncultured bacterium | reverse complement strand
TGAGTACCTCGTATCCGTCGATGCCCGGCAACATCAGGTCGAGAATCACGAGGTCGGGACGCTCCTCGGCGGCGGTGGCGATCGCCGACTGTCCGTTCACCGCCGTGCTGACCCGGTAGCCCTCCTTGCTGAGCTGGTAGACCAGGATGCTCAGGATGTCGGGTTCGTCGTCAACGACCAGGAGTCGAGCGTCGCTCACTTCTCTCCGTCTCGGATCGAGAGGAGAAGCTGGCGAAGCATCGAAGCCGGCAGATCCCTGGCTCGATCCAGGACTTCCCGCTCGCTTTCCTCCACCAGGATCGCGTCCGTGTCGTATCGCTCGTCTTCGTTCCGGAAGGATATGCGTCCTCGACAGAGGTCAGCCGAGGTTCGTTCGACGATCACCCACAACTGCCAGCTGTCTTCGCCGTCGACCAGCGATCCGAGCTCGACTTCCCGAGCGGCGGCGTCGAAAATGTGAAGCTGCGGGGGATCGGTGTCCGAACGGGAATCGCCGTCGCTCATTCTCCCTCCGCTTCCGGATCGTCGTCGCCGGACTCCATCGCGTCCTGCCAGAGGCCCAGCAGCATCGGCTCGAAACGCTCCGGGTGGCGCCGGTACTCGTCGGCCCAGCTCTCGAACTCGGGCAGCGGTACGATTTCCCTCAAGCGTCCCGTCACGAGCCGCATCTTCGACTGGAAACCCAGCGATGCCACGTCTTCGCCCGCCTCACCGGCGGCCTCCTCCAGGATGCGATAGGTCTGCTCGTCCGAGAGCGAGAGGAAGACTTCCGACAGGCGAGCGGAACAGTATTCCAGGTACTTGGCACGTAACTCGCCCTCCGAAGGCCTTCCGGGAGCAGGTCTCCCGATGCCGTTCCTGTCCTCCGGATCGTGTGCCAAGCGGGGTCCCATCTGTCGGATCGACTCGTCTCGTGCAGGCCCGAGGGGGGCCGAGGGCTCCGCCTGCGGATGTAGCGGAGGGCCGTTACAGCGTCAAGCGGTGCGCTCGGCAGGGCGGGGGTCGGTGGAGGGGGGCACGGTCAGCGAACGCCGGAGTTCGTGAAACACGGCACGTCGTGCCAGGCCGACCTTGATCAGTCGCCGAAGATAGTCCGGATCCCGCAGTGTCACCTCTTCAACCGAATCCGCCACATCGGCGGGGAGCTCGAGTATCAGTTCTACGGCGCGGGTATCGGGCATCACGGAAAGTCCTTTCCGGGAACGAGTCTGACGTTTTCTGTTTGGAATCCCCTCGTCGGCAGCTCGCATTGCGGCATGCGGCAACCGGGCTCTGACCGATCGTTGCCGACGGAACCAGAGTATCGTGTCTACAGCGGCGTAGCAACCGACTGCGGTTCGGGCGGAAGGGGTAAGCGTCTCCTTAAATTGTGGAATGGCAGCAGTTTGTGGTGTTGTGGAAAAGTCGCCACCTGCTGTGGATTGGCTGTGAACAGTCCTGGCGAACTCCACCCTCGATCGCTGGATTACCCGAACATCTGCGGGTGAACGTGGTCTGGTCAGGCTCGTGCCGGGGTGCTGGCCGTCATCGATTTTTTTAAAAAACGATTCGTGTCGGACGACGCCTGGTAACCGCTCCGGCACGAACGCCGCATGCGCACGTCGCCGACGTCATACCTGTCGGTCACATCCTCCAGCCAACATGGCGTCGTTCCGGTGCGGCACGGCAGGAACGAGACGCCGGACAGGGCGACCGGCCGTGTGACGTCGGTTGACGTGACCTACCTCTTCCAGGCGTCGTTCGAGCGATCGTCCTCCGGATACACCTCCCGCGGATCGAGCCTCGCGCTTTCGAGCCGCGTACCGGCCGGAAGCCGATAGACGAAGTCCGGGCCCAGATTCCACATCTCTACGGGTAGCCGCACGGTTTCCCCGCTTCCATCGGCATATCCGAGACGCAATTCCACCGGCATCAGCATGTCGCCCCGGCTCCGGATCTGGATCCACGGCGCATTCTCGGCATCGCCGGGCCAGACGGCCTCGATGGAGTGGTCGAGCCTCGCCGCCGTCTCGATCCAGCCCCGCCAGAACCAGTCGAGCCGCGCGCCGGCCGCGTCCTCCATGGCGCGGAAGAAGTCGGCCGGACCGGGGTGCCGGAAGCTCCATGCCTCGGTGTACTCGGCCAGCGCCCGATCGAAGACGTCCGGTCCGAGTACCTCGGTGCGCAGGAGGTGCATCATGAGGGCTGGCTTGAAATACGCGGCCCAGTAGAGATCGTGCTGCTGGGTCGGCGGCAGGGCCATCGGCTGCTCCCGGCCCGCCTGGGCGTGCGCCGCCCATTCCTCGAGCGGCTGCTTCGAAATCCACTCCCCGTACTCTTCGCCGGCGAAGTACGCCTCCACCGAGCCGATGTTGATGAAGGTGTTGAAGCCCTCGTCCATCCAGGGGTGCAGCCGCTCGTTCGAGCCGACCAGCATCGGGTACCACTCGTGCCCGAACTCGTGCGTGAGCACCCAGTACAACGCTTCCCGATCCGCGTAGCCGGGCACGAAGGTGAGCATCGGGTACTCCATCCCCTCGTTCGGGCCCTCGACGGTGGTGGCATGCGGCCAGGGGTACATGGCCAGCCGCTCGGAGAAATGCTTGATCGAGGCCCACGACATCCGGTTGGCCTCTTCCCACGAGACCGCTTCGGGCCGGTAGAAGGTCTGGATCCGGATGCCGTTCCAGTCGCTCGCGTCCCAGCGGAAGTCCGGTGCCATCGCGAAGGCGAAGTCCCGCACGTCCTCGGCCGAGAACTTCCAGGTCTTCGTACCGCCGACCGGGCGCTCGCGTGCGGCGAGGGCCTCGTCCCGGGTAATCACGGCGACCGCCTCCTCCGAGGCGTCGGCCCGATCGAGGCGCTCCCGCTGCTCGGTCGTGAGGACCTCGCGATCGTTCACCAGGGTTCCGGTGGCCGTGACCACGTATCCGGCGGGAACCGTCAGCTCGACCTCGAAATCACCGAATTCCTGGTAGAATTCGCCGGCGCCGAGAAACGGATCGATGTTCCAACCGCGGAGGTCGTCGAACACCGCGACGCGCGGGTACCACTGAGCCACCTGGTAGAGGGTCCCGTCCCTGCCCATCCGTCCGTACCCGTAGTCGGGCATGGGCCAGCTCCACGCCGTCTCGATCTCGATCGACTCGCCCGGACGAAGCGGCTCCGGCAGCTCGACCCGCATACGGGTGCCGGCATCCGTCGTATTCAACGCTCGTCCCCGGCTCTCGACCCGGGAGACCGTCATGCCGTCGCCTCCGGCACAGGAGAAGTCGAACACCGCGTCTCCGAACATCAGCGGGGGCTGATTGAGCTTCGCGGCCGTCCCCTCGGGATCGCAGAGGTTCGCGTCCAGCTTCAGCCAGAGATAGGGAAGTGCTTCGGGGGACCGGTTGTGGTAGGTGATCGTGCTGGTGCCGGTCAGCAGCGAGCCCGCCGTGTCGACCGCAGCCGCCATCCGATAGTCGACCTTCTGCTGCCAGTAGTCCGGCCCCGGTGCGCCGGATCCTGTCCGCAACCGGTTCGCGGCCGGAAGCTCGAGCGGCCGGAAGGGAGAGTCCTCCATCCAGCCTGTCGTCACCGGGGGCGTCGGATCGGATACGGTCTGCTGCGCTTCGGCGCGGGAAGGCAACAGGCCGATCGATACGATCAGGGCCAGGGGAGCGCAGAGCAGGGCGGCGGGCATCCGAGGCATGGCATTCTCCCGGGCGGGGTGGGTCCGGAGGCGATCACGGGCGCGTCAGATTCCCGCCCGCTTCAGTCACCACCGTGAATAGACAGTCTCCACACCGGCTCATCAAGTACGATCCAGGCCCGATTGCGACCCGGATCCCGGGGCCCGTAAGGTGCGCGTTCCGCGGCCCGCGGAACGACTGGAGACGAGGAGAGGCGATGCCGGAGGAAGCGGAACGAGGCACGCGCTGGATCTGGAGCCGGGTGGCGATCGCGGCGGTGCTCATCGGACTCGCCGTCACCTTTACCGGCCGGTTTCCCACGAACGGCACCCACTTCGGGATCTGGTCGATCGTGCCGCCCGTGGTGGCCCTGGTGCTCGCCTTCGCGCTACGCGAGGTGATTGCCGCGCTGTTCGTCGGCATCGTGCTCGGCGGGGTGATCTCCGGGAAGCCGAACATCGTCCAGGAATTCCTGATCCCGTCGATCGGAAGCTCGTCGTACGCGCTCATCCTGCTCGTCTACCTCTGGTCGCTCGGGGGACTGATCGGCCTCTGGACGCGCACGGGAGGAGCACTCGAGTTCGCGGAGTGGGCCGCGGCGCGGATCGTCCACGGCCCGAGGTCGGCCAAGTTCTTCGCCTGGATGATGGGGCTCGTGTTTCACCAGGGGGGGACGATCAGCACGGTCCTGACAGGAGCCACCGTGCGCCCGATCTCGGATCGCCACCGGGTGGCGCACGAGGAACTGGCCTACATGGTGGATTCGACTGCCTCGCCGGCGGCGACGGTGATCCCGTTCAACGTATGGCCGATCTTCGTCGGAGGGCTCGTGGCGGGCACGATTCCCCTGATCCCCGACGAGCAGGCCGGCATCGCCTTCTTCTTTCGCGCGATTCCGTTCAATTTCTACGCGATCTTCGCGGTTCTCTTCACCCTGCTGTTCGCCTGGGACCGCCTGCCCTGGCTGCCCGGCCGGCGAATGAAGAATGCGGTGCGCCGCGCGCGCGAGACCGGGAAGCTGGATCGGGACGGGGCGAGCCCGCTCGCCTCGGCCGAGCTGACGGAATTGAGGCTCCCGAAGGACTACGACCCATCGCTCTGGGACTTCTTCGTGCCGATCGGCACCCTGCTCGGCGTCGCGGTACTCCCGTTCGTCTGGACCTTCTTCGTGATGGGAAACCGGAGCTCCCCGTCTCTGCCGATCGCGGAGGCATTCGTCCTCGCGGTCCTGGCGGGAATGCTGACCGCGCTGCTCCGGGGGATGGACTGGCGCGACGTAATCGACGGGTTCGTGGCAGGTTGCAAGGGCGTCACGATCGGCGCGATCGTGCTCGCGCTGGCAGTCAGCCTGAAGTCGGTGGCCGACGCGGTCGGCACCGCCAGCTACGTGGTGGAGACGATGGGAGGCTGGATCCCCCCGATTGCACTCCCGGCCGCGTTACTGGCAGTGACCATGTTCGTGGCCTTCTCGACCGGCACTTCGTGGGGGACCTACGCGGTACTCTTTCCCGTCGCGATGCCGCTTGCCTGGAGCATCGATCCCGATCCGACCTATCTCACCCTCTGCTTCGCCGCGGTGACCGGCGGCAGCGTGTTCGGGGACCAGTGTTCCCCGATCTCGGACACCACCATTCTCTCTTCGCTCGCCACCGGATGCGACCTGATGGACCACGTTCTCACCCAGCTGCCCATGGCCCTGGGGGCGGCCGGGCTTGCCGCCGTGCTCTACACGCTGCTCGCCGCCGGAGTGCTCTGAGTCCTGTCGACGCCGGGGCCCGCGACGCTCCGGAGTCGTGACATGTCCGCGTATGAGTGGTACAATCGGGGCGTCTGCGGGCTTCGTGCCCGGACGGGCCGAGCGCCCCCACCGGGGTGTCCGACGCGATCCAGCAGGGGGAGGTTCCTTGAGCGAGAATGAGACCCGGTCGGTGCTCATCCTGGGCGCGTCGAGCGGCTTCGGGGAGGCGGCGGCTCTCGAGTTCGCCCGGGCGGGCTACGATATCTACGGTGTTCACCTCGACCGACGTGCCGGCCTCAAGCACGTCGAAGAGATCGCCGAACAGATCCAGGACGTCGGCCGATCATCCCGGTTCTTCAACATCAACGCCGCGAGCCCCGACAAGCGCTCCCAGGTGCTGGACGAGATCGCGGCCGAGGCGCCGGAGAATTCGGTTCGCGTGCTGATGCACTCGCTCGCATTCGGCACGTTGAGGCCGTTCGTCGCAGCCAGCTCCGCCGACGAGATGGGACCGGAGCAGATGGACATGACGCTCACGGTGATGGCGCACAGCCTGGTCTACTGGACGCAGGGCCTGGTCGCCCGCGATCTCATGGGCAAGGGCGGGCGGATCTTCGCGATGACCAGCTCCGGTGGCGATCGGGCGATTCCCTCGTATGGAGCCGTCTCCGCCGCGAAGGCATCGCTGGAGTCCCACTGTCGGCAACTGGCGCTCGAGCTCGCTCCGCGCGGCATTACGGCGAATGCGATCCGCGCCGGGGTGACCGACACGCCCGCCCTCCGGAAAATCCCGGGCGCCGAGCAGATGATCGAGGAAGCCGAGCGGCTGAATCCCTACCATCGGCTCACGACCCCCGAGGATGTGGCGCGCTGCATGGTCGCACTGGCCGATGAGCGGACCTACTGGATGACGGGCAACACGATCCGGGTGGATGGCGGAGAGGACTTCGTCGTTTCGATCCCGTCCTGACGCCCGGGGACGCGAGAGGAGATCACGGGTGACGATCATCGACGAGGTGCGCGACGTAACACGTACCGCACGCCAGGAGATCGGCGCGACCGTCAGGGAGTTGTATCCGGAGCCGGAACCCGACACCGGGGCCGAATTCGGGCGCAAGCTCGGGCTCTGGCTGACCGTGGGAGTCGTGGTGCTGGGCGTTGGCGCCGCCGTGTTCGTGGCATTCACGGAGGACTGATCGCCGCCCGCTCCCTGCGCGTCTGCGGCGTCCAGTCGGACCCCGTTCTCGGCGATGCCACCGGAAATGCCGAGAGGATCTGCCGGTCGCTCTCTGTCGCCGCGGCAGAGGGCGCCGGCCTGGTCGTGTTCCCCGAAGCGTCGCTGACCGGATACCTGTTCGAAGATCCCGACGAAGCCCGCGAGGGCGCCCTGGGCCTGGCCTCGCCCGAAGTGGCCCGGATCGAGCAGGCCTGCCGCGATCTCGGCATCTGGTGCGTGTACGGTGCGATCGAGCGCGCGGAGAGGGCGCGGATCTACAACGCCGCATTTCTGCAGTCACCCGACGGTCGACGCGAGCGATACCGAAAGATCCACACGCTGTGCCTGGGAGTGGACCGGTACACCACTCCGGGTGAAGAGGGATTCCGTGTCCACGACACCCCGATCGGCCGGATCGGGCTCCACATCTGCTATGACGGTTCGTTTCCGGAGAGCGCCCGTGTCCTCAAGCTGCTCGGAGCGCAGGTCGCCATCCTGCCGACCAACTGGCCCGACATAGAGCTGAAGACGGAACTGGTCCAGGTGCGAGCCCGGGAGAATCATCTCTGGTACCTGGCGGTGAACCGGGTGGGAACCGAGCGAGGCGTGACGTTTCCGGGGGGCAGTGTGGCCGCGGATCCGGAAGGCCGGGTGCTGGCCGAACTCGGATCCGAGCCGGACTCGTTCGTCGTGGACATCGATCCCGAGAGGGCGGACGCGAATCTGGTGGTCCGTGAGGCGGGAGAATACGAGTACGACTATCTGTCCGACCGGCGGCCGGGTGCCTACGGACCAATTGTGGATACCGGGAATGGGCGGACTGACGCGGGACGCGGGAAGAGCGTCAGCGGGTAGAGTTCAGACCAGAATTTCGCGACAATGAGGCAGGTGCCCCCGCACTCGGCCATCACCGAGCGGAGGGCACTTCAGAGGGGGGGCGAGGACCTCCGGTCGCGTGAGCTGCACCTCCTCGAGATGCGAGCCCCGCGTGAGCTTCGGCGGCGCGACCCTCGGCTCGACCGCAGACGGGAGAGCCGGAGGCGCCACCGTCGGGGCGACCCTTTCGATCGCGGGCATGTCCCGCACCTTCGCGTTGTCGATCTCGACCGACTGCACCGCACTGCTCGCGACCGATAGCGCCGCCAGCGTCCCCAGCATCCCGAGTACTTCCCGGATCTCCAACCGCCCGATCATCGTCCTCTCCTCCCAACCTCGTCCGGGTCCGCGAAGGTGCGGGTTCCACCCCTCTCACTTCGATTGGACATCGTCGACGTCCGAATCGTTGGCTCACCGTACGAGAAGCGCGGCGAGAGAGTTTCGCACCGTCCGGAATTCGAGCTCGATGGGAACCCCGAGAACCGCTCGTTCGCGATCGATCAGCGGAAGGAGATCTTCGCGATCCTGCCTTCCGGGCCGACCAGCCAGCCGGCGTCGGCGGAGGCGAAACCGAGTCCCCACCAGTTCCGATCATCGATGCCCGTAAAGCTGATGCCTCCGTCGGAGGTCAGGTCGGCGCCGCCGGGACCGACGGCTACGGCGACGGGTGGCTTCAGTCCCGGAACCCAGGCCACACCGTAGGCGGCGCCTGCCATACGGAGTCTGCCGCCCGCGGTCCAGGTGACGCCACCGTCCGCCGTCAGCGCCACGTTCGCCGTGTGGTCGTCAGGCTTGCCGAGGTGCCCGCCGACGACCAGGCCGTAACGCTCATCCCGGAATGCGATGGAAGTGATTCCGGCCGCCTCGCCGGCCACGACCGGTGCTGTCGATGCCATCCACGACCAGCCTCGATCGGCCGATCGGAGCACCCGCGCCGGGGTGGCGTTGCCCGTGCCGATCCAGGCCACATTTTCGGCGCCAATGGTCAGGCAGGTTCCGCTCGCCGCGAATCCGCCCTCGCCATCCAGCGCGGGTGGAAGTCGCTCGCCCGCCAACCGGGACCAGTTCTCTCCCCCGTCGGTAGTCCGGAGGATCCGCAGCTCGCCGTCGATCGCATCGCCGTAGACGAGGCCCCGTCTGTCATCGAACATGGAGAGACAATCGTAGAATCCGTCGGGCTCATCGTTCGTCCACTGCAAACGCCAGTTCCGGCCGCCGTCATCGGTCCGGTAGATGCGCGACATCTCGGCGGGACCGGCGGCGAGCAGCCAGGCCGTCTCGGCCGAAATCGCGTGCACGTCACGGAACTGCAGCGTGTCGGCCTCCGGGACCACGCCACTCTCCCAGGTCGCGCCTCCGTCGAGGGTGCGGAGCCATGTTCCGCCGTGCCCGCTGATCCAGATCACCCTGTCGTTCACCGGGCTCACGGCCTGAAGGAGCACCTCGACGCCGCTGTCCTGGAGTTCGAGCCGGGGGGAGGGGGTGTCCTGCGCTACCGCTCCCCCGGCACCCGCCAGGATTGCGCAGGCACCGAGGGCGACACCGACCGCCGATGCACCGGAGGCCCGCCGTAGCGGGCCTCCGGACGCGGGGACGGACCGGCGAAGCGTGCCGCCGGGCATACTCGAATTCGAGATCAGAGTTTGTCCGCCCACTTGCGGATCTCCTTGCCGAAGTCCTCGAGCGCCTGGAGCATCGGGGCCGGGCCGCCGATCGCGCGCGCGAGATTGTCCGCCACGTTGTCCCAGTTGACGACGTTCCAGAACGCCTCGAGATAATCGGGACGGCGGTTCTGGTACTTCAGGTAATAGGCGTGCTCCCACACGTCCACACCCATTACCGGCACGTAACCGCGCATCAGCGGGCTGTCCTGGTTCGCGGTCGAGAACACCTCGAGCTCACCGAAGGAGTTGACCGCGAGCCAGCCCCAACCGGACCCGAACTGCGTTCCGGCGGCGGCCGTCAGCTTCTCCTTGAACGCATCCACCGAGCCGAACGCGTCGCCGAGCTGGTCGGCCAGCATCCCCTCGGGGCCGCTCGATCCCCCGGGAGCGATCACGTTCCAGAACAGCTTGTGATTGACGAACCCGCCCCCGTTGTTCCGAACGGCCGTCTGCACATCAGAGGGCAGCGAATCGAAGTGCCACAGCAGCTGCTCGGCGGAGAAACGCTGCAGCGCTTCCCGGCTCTCCAGCGCCGCGTTCAACTTGTTCGTGTAGCCCGCGTGGTGCTTGGAATGGTGAATCTCCATCGTCTGCGCATCGATGTAGGGCTCGAGCGCATCGTAGTCGTAGCCAAGCTCTGGAAGCTTGAACGGATAGCCCATCTCGGACTCCTTCCTGGGTAACGTGAAAACCGGTACGAATCGGAGGGACGGCACGTGGCCGATCGTGCGGAGGTCCCGGTGTCTTTCGCGTCTATGCGATACGGTGAGGGCGGGCTTCGTGTTCCATCCTCGAGCCCCGGAGCCCGCTCATCCCGTGATGTCGATCGTGACGTCGATGCGGCGGTTCCGGCGGCGTCCCTCTGCCGTGTCGTTGGGCGCGATCGGACGGGACTTGCCGTAACCGATCGCGGAAATGCGGTCGGCGCTCATCGCGACACCCGTGAGCAGGTAGTCGCGCACGGCGATCGCCCTGCGCTGACTCAGTGCCTGGTTGGTCGCATCGTTGCCCACGTTGTCGGTGTGACCTTCGACCGTGATCCGGGCGCCGGGGAAGTCGCGCACGACTCGCTCGAGCTTGGTCAGCAGCGGGGCGTTGTCCGGACCCAGTTCGGCCGAACCCGATGGGAACGACAGACCGGCCAGACGGACCGTAACCCGGTCGTCCGTCACCAGCACTTCCGCCTCGTCCGGATCGAATATCGCACGGACCTCGCGCAGCCGGCGCTCCCGCTCCTCCCGCCTCGCCAGCTCCGCCGTCGCGGCCGCCTCGCGCTGCTCGACGTCTGCCAGCCGGGCTTCGACACTGTCGAGTCGCGCCTCGAGCTGGGAGACGCGCTCCGACCGTTCGCCCAGCTCCTGTTCCAGCCGGGATCTCTCCGCCTCGGCCGCCGCCGCTCCGGCGAGAACCCGTTGCGACGTGGCATCGAGACCCGCCTCGAAATCCGGAGACAGGGCCAGCGCCGCAGAAATCTCGGCGAGGTAGGTTTCACGGCGCAGCAGGATCTCTTCTCCGCTCACCTTTCGGCTGTGGATGCTGTCGGCGAGCGGGGCGAGTCTCTCGGCGTGGGCGAAGCCCTGCGCAGCGGCAGCCGCCAGTCGGGACGCTTCCTCCGGCTCCGGCGGATCGTCCTCGAGTCGCTCCTTCGCCTCGGAGAAGAGGCTGTCCGCCACGTCATAAGTCAGGGGCGCCCGCTTGTGGGCGTCGGCATCCCGGGCCCGCTCCCGAACCAGCTCAGCTTCGTCCACGGCATCGGCGGCGGCCTGCAGGGACACGGTCTCCTGGGCGCCTCCGCTACCCGGGGTCGCCGAGATCGCGAGCAGCGCGGCGCAGAACGAGAGGCGAGCCATTTCCCGGGGGTGCTTCACCGGTCGGCACCTCGCTCACGCAACCCGGCCGCCTTCTCGATCCCGTCCACGAGCTCCCGGATCGTGGTGACGCCCCGGTCCCTGGCGTACCATCGACGGGTGTCCTTGTAGGTATCTCCGGCGGATTGCGTGCCGGCTCGCTTCTGGTGAATCACGAATGCCTGCAGCTCTGCCGGACGTGGTCCCCAGCGACCGACCGCGTTGCCCTCCTCGTCGAGCAGGATGGCAAGCGGAATCGAGCGGCTGCCGCTCGTCAGGTACTGATCCATCAGCTCCGGATTCTCGTCGCGCTTCAGGATGCGGAGCTCGATCCCGGGTGCGTCGGCCGCGAATCGCGCCAGCACGGGCACCGTGTTCGAAGCATCACCGCACCAGTCCTCGGAGAGGACCAGCAGGCGCCACGCACCGCCGATGGTCTCCAGTCGCTTCACCTGCTCCTCGGGACTCCGGGCTCTTCGCCACACGTCGCTCCACAGCCTGGCATTCTCGCGGACCTCGTGCTCGAGGTAGCGGTCCCAGGGTATCCCTCGCTTCCACTCGCTCTCGTGATTCACGGTCGATTCGGGCGGCGCCGTAGTGACGGGAGTCGATATGCCTGTCATGGTGGCCTCCGGGTCATTCATCCAGTACCATTACGGACTCAGTGCGCGGACCCGTTGCGTCGGAACTTACGGTACCCGCGGCTACGGGAAACCCTGCGGAGCGCAGACCGGTTCCCGCGAGGCGGACTCGGCCATACCGCTTTCGCCGAATTCCGGGGCTCCGCCGTCAGATACCCGCCAGACACGGAGTTCAGAACCATGCATCCGGATCCCCACGGAATGACCGTTGAGGGCGATCTCCGCCCGCCTCTTCCGATCAACGAGCCCGTACTGCCTTACGAAGCCGGTTCACTGGAACGGGCCGAACTGAAGAACACCCTCGAGATGATGGCCTCGGAAGTGATCGACATCCCCGTGATCGTCGGTGGCGAGGACGTCCTCACGGGCGACACGGCCGACGTGGTCATGCCTCACGACCACGGCCACGTGCTGGCCCGCTATCACAAGGCGAAGCCCGAGCACATCCAGGCGGCGATCGACACGGGTCACGAAGCCTGGCACGAGTGGTCGAACTGGCCCTGGCAGGACCGGGCCGCGGTGCTTCTCAAGGCGGCCGATCTGCTGGCCGGCCCGTGGCGGGCGACCCTGAACGCTTCGACGATGCTCGGACAGTCGAAGACGGTCCATCAGGCGGAAATCGACGCGGCGTGCGAGATCATCGATTTCTGGCGGTTCAACGTCCATTACGCACGCGAGCTTTACGCGCAGCAGCCGATCAGTTCCCCGGGCATGTGGAACTACATGGACTACCGGCCGCTCGAAGGCTTCATCTACGCGATCTCGCCGTTCAACTTCACCTCGATCGGCGCAAACCTGCCGACGGCCCCGGCGCTGATGGGGAACGTGGCGATCTGGAAGCCGGCGCGGACCTCGCTGTACAGCTCCTACTTCCTGATGCGGCTGCTGCAGGAAGCCGGACTTCCGGGCGGCGTGATCAACTTCCTGCCCGGGAATTCGTCGCAGATCACCGAGCACCTGATCAAGAGTCCACATCTCGCAGGGATTCACTTCACCGGTTCGACCGGCGTATTCCAGAGCCTGTGGAAGCAGGTAGCCGACAACCTCGAGAACTACCGCTCTTATCCGCGGATCGTGGGTGAGACGGGCGGAAAGGACTTCATCGTCGCGCACGAGTCGGCCGACGTGGACGCGCTGGTGACGGCGATGATCCGGGGCGCTTTCGAGTACCAGGGGCAGAAGTGCAGCGCTGCCTCACGGGCCTACGTACCCGCATCGCTGTGGCCGGAGGTGAAGGAGAAGCTCGGTGCCGAGCTCGCCACGGTGAAGATGGGCGACCCGCGTGACTTCGAGAACTTCTTCTGCGCCGTCATCGACGGCTCGGCCTACGCCGACATCAAGGGCTATATCGACCACGCGAAAGAGGCATCGGACGCGGAGGTCCTGTTCGGAGGCGAATGCTCCGACGAGAAGGGCTACTTCATCGAGCCGACCGTGATCCTCGCGAAGGACCCGAAGTACCTGACCATGTGCGAGGAGATCTTCGGCCCGGTTCTGACCGTGCACGTCTACGAAGACGCGAAGTGGGAAGAAACCCTGAAGGTCGTGGACGGGACCTCGCCGTACGCCCTCACGGGAGCCGTGATCTCCCAGGACCGCGGCGCCGCGCGCCAGGCAATGGCGGCCCTGCGGCACGCCGCCGGTAACTTCTACATCAACGACAAGCCCACGGGCGCGGTGGTCGGGCAGCAGCCGTTCGGCGGCGCCCGGGCCAGCGGCACGAACGACAAGGCCGGCTCCTATCTGAACCTGATCCGCTGGATCTCGCCGCGCTCGGTGAAGGAGACCTTCGTTCCGGCGCTGGACTACCGGTATCCGTTCATGAAACCGGGCAAGACGGAAGCCGCGGCCGAGGCGCTGGAAGACCTGGGCGAGAAGCTGGGCGTGCAGATCGAGGAGCTGAAGGGGCATCTCGGGGCGCTGGGCGGAAGTCTGAAGGAGCGGCTCGAGGGTGCGGTCGAGAAGGCACGCGCCGAACCCGAGGGCCGAAAGGTGGATATCGAGACGGGGGAAGACGATTCGGCCTGAGCGAATAACCCCGTGGAGCGCCGCGCTCGCGGCGCTCCTCACACTCCTCACCCCCGTATTCACGAGGGCCGACGTCGGCCCTCCCGCGCACATGCGGATCGTGGAGGTGGAGCCCGACCGGTATCGGGTGACCTGGCGCGTACCCACGGTGCTGCCCGCCCGGGCCGTACCCACGCCCAGTCTGCCCGAAGGCTGTGCGCCAGTCGGCGAACGCACCGTTACCCCGCAGCCCGGAGCCTGGGTATTCGAGCAGACCTGGAGCTGCGGGGCCCCGATCACCGGCCGTGCGGTAGGGATCGATTACCCGTTCGGTAATACGGCTCTCACGACGGTAGCCCGGGTCGAGCTGTTGTCGGGCGACAGCTTCGCGCGGGTGATCAGCCCGGGAGACCCCGCCTGGGAGCTGCCGCAGGGCACGGCGGCGCCGGACCCGGTCGGCGTGGCGGCAGACGCGGCGCGGACGGGCGTCAGCCACGCGCTGCGCTCGCCGGTGCACTGGCTGTTCGTGGCCGTGGCCGCGGCGCTGGGCGCCGCCACGGCACCTGCGGTCGTTACGGCGTTCACCGGCGGGCAGCTCGTGGGAACGGCTCTGGCGGCGGGGCCGGTTCCGACGCTTCCGGGCGTGCCGGCCGAAATCCTGTTCGCCGTCGCGGCGGCGTTCCTCGCACGCGAGGCCCTGCGCCCCGCCGAGGAGCGGCGTGGTCTTCTGTCGGTCGCCGCCGCGGCAGGGCTCGCGCACGGGCTGGCGGTAGCGGGCCTCGTGACCTCGGAGCTCGGGGGCGACTCGGCGGGGATCGGAGTCTCGATCGTCGCGGCTCTCGGGATCGATGCGGCGCACCTCGTCGGGATCGGAGTCCTGCTCGGGATCGGACGCCTGCTGGCCGGGGCGGGCGCGTCCGAGCGACGGCGCCGCCGAGTCGCGGGGGCCGGGGGGGCGCTCGCGATGGCGACCGCACTCGG
>CBDTXM010000068.1:0-14830 GCA_965364445.1 uncultured bacterium | reverse complement strand
GGGGTCTCAACCTCGCCGAGCTGGTCTGCATCGGTAACGAGGGGCTGCTCAAGGCAGTCAAGAAGTTCGATCCGGACAAGGGTGTGAAGTTCATCTCGTACGCCGTGTGGTGGATCCGGCAGACGGTGCTCCAGGCACTGGCCGAGCAGACCCGCTCCGTCCGCATCCCGCTGAATCAGAATTCGAATCTGGTCAAGCTCTCCCGCACCGAAACGGCGCTGACCCAGAAGTTCGGACGCAGTCCGACCGACCGGGAAATCGCGGAGGAGATGAAGGAGCCGGTCGAAACGGTCCGTGCGCTTCGGCGGGTCGCCTCGGCCGAACTCAGCCTCGATGCGCCGCTCGACAAGTCGGACCGGGACAGCGCCTCGTTCGGGGAGCGATTCTCCGGCGCCGACGAAACCGATATCGAGCTCGACGTCGAGGCCCAGGCACGGCGAGAGTTTCTCGAGAAGATGTTCGAGAAGTACCTGACCGAGCGTGAGAGGAAGATCCTCGTCCTCTATTACGGACTCGACGACGGCGAAGAGATGACACTCGAGCAGATCGGTGAACTGCTCGGCGTCACGCGGGAGCGCATCCGACAGATCCGGAATCGCGCCTTCGACAAGCTCCGCAGCTCCATGCACGGAGACGCCCTGGAGGGATTCTGGAGGGCCAGCGCCTGACGGCGCGGCGGACTCAGGCCGTGGAACTCCGGGTGGAGGTCCGCAACCCGTTCCACGGCGCTGCCAGCAGGAAGATGCCTACCGCCAGGAGAGCGCTCACCACGCACCACCGGCAGACCGCGTGGAGAACGAACAGCTCGATCGCCGTCAGGTAGATCGAGAAGGCCAGCCCCCCCAGGGCGGCCAGGTCCAGCAGCCTCGCCGGCAGGCCCTCGGCATGACCGCGGGCCTGCTGGACGAGTGAGAGAGCCACCACTGCGCCATACCAGGCAACCCCCCACGCAGGTACCGGGATTCCCAGGAAGTCGGCGTACCGGGATGCCTGCACGATGTCGCACGACCCGGATCCGCAGGCGAGGACACCGTAGAAGCCCAGGTGGTACAGGAGCAGGTAGAGCGAGATGAACAGTCCCGCCAGCGCCAGCAGGGCGACACCCCGGTAGCGAGCTGCCGGGCTCACTCGGCGGCGCCGCTCGCGGCCGTCGCGGCCTGCTGCTGAATGAACGCTTCGAGCCCCTGGTACGAATAGAACTGGTTCGTGCGGGGAACCGGCTGACCGTTCACGAAAATCGTCGGAGTTCCGGTCACGCCGAGGTTCACTCCGTACTGTTTCGAGGCGAGGATCTTCGAGACACTCTCACGAGAGTCCATGCACTTCCGGAACTCCCCGCCGTCCATGCCGATCTCCTTCGCGAGGTCGACGAACTTGCCCGTCGGATTCGACTCCGCGGCCCACGAATCGACCTTCGCGTACAGCATGTCGTGCATCTCCCAGTACTTTCCCTGGTCCTGCGCACAGTGCGCCGCCACGGTGGCCGGAAACGACCTGTCACCCAACGGGAATTCGTAGGACACCCAGCGCAGGGGTCCCCCCGGTACCGCGTAGTTGCGCCGCAGCAGCTTCCCGACCATCGCGTTGAAGTCGCGGCAGTGCGGGCAGAGGTAGTCCGAGAAATCGTAAATCGTGACCGGTGCGTCCTCGGGCCCGATCGCGATGCCGGCGCCCGGGTCGGCTTCGATTCCGGTGGTCTGCGCCACACTCAGCGGTGGCAGTGCCTCGGCTTCGCCGCTCGATCGTCCCGCAGTCAGCAACCAGCCCACACCGGCCAGGACGACCAGTCCCAGCAGCCAGTAGAACCACTTGCTTCCGCCACCCCCGTTATTCCGTGTAGCCACCTTCATCTCCTTGCTCGTGCCGGATCAATCCACCCCGGCCAGACGTCGATCGACGATCTGGCCAGGCGACAAGATATCTTTCGTGTTCCGTTTCGCGAGTTCGCCTCGGTTCAGACGACCAGCCACGTAATCAGCAGGGCCGCCACGACCAGCGTGGCGAGCCCGATCCCCGCGAGCTTGACCCACTCCGGGGGACCCGTCGACTCCACTTCCGTCACCCGGGCCAGCCGCGGCAGCAGCAGCGTGGACCAGGTCTTCTCGATCTCCTCCACCAGCTCCCGCCACGCGGCTTCGTACCCCCCATCCAGACGACCGAGCGTCGCGCGCCACTCCTCTGCGGCCTCATGCAAATCCGCGTCATCCTCTGCGGGAGAGCCGGCGTCGTACTCCTCGAGGCGGCCGAGCAACTTCTCCTGCTGTTCCTCGAGTCCCTCGAATCGTGCCCACAGGCGCTCGAACGGAGCCTGCATGCGCTCGGCAAGGCGGTCCCGCTCGGTGGATTCGATTCTGAAGTCCCTGTCGCTCCGCCCTCCACCGGCCTTCATCGACGACAACCGGTCCACCTGTTCGTCGTACACGGCCAGTGTCCGGTTGGATGCGTTGGCCACCGCCGCACGCGTGTCTTCACGGAGTCCGACCGCGTCCATCGCGATCACCGCACGTTCGAGACTGTCGGCGCCTCCGGCTGCAGACTTCCTGAGCAGCAACGGGCCGAGAGCGATCTCTCCAAGTTCGAGGAAGTGCAACTCGAAGAAACCGGTCGGCATCAGGGCGCGCGTCTGAAGCTCGCCCGGAACGTTCGCTGCCGCCCGGTCCGCGACCGCTTGCAGAGATCCTGCGGCGAGGGAGAACTCCGGCAGTTCCGCGGCCTGCGGTGTCGAGACCTCTCTCCGAGTGAACAGCTCGAGTTCCGGTGCGCCGGCGGCGGGACCGGGCCGCTCCTTGCGGGCTGTCGTGGCCAGCGCGATGACTTCCTCGGGAAGCAGGTACCGGAGGCTGATCCGGGTATCATCGCCCCGAGCCAGGACCAGCGCGTCGCCCCCGGGTTCTTCCGGTCTCGCCAGTTCCCGCTTCACTCGCTCGACGGGCCAGACCAGGGACCACTGCTCGCGGCCCGATATCAGGTAGAGAGCACGCCGGGTGGCCGCGGCCACGTAGAGTCCGTTGATCCTGCGGCCGTCCAGCGAGCCCCGTGCGGCACAGGCGGCCGTGAACAGGACCACCTCGTGGCCCAGCTGTCGTACGAGCCGGCGGCGGACCTCGGTCAGGTCGACGGCGTCCGAAACCCAGCCCTCCAGCCGGTCCAGATCCTCTCCGCTCCCCTTGATCACGGCGGCTCCGGAAGCCCCGAACAGCAGCACCATCCCGGCGCGTCGGGAGACGAAGAACACATCGGCCCAGCGCAGGATGACATCGCCGCAGGTCAGGCCGTCGACGCCGGCGGTGACGTCGGCACCGCGCTGAACACTTCGGCCCTCCACGAGCACGTCGAGCTTCAGGGGTGCTTCCATCATTCGGACAGGATCTGCAGAATGTCCACGGTCTCGGCCAGACTCTCCACCACCGCGTCGGGACGGAAGTGCCGCAGCTCGGCGGGACCGTGTCGGCCCGTGGCGACCGCGAGAACCCGTGCGCCACTCGCCCGCGCGCAGCGGATGTCCTCCGGTGTGTCCCCGATCACGATCGCATCCTTCGTCCGCAGTCGAGTGCCGATCAGCTCCGAGGCGCGATCGACCGCGATCGGAGGAAGATCGGCGCGACGCTCGGAGTCGGATCCATAGGCACCGAATGTGAATCGTTCGGCGATTCCGCCGGCCCGGAGCTTCCTGATCGCTCCCCCCTCGAGGTTGCCGGTCACGAGACCGATGGTGAACCGATCATCCCCCTCCAGCGCGTCCAGGAGATCGAGCACTCCCTCGAACAGAGTCACCTCCCCTTCTCGTCGGCTCAGCTCCTCTTCGAGGAAGGCGAGATACGTTCGCCAGAGACTCGGGAATCGGGCCGTGATCCACGGTCCCGTCTTGCCCGCCGACCCGAGCAGCTCCCGGACGATCGATGGATCCGTGCGACCATGGAAGTCGAACTCGTCGATCGGACCGGTCTCGTCATATACCTCGATCATCGCCCGTTCGAGGGCCGCCCGTCCCGCGCCCAGCGTATCCACGAGCGTACCATCGATGTCGAAGAGCAGCGGCCGCATCACCTCATCACCTCGTCATCTCTGGGATCTTCGCGACAGGCGACGACACCGACTCGCGCCCGGTGGCCCGCTCCCGCACCGCTGCCGCGAAGCGCGCGAACAGCCTGCGATTCGTTCCCGAGGGATCTTCCAGCTTGCGCTCGGGGTGCCACTGCACCCCCACGGTCCAGGCTGCACCCGGTTGGCGATACTCCACGGCCTCCACGAGACCATCCGGTGCCCGGGCGACCGCGGTCAGGGCAGGTGCGAGATCCTGGATGCCCTGGTGATGCGCGGAATTCTGCACGAACTCTCCGTCGGGAAAGACCCCGTCCAGCAGCTCCGGCCCATCGGGTCGGATCGCGTGAATGTGGCCCGCGAACTCCCGGAACCGGTCGTGGTCGATCGCGGTGCCCATCTTCGTTTCGAGATCCTGGTACAGGGTGCCCCCGAGTCCGACGTTGAGCAACTGAATTCCCCGGCAGATCGCGAGCACCGGAAGGCGGCGATCGAGAGCGCGCCGAAGGAGTTCGAGCTCCATCGCGTCGCGCTCCGGTGAGACCGTGCGCGCCCCGTCGGGAGACTGGCCGTACCTGGCCGGATCCACGTCCTCCCCCCCGGAGAGCACGAGACCCGAAGAGAGCTCGAACACCCGATCGCGCAAGCGCGTATCGTCGAGCGGCGAAAGGACGAGCGGGACGAGATCGCACGCGCCGAGCGCGTGCAGATACCCGACCTCTACCATCACTCGCGGCATTCCGATGTCGCTGTCCCGAACCGGGGCGGTGAGTCCGACGAACGGCGCCGTCACGACGCTTCCTCCAGCCAGGCGGCCATCAGCTGCGGATCCAGGTTGCCGCCGGAGAGAAGCGCGCAGGTCTCGCCGCCGGGTGCCGGCGTCACCCGGCCTGAAAGCAGCGCAGCAACCGTGGCCGCCCCGCTCGGCTCGACGACGAGTCGCCGCTCGTAGCACCACAGCACCGCCCGGCGGATGCTCGCGTCGTCGACGAGCACCACGTCGTCCACCAGTTGCCGTGTATGCTCGAAAGTCAGATCTCCCGGCCGAATCGGCTTCAGGCCGTCGGCGATCGTGGAAACGTGGTCGAGGGTGATCGGAGCGCCCGCTTCCAGAGATCGTCTCATCTTGGGCGCCCCCTCGGGCTCGATCCCGATGATCCGTGTCTCCGGAGATAGACTTCGGATCGCAGCCGCGACTCCGGCGAGCAGCCCACCACCTCCGATCGGCACGAGAAGCAGAGACAACGGTCCGACGGGAGACGCGGAATCGGCTCGACGGATCCGCTCCTCGCCGAGCTGCTCGTGAATCTCGATACCCGTCGTCCCCTGCCCGGCTATGATCGCGCGATGATCGAACGGCGGGACCATGACGCCCCCGCACTCCGCGAGGAGTTCCTCCGCGCGCGCCCGACGCTCGACCGTGGTCGTTCCGATCTCCTCGACCCGGGCTCCGTAGGCAATCGTCGCCTCGCGCTTCACGCGGGGCGCATCGGTCGGCATGACGACAGTCGCGGGCACTCCGAAGGCCCGCGCGCTCCACGCCACGGCCTGCGCGTGATTGCCCGAGGAATAGGTCACCACCCCGTCGGAGAGCGCCGCCGGCTCGCACGACGCCAGGAAGTTGTAGGCTCCGCGAAGCTTGAAGGCTCCCACCTGCTGCAGGGATTCCGCCTTCAACCAGACCCGGCCCGACGCGAAAGGAGCATCGAGGAGCGGCGTCCTGCGAGCCACGCCCCGAATCCGGACAGCGGCGGCGCGGATCTCGTCGAGGCCGACGAGCGACGGGCCCAAGTCAGGACTCCGCCCGCTCCGTCGTCGCCGGCTCCCCGACGTCGGGGTCGGCCTCCGGCGAGCCGGCCAGGATCTCGCCTCCCTCCGAATCCACCTCGCTCAGATCGACGAGGATTCGAGCCACGTCCACCACCTCGTCTCCTTCGTCGAGCGAAACCAGGCGCACGCCCTGCGTGTTTCTTCCGATCACCCGGATCTCGGAGGCATGCTGGCGGTTGATCACACCGGCACGGGTGACCAGCATCAGCTCGTCGTCGTCGGTCACTTCCTTGACCGCGATGACCTCGCCGGTCTTCGGAGTCAGCCGCAGGTTGATCAGCCCCTTCCCGCCGCGGCGCTGCACCCTGTACTCGTCCACCGGCGTCCGCTTGCCCATTCCGAGGCGAGTCACCGTCAGCACACTGCCCTCCCGGCGCACCACCACCATCCCGACGACGGCATCCCCTTTCGCCAGCGAAATGCCGCGCACACCGCGGGTAGCCCGGCCCATTCCGCGCGCGTCGGATTCGGTGAACCGGATCGACTTGCCATTGCGGGTAGCGAGCAGCACGTCGTTGTCGCCCCCGGTCAGCTGTACGTCGATCAGGCGGTCGTCATCGACGATGTTGATCGCGTTGATCCCCACGCTTCGCACGTGCCCGTACGCTGCCAGGCTCGTCTTCTTGATCAGCCCTTTCTGGGTCGCGAAGAAGAGATTCTGGTCCTCGCTGAATTCCCGCACCCGGACGATCGAGGCGATCTGCTCGTCCTTCTCGATGTTGAGCAGGTTGACGATCGGCTTCCCGCGAGACACCCGTGAGGCGGGTGGGATCTGGTGCACCTTCAGCCAGTAGAGCTGGCCGCGGGCCGTGATCACGAGCAGGTAGTCGTGCGTGTGCGCGAGGAACAGGTGCTCTACCCAGTCCTCTTCCTTCGTGCTCATTCCGGCGATGCCCCGCCCGCCCCGGCGCTGCTGCCGGTACGTGTCGGGCGGAATCCGCTTGATGTAGCCCTCGTGGCTGATCGTGATCACCATCTCTTCGTCGGCGATCAGATCCTCGGCCCGGAAACTGGCCGCCATGCCGACGATCTCGGTGCGTCGATCATCGCCGTACTTGTCCGCGAACTCGCGAAGCTCGTCGCGGATCATCTCCATGCGGAGCTCGCGCGACCCGAGCAGCTCTTCCAGTTCCTCGATCATCGAGCGGACTTCGCGAAGCTCTTCCTCCAGCTTCAGGTGCTCGAGTCCGGTGAGGCGGGAGAGCCGCATCCCCAGGATCGCGTCGGCCTGCTCCTTACTCAGTTCGAATCGGGCGATGAGGCGCTCTGCGGCCTGAGGCGCATCGTCGGATCCACGGATGATCGCCACGACTTCATCGATGTTGTCCACCGCGATCTTGAAGCCCTGGAGGATGTGCTCCCGGGACTTCGCGGCCGCGAGATCGTGCTCGCTGCGGCGCACGATCACGAGGTGACGGTGGTCGATGAAGTGCTGCAGGATCTCCTTGAGATCCATGACCTTCGGCACCCCGTCCACCAGTGCCAGCATGATCACGCCGAACGTGGACTGCATCTGGGTGTGCTTGAACAGCTGATTGAGCACGATCTGCGGAATCGCATCGCGCTTCAGATCGATCACTACCCGGATCCCGTCGCGGTCCGATTCGTCCCTGAGATCCGCGATGTCCTCGGTGCGGCGATCGCGCACGAGCTGTGCGATCTGCTCGATGAGGCGGCTCTTGTTGACCATGAACGGGATCTCGGTGACCACGATCCGCTCGCCGCCGTTCGGACGTTCTTCGAAGTGAGCGCGAGCGCGGATGACCACCCGGCCCCGTCCCTCGGTATACGCGTCGCGAATTCCGTCGAGGCCATACACCAGTCCCGCAGTCGGGAAATCGGGCCCCTTCACGTGCTCCATCAGCTCTTCGACCGTCGCCTCCGGCTCGCGAACCAGCAGATCGATCGCGGCGACCACCTCCCGCAGGTTGTGGGGCGGGATATTCGTCGCCATCCCCACGGCGATGCCCGAGGAGCCGTTGATCAGGAGGTTGGGCGGAAGTGACGGCAGTACGACGGGCTCCTCCAGCCGGTCGTCGAAGTTGGGAACGAAATTCACCGTGGAGCGATCGATGTCGGAGAGCATTTCCGTGGCCAGCGGCGCCAGCCGGGACTCGGTGTATCGATATGCCGCGGCGCTGTCTCCGTCGATCGAGCCGAAGTTCCCCTGGCCGTCCACCAGCGGATAGCGCAGCGAGAAGTCCTGCACCATGCGGACGAGCGAGTCGTACACCGCAGAGTCACCGTGCGGGTGGTATTTGCCGAGCACGTCACCCACTACCGTCGCACTCTTCTTGTAGGGCCGATTCGGCGCGAGGCCGGCCTCGTGCATGGCGTACAGGATGCGCCGGTGCACCGGCTTCAGGCCGTCCCTGACGTCCGGAAGGGCCCGCTGCACGATCACGCTCATCGAGTAATCGATGAACGATTCCCGCATCTCGTCTTCGAGCAGTCTCTGTTCGATCCGCTCCGTGCGCTCTTCGATCTCCATGGACTCCGCTTCGTCGTGGTTCCGCCGGCTCCGTCACGCCATCCGTCGGCGCGGATCCGGGCGACCGGATCGGGGCTGGTATAATCGGTAAAATATAGCTGAAAAGGACCTGTTTGGCGACCGTTTCAGGCGCACACCCGGTAGTCGAGAATCTCGCTCCGACCCAGGTCGTCGAGGGCCTGACGGATCTCCTCGCGGGCTCCGGGAGAGCCGACGGCGACGAGCACGTACGGAGCCTCCACCGGAAGTCGCGGAAGCTCGGCGAATCCGGCCGGTGAGAGAACCGGCGCACCATGGATCATCTGGCCGATCTTGCGGGGGTCGAGATCCACGAAAGCATCCACCCGGAGCCCCTGGCGTACGAGTTCCCGGACCAGCGGCTTGCCCACCTTTCCGGCACCCCAGACGACCAGCGGGCGCCCCGCGGGCAGGAACGATTCCTTGAGGAAGTGCACCTTGCAGCGCCGGAAGGCATCGGGCGCATACCGCTCCGATCGCAGGGAGTGTCGCTCGGGCCGGACCCGCCACTCCAACAGGACGTCCGGGAGATTGGCGGCACTCATCCCGGCGGCATGCAGCCTGAGCAGCAGGTCGTAGTCTTCCGGCCAGCCGGTGTCCCGGTAGCCGCCGAGGCCGGTCAGCACGGAAGCCCGGATCATCAGAGAGGGGTGAGCGATCGGACACTCGACGAACAGATCCGTCAGCAGTGATTCCGCTGTCACCCTCTGGTTGAGCCAGGCCTCGTACCGGCGGTAACCCGACCCGAGCGCAGCACGGGGGAACAGGCGAACTCCGGTCCCGCAGGCCGCCATCTCCGGATGCCGGGCGAGGAATTCGAACTGGGATGCCAGCCGATCCGGGCGGCAGAGATCGTCAGCGTCCATCCGGGCCAGCAGCGGCGCTCTGGCAGCCGCCGCCGCCCGGACGAGCGACGCGACGAGGCCGGTACCGGCACTCCCGGGGGGAGCGGCCAGGAATCGGATCCGAGGATCGATTCCGGCACGCTCGCGGAGAATCGAGGCGGTGCGATCGGTAGACCCGTCGTCGACTGCGATCACTTCGAAGTCGGAAAGGGTCTGGGCGGACAGGCTGTCCAGACAGGCGCTGAGCCAGGGCTCGGCATTCCTGCACGGCATGAGCACCGAGACGGACGGTCGGGCACGGCGTCCGGCGGGCTGCATCGGTGTCAGGCGTCGCCGGCACCGCTGAGTTCCGGACGCCGCGGCGACCGGGCCTCGAGGTACCGGGCGAGGAAGTGGCCCGTGTGCGATCCGGGTCGGGCCGCGATGCTCTCCGGAGGGCCTTCGGCTACGATCCTGCCGCCCTCGGCAGCGGCCCCGGGTCCCAGATCGACGACCCAGTCGGCGCTCGAAATCACGTCGAGATTGTGCTCGACCACGACGACCGTGTGACCGGCCTCCGTAAGCTGCCGGAGGACACCGATGAGCCGTGCCACCTCACCCGCGCCCAGTCCTGTGGTCGGCTCGTCGAGCAGGTAGATGCGCTTCTTGCTTCCGGCGCCGCGCGTGAGCTCGCGCGCGATCTTCAGGCGCTGCGCCTCACCGCCCGACAACGTGGTGGCCGATTGCCCGAGCCGGAGATACCCGAGTCCTACGCGCTGCAGTTGCCAGAGGGTTTCCCCGAGTCGGTCCTGTCGGATGAAGAATCGGATGGCTTCGTCTACGGTCAGATCGAGGACCTCGCGGATGTTCTTCCCCCGGAAGCGGATCTCGAGCACCTCGGGCTTGAACCGTGCGCCCCCGCATACCTCGCACGGAACCGATACGTCCGCGAGAAAGACCATCTCGACCACTTCTTCGCCGGCCCCCTTGCAGGCCTCGCAGCGTCCGCCGGCGACATTGAAGCTGAAGTGTCCGGGCCCGTAGCCCCGCCGTCTGGACTCCGGCTGACTCGCGAACAGCTTCCGGATCTCGCCCCACCCCTTGATGTAGGTGATCGGGTTCGAGCGGGGTGTCCGGCCGATCGGACTCTGGTCGACGAGGATCACGTCGCTCAGGCCGTGGATGCCGGTCAGCGACTCCCACCGACCCGACGCCTCGCCGAGGTGAAGTCGGGCCGAGGAGGCCCCGAGAATCTCGGACTCGAGGGCACGATAGAGCAGGTCGTGGACCATCGTCGACTTGCCGGATCCCGACACGCCCGTCACCACCGTCAGTGCACCGAGAGGAATCTCGAGATCCAGCCCCCGGACGTTGTGCAACGTCGCATTGCGCAGCACGAGCCGCCCCCCGGCTTCCAGGTCGGGCCGGCGGCGGTGGGTCCGGTCGTGACCCTGAAGCGCTTCTCCGGTCGCAGTTCCGGAGGCCAGCAACGCCTCCCAGTCGCCCTCGAACACGACGGTACCCCCGTGCTCGCCGGCGCCGGGTCCCAACTCGATGATCCGATCGGCGACCCGGAGCACGTCGGCATCGTGCTCGACCACGAGAACCGTGTTGCCGGCATCGCGGAGCCGACGAAGGACGTTGAGGAATCTCTCTGCATCCTTCGGGTGAAGCCCGATCGTCGGCTCGTCCAGCACGTACAGCGTGTCCACCAGGCGGCTTCCGAGACTGCCTGCCAGCCGGATGCGCTGCATCTCTCCGCCGGACAGCGATCGGGCCTGGCGGCTCGCGGTGAGATACCCGAGGCCGACTTCGCGCAGGAACGAGACGCGATCCCGGATCTCGTCGAGAATGGTCTCCGCGACCTCGGCCTCGAAGGAAGTGAATGGCACCGACGCCAGCCATCCGCCGAGCTCATCGAAGGTCAGGTCGGCGACGGCTGCGATCGTCTCGGAACCGATCCGGATGTTCAGCGCCTCCGGCTTGAGCCGGGCACCGCCGCAGGATGGGCAGATTCTTGGCCGCTGATACTGGCGGAGAAACACCCGAATGTACTGCTTGTAGCGCTTCCGTTCCCTTCCCCGAAGGAAGGGAAAGACGCCTTCGAACTCCTCGCTGCCGTGCAGGAGCTCGTCGCGCAGGGAGTCCGGAAGCTCACGCCAGGGAGCATCGATGTCGCCGCCGCGGCGGGACGCGAACTCGAGCAGCGCGGCGCGCTCCTTCCGGTAGCGGGGCTTGGTCCAGGGATCGATCGCGCCGCCGACGAGCGAGCGGTCGCGATCGGGTACGATCAGGTCGAAGTCGTACTCGAGCACGGCCCCGAAGCCGTTGCAGGTCGCGCAGGCACCCACCGGGTGATTGAAGCTGAACAGGAGTGGGGTCGGCTCGGGAAACCGTCGAGAGCAGCGGCTGCAGAGGAACCTCTCGTTGAAGGCGAGATGACGGTCCACCCGCAACTCCCCATCGGGGGCACGATCGACGACCAGTACCTCGGCATGGCCGTGGCTCTCGGCGAAGGCGTCCGCGAGGGCCTCCGACACCCGTTCCCGATCCTCCGGGGATACGGCCACCCGGTCCACCACCACGAGCACCTCGTCAGCCGCCGTCAGCGGGAGGTCCGGATCCCCGCTCCCCTCGGGGTCGAGATGGTGCTCTCTGCCGTCCGCCACGACGCGAACGTACCCCCGCGCTCGCAGTTGATCGCCGGCGGAGGCCGGATCGAGGCCCTCGCGGCCGGTCCACGGAAAGGTCACGTACACGCGGGTGTCCGGCGGCAGCGCCATCACGGCATCGGTAGCCGAAGCGACGGTGTCCGGGACCACCCGCACGCCGCACTCCGGGCAGATGGTGTGACCGACGCGGCTCCACAGCAGGCGAAGGTAGTCCCAGACTTCGGTGACCGTTCCGACGGTGGATCGGCTCGTCTGCACGGTGTTGCGCTGGTCGATCGCCACGGAGGGCCGAATCCCATCGATCCGGTCCACCGCCGGTTTCGGCATTCGCTCCAGGAATTGCTTGGCGTAGGTGGAGAGTGACTCCACGTACCGGCGCTGACCCTCCGCGTACAGGGTGTCGAAGGCGAGGCTCGACTTGCCCGACCCGCTCGGCCCGGTCACGACCGTGAGATCGCCGTGTCGGATCTCGACGTCGATCTCCTTCAGGTTGTTCTGCCGCGCGCCTCGCACACGAATCGCCGATTCCATGGCCCGATGATGGACGGCGGTGGCCGGGGCCGTCAAACTCCGCGCGGCTGGAACGGTGAGCGGGGCACGGGTATCTTCCGGCCCCATGGCCAGCCACGCCCCCGAGGGGCCGATCCGCGAAGAAGAAGCGCTGGGAAAGGCATACGATGCCCGCCTGATGCGCCGGCTTCTCTCCTATCTGGGCGCCTACCGCCTCCAGGTAGCGGCTGCCGTGCTGATGCTGATCGCGGCCTCGGGACTCGAGCTGGTGGGTCCATGGCTCACGAAGATCGCCCTCGACCGCGCCGTGCCCACCGCCGACACCGATCTGCTGGGCACGCTCGCCGCGGTCTTCGTCGGCTCTCTGCTCGCGGCGGCGGCGCTCGAGTATCTGCGGACGCTGCTCACCACCTGGATTGGCCAGAAGGTGATGCTCGACATTCGTGGCGAGGTGTTTTCGCGCCTTCAGAGACTCGAGCTCGCGTTCTTCGATCGGAATCCGGTCGGCCGGCTGATGACCCGGGTCACCAGCGACGTGGAGGTCCTCAACGAGATGTTCACCTCGGGGGTGGTGACCATCTTCGGCGACATCTTCACCATAGGTGCGATCGTCACGGCGATGCTCCTGCTCGACTGGCGCCTCGCGCTGGTTTCGTTCGCCGTGCTCCCGCTCGTCTTCATCGCCGCCGTGATTTTCCGGCGCAGTGTGCGCAGCGCTTACCGGGACATCAGGACCCGGCTGGCCCGGATCAACGCATTCCTCCAGGAGCGAATCACCGGAATCGGGGTCGTGAAGCTGTTCGGGCAGGAACGGGCCACGGCAGACCGGTTCGGGCGCATCAACGAGAGTCACCTGCAGGCGCACCTCAGGTCGATCACGTATTACGCCCTCTTCTTCCCGGTCATCGAGATCCTCACCGCCGTCGCGGTCGCTCTGATTCTCTGGTACGGGGGTCTGAGGGCGCTCGAGGGCACGATCTCGATCGGCGTGATCGCGGCTTTTCTGCAGTACGTGCGGCGCTTCTTCCGGCCGATTCAGGACCTCTCGGAGAAATACAACATTCTGCAGAACGCCATGGCCAGCTCGGAACGGGTGTTCCGGCTCCTGGACCGCGTTCCGGCGATCGAAGAGCCCGAGAACCCGGTCGATCCGGGCGAAATCGAGGGCCGGATCGAGTTCCGCGACGTCTGGTTCCGCTATCCGAGGCCGGAATCGGCCGAGGAACCGGCGGGCGACGATGACTGGGTGCTCAAAGACATTTCGTTCGTCGTGGAGCCCGGTGAACGAATGGCGATCGTCGGGGCCACAGGCGCGGGCAAGTCCACGATCGTGAATCTGCTCCTGCGCTTCTATGATCCCCAGCGGGGCAAGATCCTCCTGGACGGAATCGACATCCGCGACCTGTCACTCGAGACCCTTCGGGGCTCCATGGGGCTGGTTCTCCAGGATGTCTACCTCTTTTCGGCGAGCGCCGCGGAGAACATCTCTCTGGGTCGACCCTCGATCGGAGACACCGCAGTCGCGGAGGCCGCGGACCGGGTCGGGGCGGACCCCTACGTCCGGCGGCTTCCCGGCGGGTATCAGCAGGCGCTCGGGGAGCGAGGAAGCAGCCTGAGCGTAGGTGAACGCCAGCTGCTCAGCTTTGCCCGCGCTCTCGCGGGCGCACCGCGAATCCTCCTTCTGGATGAGGCCACGAGCTCGGTGGACTCCGAGATCGAGGCCCAGATCGACGTGGCATTGGAGGCACTGATGCACGGCAGGACCAGCCTGGTCATCGCGCACCGGCTGTCGACCGTTCAGAATGCCGACCGGATTCTCGTGCTGCACCACGGAGAGATCCGGGAAACCGGTACGCACGACGAGCTCCTGGATGTCGAGGATGGACTGTACGCTCGCCTCTACCGCCTTCAGTTCGCATCCACGGAGGCCGCGTGAATCACCTGGTCGAGGCGATCCTCGCGCTCGACACGCGCATCATGCTGCTGGTGTTCCTGCTCGTGCTGGATGGGTGGGCGATCTGGCTGATCGTGAAGGCCCGTCCTCCGCTGAAGGAGGGCCTGCTGTGGAGCGCCATCGTGCTTCTCTGCCCGATCGTCGGGTGCCTGCTCTGGTATGCCCTGGGGCCGAAACCTCTCAGCCGGACCTCTGCGTCCGGCGGCTGAGCCCGAGGGCCAGCAGCTCTTCGACGACCTGCGCGTTCGCCCGAGCGGCCCCGGCGCCGCTCTCCACGTACGCCCGCGCCGCCTCGCCGGCGGTCCGGCGACGTTCATCGTCTTCCACGTGCGCCAGGATCGTCTGCGACGCGTCCCTGGGGGTCACGACCTCGGCGCCCCCTGCTGCGAGCAGATCATCCGCCTCACGTCGATCGTGGAGCGGACCGAACAGCACCGGCAGGCCCGCCGCTTCGGGCTCGATCACGGAGTGCAGCCCCGTGGCATCGAAC
>CBDTXM010000067.1:0-14851 GCA_965364445.1 uncultured bacterium | reverse complement strand
CTACCTCTCTCCGTTCTCCGGCAGCAGCGCGTCCGTCGGCTCCACATCCCGCCTCAACCGGCTGATGACGTGGGCGGCGTTGATCAGCCCGATGTGACTGTACGCCTGGGGGTAATTGCCGAGCAGTTCGCCGCTCTCGGGGTCGATCTCCTCGGCCAGCAGCCCGGTGGGGCTCGCCCGCTCGAGCACCGACTCGAACACCTCGACGGCTTCGTCGATCCGGCCCTGCAGCGCCAGCACTTGCGCCAGCTGGAAGGTGTTGACGGCGAAGGCTCCTTCCCCCGCGCCGGCATCGGCGAGACCGTCCTCCGACCGGTATCGGTACACGAGTCCGGTGTTCGCGTCCGAGAGACCCCCTTCTTCGAGCGGACGGCGGATTCGGTCCACGGTGGATACCACGCGGGGGTCGTCGGCCGGAAGGAAGCGCACGAACGGGATCACCAGGTTGGCGGCGTCGAGGTCTGTGGAACCGTACGACTGCACGAACGCCCCGACCTCCTGGTTCCAGCCGTGCTCGAGGATGTCGGCCCGGACCCGCTCGCGTTCCGTCCGCCAGCGATCGACGTCGGCCCCGGTCGAGGAAAACAGTCCCGACTCCGTGCCCAGATCCTCGGCGGCGCGCACCGCCCGGTCGAGGGCCACCCAGCACATCAGCTTGCTGAACACGAAATGCCGCGGCTCGGTGCGCACCTCCCACGGTCCGCTGTCGGGACGACGCCAGTTCGCCGCTACCCAGTCGGCCAACCGCACCACGAGTTCCCACGTGCCCTCGGTCATCGGGCGGCGGCGGCGCCAGATATGGATCGAGTCCATCACCTCGCCGTACACGTCGGTCTGGATCTGCTCGGCCGCTCCGTTCCCGATGCGCACGGGCGCCGAACGGCGGTAGCCCTCCAGGTGCGAAAGAATCTCCTCGTGCAGCATCAACTCGCCGCCGACGCCGTACATGATCTGAAGAAACTCGGATTCCTTGCGGCACACCCGCTTCAGGTAGTCCATGTACCCGTCGAGTTCGCCGAACTTTCCGAGCGCGTGCAGGGCGAACAGCGTGAAGGTCGAGTCCCGCAGCCAGGTGTAGCGGTAGTCCCAGTTACGCTCCCCACCGATCTCTTCGGGCAGCGAAGTGGTCGGAGCGGCCACGATCGCCCCGGTGGGCGCGTAGACGAGCAGCTTGAGGAGGAGCGCCGAGCGCTCCACCATGCCCCGGTAGGCTCCCTCGTAACGAAGACCCGCCGACCAGTCGAGCCACCAGGTTCGCGTCGCGTTCAGATGCTCGCGGCTCCGATAGTCCTCGATCGGCCAGACCTCGTCGTCGTCGTGGCGGATCACGATCCAGGCCCGGCTTCCACGCGCGAGAACGAACCGGGCGACCGCCTCGCCCCGCTCGGGGTCGACGCGCCATTGCACCGGCACATCCGTGGCCAGCGCCATCGCGTGATTCTCACCGTCCGAGGCGATCAGACCGTGACGGCGGGACCGGATCCGGGCCGTGCGGCGACCGTAGTCGAATCGCGGCCGGAACGACAGCTCGACTTCGATGTCGGCGCCGGTCGCTTCGAGCCTGCGGTGGATCTCCCCGAATCCGCGAGAGGTCTTCCTTGCGTCCACCGGCATGAAGTCGAGCAGCTCCAGCCGGGCGCCGTCTCGTCCGAATTGCGTCATCAGGACGTTGGTGCCCTGCTCGTAGCGCTGTGAGCTGCTCCAACCGGTACGCGCCGGCCGGATCGCATAGTGGCCACCGACCTCGTGATCGAGGAGCCGGGCGAAGACGCTGGGCGCATCGAATCGGGGGAAGCAGGCCCAGTCGATCGATCCGGACCGGCTGACCAGGGCGGCCGTCCGCATGTCGCCGATCAGCGAGTAGTCGGACAGCGGCAGGTAGGGCACGCCGTTCAGGATCCCGGCTCGCTGCGACCGTCGTCTCCGCGCCACCGGGCACCGGCGACCGACTGCATGGCGATCTGTGCGGCGCCGGCGATCGCGGCCCTGTCATCGAGCACGATCCGAACCGGGATTTCCTCGAGCAAAGGGCGGAACCGCCCGACGTCCAGGTAGCCTTCGAGAAACGGGCCATCTACCGCCCGTGGCAGAAGCTTCCGGATGATGCCACCCCACAGGTAGATGCCACCCATGGCCAGAGTCGTGAGGGCGAGGTTGGCGGATTCCGCTCCGTAAAGACGGAGGAACAGGTCAACCGCATATCGGCAGGTCCCGCACTCCTCGCCGATCCCCGCATCGCCGACCGCGGCCGCGAGGTCGCCGCCGGCCCGAACCCGTGCATCGACTTCCTCGCTGGCTGGCATTCCCCGCTCGAGCACGAGGAACTCGTAGATCGACTCGAGCCCCGGCCCCGATACGACTCGCTCCCAGGAGACCCGGTCGTGACGCGCGGCGAGGAATCGGTGGAGAGCTACCTGCTCCTCGTCGCGCGGCCCGAATCCGGTGTGGCCGCCCTCGGAAGCAGACGCGTGATGCCGGGCTCCATCCCAGAACAGGATCGCCTGCCCCAGGCCCGTGCCGGCGGCGACGAGCGCGCGGTGGCCGGCACGCTCGACGCCCGGGTTGAGGGTCGCCACGTCCTCGGGACCGAGCGTCAGGACCCCCTGCGCCGCGGCGGCGAGATCGTTCACGAGGATCACCCGGTCGATGCCCGTTCTGCGCGACACCTCTTCCGGTTCGATCGTCCAGGGCAGGTTCGTGAGCCGTACCGTGCCCCCGAGGACCGGGCCCGGGACCCCGAGCGCCGCGACCGAGGGCGCCGGGTCATCGCCCAGGAATTGGCGCAGCAACTCGGACAGATCGCCGAATTCGCCGGACGGGACCGTAGCTCGCCGCACGGGCCGCAGCCCGCCTTCGGGCGAAAGGGCCAGGAGCGAAAGATCAGTCTTCGTGCCGCCCACATCGCCGGCGAGAATCGTCGATCCGCCATTCCCGCGGGCCATGCCGGCAGCCTCTGCGCCGCTCAACCGGCTGCCGTCACTTCGCTGCGCAGCCGGTGCAGCCTTCGCAGCAGCGGGGCGACCTCTTCCTGGATCTCGATCGAGTGCCGGGCCGCCGACGGACCGTCACCGACCCGGATCCCCACGTCCTCCGGACCCAGCGCTTCGAAGGCCGCCTCATCCGTCACGTCATCTCCCACGTAGACCGTGACGGTCGGACCCTCGCCGTCCGCCGCGGCCGCCTCGCGGTAGCGATGCAGTGCCGTCCCCTTGTCGGCCTGGAGAGCGAAGAATTCCACGACCTTCTTCCCGTCCTTGACGGCCGCGGCCGAGTCTGCGACGCGTTCGATCGCCTCGGCCCGGGCCTGCTCCTGGAGACCGTCGGTCACGTTCCGGAAATGGAAGGCGAGACTGATCGGCTTGCGCTCCAGCCTGGCGCCGGGATAGCGCTCGGCGATGCCCTCGAGCGCCGACGCGAATCCCTCGACGGCCGGCAGGGTCTCGGTCTGCTCGGGGCCGAACTCGGCGCCGTGGCTCCCGATCAGCTGCACGTCGTCCGGGCAGCTGTCGAGCCGGCGTTCGAGATCCTCCCGTGCTCGACCTGAGATGACGACCGCTCGCGTTCGCGGTAACGCGGCGAGTGCGTACAGCGTCTCCAGCGCCTCGGCGTCGGGCGTCGCCGTCTCGTAGTTGGAGACGATGGGCGAGAGCGTGCCGTCGAAGTCGAAAGCGACGAGCAGCCGCTCCGCCTCCGCCGCGTGGCGCAACGCGTACTCGAGCCCCGTCGACAGACGCGGTTCCCGGGTTCTCACGATTCGAGGGCCTCCAGGCAGTTGCGTGACCAGCGATAGACGTCGTACTCGCGCACCGTATCGCGCAGCGGTCGCATCCGCGACGCTGCCGCCTCGCGGGAGATCGTGACCGCATACAGCAGTGTCTCGGCCAGTCCGTCAAGATCGAGCGGATTGACCAGCACCGCTTCCTTGAGCTCGGCCGCGGCCCCCGCGAACTCGCTCAATACCAGCAGCCCGTCGTCCGAGGTCCGAGACGCGATGTACTCCTTGGCGACCAGGTTCATCCCGTCGGCGAGCGGAGTCACGAGCATCACGTCGGCTGCGAGGTAGGCCGCGACCAGCTCCTCGGGTCCCAGGTGCCGATACATGTAGACGACGGGCGTGTAGCCGGGGTCGCCATGCTCTCCGTTGATCTGGCCCACGAGCCGTTCGACCCGCTCACGCTGCTCGGCGTACTGGATCACTTCCTCGCGGCTCGGCACGGCCAGCTGGAGAAGCACCGTGTCTCTCGCCGCCTCGGGATGCCGCTCGTGAAAGGTCTGCACCGCGCGCAGCCGATGGTCGATCCCCTTCGTGTAGTCGAGTCGGTCCACGCCGAGCATCAGCTTGCTCGCAGGACGAATCCGCTCGCGAAGGCGCTCGGCGGAGTCGATCACGGACGGCCGTCCCGCCGCCGACTCGAACGCCTCCGCGTCCACCGAGATCGGCGCCCACTGGAGCCGCACGCGACGACCCTCGAATTCGAGCTCATCGCCACCGCCCGGGGATTCCACCGCACGGGCATACTTCAGCGCCGCGTCCCGGAAATTCGTCACGCTCTGCTCCGTCTGGAAGGCGAGCACGTCGGAGCCCAGCAATCCGCGCAGCACACTCTCCCTCCACGGGAGATACGCGAACAGTTCCACCGGGGGAAACGGAATGTGGAGAAAGAATCCGATCGTCACATCCGGACGCAGCGTGCGCAGCCGACCGGGCACCAGCTGCAGCTGGTAGTCGTGCACCCAGGCAATGCCCCCGGGGTTGAGCGTCCCGGCGACCGCATCGGCGAATCGGTCGTTCACCGCCTGATAAGGACGCCACCAGTGCCGGTGATACGCCGGCGTCCGGATCGCGTTGTGGTAGAGCGGCCAGAGCGTGTTGTTGCAGAACCCGAGGTAGTAGCTCTCCAGCTCTTCCGCGGTCAGGGGAACGGAAATGAGCCGCATTCCGTCGTGCTCGAAAGGCGGCGGCGCGTCGTCGGGCGCCCCCGTCCAGCCGATCCAGGCGCCCTCCCGCTCGGTCAGGATCGGAACCAGCGCGCTGACCAGGCCGCCCGGACTCGTCACCCAGCGGTCGTGCTCGTCATCCCGGCTGACGGGCAGGCGATTCGCGACCATCACGAAGTCGCTGGCCGGATTCATCGTCGTGTCCTTCCTCGAGGAGAGCGTGCGACGTTCGGTCGCCGTAACCTCGGGAGATCGGGCACGAATCGAAAGGCGGAGCTGACGCTCAGCGACTCAACCGGTCGGCAGGCGCACCCCTTTTGGAATCCGCGATCGGACGCTCGAGCGGACCCGCTCCATCCCGAGATTCGCCGCGACGTACACCGTCGGGATCAGCACCAGGGTCAGCAGCGTGGAAGCCACCAGCCCGCCGATCACGACACGCGCCAGGGCCGCCTGCAGATTCGCACCCACACCGAGACCGAGGGCCAGCGGCAGGAGGCCGAGCACAGTGGTCAGCGTGGTCATCAGGATGGGCCGGAGGCGGAGCCGCGCCGCCTCGACCGCTGCCTCGCGGATCGGCAGCCCTTCGTCGCGACGTTTCAGGTTCAGGTAGTCCACGAGCACGATCGCGTTGTTCACCACGATCCCGATCAGCATCACCATCCCCATGATGCTCTGGACGTTGAGCGTCGTCCCGGTGAGCAGCAGGGTCGGTACGACCCCGACCAGGGCGACGGGGACGGCGCCCATGACGATCAGCGGGTCGAGGAATCGTTCGAACTGGCCCGCCATCACCATGTAGACGAGTGCGAGCGCCATGACGATCGCGATCAGGAAGTCGCGGCGCGCCTCCTGCTGCTCCTTCCATGCGCCGCCGAACACGATCGAGAAGCCGTCGGGCAGCTGCAGGGACGCGAGCTCTTCCCTGACGCGCGATATGCCGTCACCCAGCGGCACCCCGTCCTCGAGGTTCGCCGTGATGTAGGTGACCCGCTGGCCGTCCACGTGGCTGACCACTGTCGGCCCACGCGAGCTCTCACGGTCGACCAGCGTCGAGATCGGCACCATTTCCCCGTCCGGCGTGCGGACGGCGATCGCGTCGAGGTCCTGAAGGGTCAGGCGGTCCTCGGGACGCAGCCGGACGGTCACGGGAAACTGATCTCCTCCCTCGCGGTAGTAGCCGGCCCGTCCCCCGCCCACGTTCATCTGGATCGCCTGGCCGACGTCCTGCACCGAGAGCCCGAGATCGTAGATGCGCTCCCGGTCGAACCGGATGATCTCCTCCGGCCTGCCCTCACGCATTCCAACCCGGACGCCTACCACGCCATCGGCGAGCTCCACCCTGCGCTTGATCTCCGCGGCCAGCTCGGCCGAGGTCTCGAGATCGTAGCCACGCAGCTGCAGCTCGATCGCCTCGTCTCCGCCTCCCGCGCTGAACAGGCGGCGAAGGATCCAGAGGCCGGATTGTGCTCTCACATCGATTTCGGCGCCGGGAATCCGACCGGCCGTGGCGACGCGGATCTCGTCGGCCAGAACGGACGGATCGATCGAGCGCTGATCGGCGCTCTTGAGCCGGATCTCGATCGAGGCGTTGTCCCCCCAGGTCTCCGTCGCGACCGACTCGATCTCGCCCTCGGGCAGCAACGGGCGGACGATGCCCTCCAGCTCCTCGATGTAGGAACGCGCCACGGCGAGATTGATGCCGCGCGCCATCTCGATCTCCACGTCGATCTCGTCCGTGTCGAGCTGCGGCGCGAGTTCCACGGCGACGAACGGCAAGGCCAGGACCGCCGCGATCACCGCCGCCGTCGCGATCCCCATGACCCGGTACTTGTGCGAGATCGCGCCTTCCAGCTTCCCGGCGTACCAGCTCTCGAGGCGCTCGAACCACCTCTCGAAGCGGGACTTCTTCTGCGAAGAATCGGCGTCGTCGGTAGGCTCGATGGTCATGAACCGGCTGGCCAGCATCGGAACCAGGGTCAGCGCCACCAGGAGTGAGCAGGCGAGCGCGAAGACCACGACCAGGGCCAGGGTCTGGAACAGCTGTCCGCTCGTCGTCCGCATGAACACGACCGGCAGGAAGATCACGCAGGTGGTCAGGGTCGCCGCCACGATCGCCCCGGCGACCTCGCGGGTTCCCACGGACGCCGCCTCCTCCAGCGACTTCCCTTCCTGTCGTTTCCGTACGATGCTCTCGAGCACCACGATCGCGTTGTCCACGATCAGGCCGATCCCGAGCGCGAGTCCGCCGAAGGTCATCTGGTTCAGCGTCAGCCCGGCGAAGTAGAGCAGGCCGAAGGTGGCGATCACAGAGATCGGGATCGACAGCGCGATGATAAACGTGGTCGAACCATTCCGGAGAAAGAGGTAGAGAACGAAGATCGCGAGCAGGCCGCCCCACAGCGCCGCGCTCTGCACCGCGCTCATCGACTGCCGAATGAACACACTCTGATCGCTGATCACCGTCAGCTCGATGTCCGAGCGGTCGGCGTTGATCTGCGCCGCCTCCTCCCGGATGGCTTCGGCCACCGCGACCGTGTTCGCGCCCGACTGCTTCTGGATCCCGATCCGCACCACGGGAACCCCGTCGAGCTCCGCCATCCGCCAGACGTCTTCGTAGCCATCCGTCACTTCGGCCACGTCGCGGACCCGCACGACGCCTCCGTTCCGGGTCGCCACCACGGCAGCCCCGATCTCATCCACCGAATCGTACTCACCGAGCGCCCGTACGTAGCGGTCGGTCAGTCCCTCCTTCACGTTCCCGCCCGGCAGCTGGACGTTCTCGTTGGCCAGCGCCCTCTGCACGTCCTGCGCCGTGAGTCCGGCCGCCTTCAGCCGATCTCTGCGGAGCTCCACCTTGATCTCGCGGTGAATGCCGCCGCCGATCTCGATCGAACCGACACCCGGGATCTGCTCGAATCGCTTCGCGACCTCCCGCTCGAGAACCCGGGTGAGCTGCTCGAGGTCGCGGGTGGACGTCGCGGAGATCGTCACGATCTCCCGTGCATTGGGATCGAATTTCCAGATCCCGGGCGGCGTCGCCTCGAGGGGCAGATCGTTGCGGAGCCGGTCGAGCGCGGCGCGGATGTCGTTGGCCGCCTCATCGAGATCGGTGCCCCGCGCGAATTCCAGTCGCACGACGCTGCGACCCTCCTGCGAACTGGAGGTCATCCGCTCCAGGTTCGGGATACCGGAGAGGGCATTCTCGAGCGGATTGGTGACGATCGACTCGATTTCCTCGGGGCCGACGTTCGGGTATCCGACCCAGACCGCCAGCCGGGGAAACTCGATCTTCGGCAGCAGGTCCACGGGCAGGTATCGCAGCCCGACGATGCCGATCGTCACCACGACCAGGTAGAACATCGCCGTCGCCACGGGACGGCGAATCGAAAGATCCCAGATCGATCGCATCGTCAGCTCCCCTGCCCGGCGCGCGCGGCGGTGTCCGTCGCTGCATCGGCGCTGTCGAGCTTGGCCTTAGCGACGCGCTGCTGCTTCTCCATGAACTGGCGCAGCAGGTCTTCCCGCTGGAGGCCCTGCAGCTCGAGCAGGCGCTCCCATCGGATCGGGCGGACCCGCGCCTGGGGCGGTCCCTCCTGTGAGCGCCGTCCGGTCACCAGGTGCTGCCCCACCACGATCACCCAGTCGCCGGGCTCTATGCCCTCGACTCCGACCACGTGGCGACCCTCGGCGAGGACCTCGACGCGCTGGAACTCCGCCGGCGTGGGCGGGGTCATCGGTGGCACCTCATCGCTACCGTCCTCCGGCATCACGATCGGTATCTCGAGGCCGATCGAGGGGGCCGTGACCACGCCGATCGCCCCCGTCGCCGGGTCCTCGTAGATCGCGCTCTTCGGAACCAGCGTCGCCTGCACGCTCTCGCCATAGAGCACGTCCACCGTCACGAACATCCCGGGCAGAAGCGTACCGTCGGGATTCTCGACATCGATCTGCAGCTCGGCGCTGAACGAGCCCGGCTCGATGAAGGGAGAAATCCGCGACACCTCGGCCGTGATCAGGGAGTCGGCCAGGGTTTCGGAGCGGATCTCAGCGGTCTGCCCCACTCGAATGCGGGAAAGCATCTCCTGGGTGATCGGCACGTCCACTTCCATCCGGTCGAGGCGACCGATCGTGAACAGGGGCGTGGACCCGGTCACGAACATCCCCACCTCGGCGTTCCGCCGGCCCACCGTGCCGTCGATCGGAGCCCGGACGACCGTCTGCCGGACCGACTCCGCGCTCTCTCCGAGCACGCCCCGGGCCCGCTCGACCTGCGCATCGGCCTGTGCCAGCTCGGCCCTCGCCGCTGCCAGCGAGGTCCGCAGCGACTCGAATTCCTCCTGGCTGATGAAGTCCTCCTCCGCCAGGCTCTTCGAACGCTCGAATCGACGCTCCAGATCGGCCACGGTCGCCGCCGACCGCTCGCGAGCCGCCTCGGCGCTCGCCACTCCGGCCTCGGACTGCTGGAGCTGGTTGCGCGACACTTCCGCGCGGATCCGCACGAGGGGGTCACCGGCCTTCACCGCGTCGCCGTTGCGTGCCATTACTTCGACGATCGGCCCGCTGGCCTCGGGATAGATGGACACCTGCCCCGCTGCTCGCACTGTACCCGTCAGGCGCTCGCGCAGCGGCAATGCGCCATAGCGCGCCTCCACCGCCTCGACGGCGGGCATGGTCGACTCGCGAGCGACGCGGCTCTCCGCCTCGCTACACGACACGAGCATACCCGCCATGCAGACGGCGGCGGCGGACTGCACGATCGTATGGATCCCACGCATTCCGATTCCCCTGATTTGTTTGTTTGTCTTGCCTCTGACAGGGAAAATAGACGCTACTGAATTTTTGTCAAGTGTTTGTCTAGTTTTGATGCAAGGCGCGAATGCGACTCCGCCCGGAGGCCCCATGCCCAACGCGCGGGACCCGTGTTATCCTTCCGGACATGAACCAGAACAGAGAGCTCCACTCCGGTTTCGCCGTCGCGATCGCACTCTTCGTCTTCGTCCTGGCCGGGCCCGGCGTTCGCGCCGCCGCGGGTCAGGACTCCTCACCCGACGTCCCGGCGGCCGAGGACACCGCTTATACGGCGGGAGAGTACCGCGTATTCACCGGTCGGGGTGAGCCAGCGACGCTCGACGAGATCGTCGAAGCGATGGCGAACGTCTCCGTCGTCTTCGTGGGAGAGACCCACGACGACCCGACCCAGCACATGCTGGAGGCCGAGCTGCTGAGGCGGGCCCACGACGAGTATGGCGGAGCGCCGATCGCGCTTTCGCTCGAGTTCTTTCAACGGGACGTGCAGCCAATCCTGGACGAGTACCTGCTGGACCTGATCAGCGAGAGATCCTTCCTCGCGGACGCCCGTCCGTGGCCGCGCTACGAGACCGATTACCGGTCGCTGGTGGAATTCTCGAAGGAGAACGGGATCGACGTCATCGCCGCGAACGCTCCACGGCGTTACGCCAGCCGCGTAACCCGGGCCGGCCGGGAGTCGCTCGATGACCTCTCCGCCTGGGCACGGGAGTCGCTGCCACCCCTGCCCTATGGAGAAGCCTCCGAGGCCTACCGGAGGCAATGGATCGAAGTGATCTCGGAGGTGATGGAAGAGGAGGGCAAGAAGTGCGGGATCCCGATCGAGCAGCTGGCGGCGGAGGGTGAGGAGGTCCGTGCCCGGGCCCCGGTGGGCGCGCACGGAAACATGGGGAACCAGCTGGACAGCCAGGTGCTCTGGGACGCCTCCATGGCCTGGGCGATCGCGCGGCACCTCGAGCGCGTCCCCGATGCGCTCGTCCTGCATATGGTCGGTGGCTTCCACGTCGAGCGCGGCACCGGCACGCCGGAGCACCTCGAAGCCTACCGTCCGGGGACCGTCCGGTTGATCGTGGCGATGCAGCCCGTCGAAGATGTGGAGCGGTTCGAGCCGGCGCCCGAGGGCGAGTGGGGCGATTTCGTCATTCAGACCGACGCATCGCGGACGCTGGAAGAGATCGAGTGTCGTCGGTTCCTGGCGGAGCGGGAGGAGAAGCGGGGCGCAGACTGATCCACGCCCCGCCGGCACCGCAGCGGGTGCGCTAGCGCTTCAGACTTACCTGCAACGCGCCTTCATCGTTGCGCATTTCGAGCTTGTCCCCGCGGATCTCCCACGTGGTCGAATTCTGCATCGCCGCCAGGAACTGCGATTCCTGCTCCATGACCCCTTCCGCAGCGCACATCTTCATCGTCGCCGCCAGCGGCCCGATCGACACCCGAGCGCCGTCCACCGAGACGGGGCCATTGAAGTTGTTGCAGCCGGCGGAGCCCGAAACGGTACCATCGGCGCCGAATACGGCGCTGATCTCCGTACTCGCCACGAGGGTCGTGACCCCTCCGCGACCGTTGTTGTACCCGGTGACGCTCCACTCGCCCGCCAGCGACTCCGATCCCCCCAGCGAGGCCGAGGTCGGAAGCGGAATGAAGTCCATCGTGCCGCCATCGCTCAGCTTCAGGGTCAGGAGCCCCTCGGATCTCTCGAATGAATTCACCTTGCTCAGCATGTCGAGATACAACGCACTGTGAGACCCCTCGGGGCAGGCCGCGAGCGTCATCGGACCCGGCCGCATCATGAGGTCCATTCCATCCATGCTGTAGCCGCCGCGCGCGGAATTGCAGTCGGCCTGGATGAGGTAGCCTCCGTCATCCCGAAACTCGATCGTGTAGGCGGCCGACGGGTCGATCTGCATCGGGTTCTCGCCCGTCGTCGCCTGCCACGCCCAGACCTGACCAGCGGGCGTCGCCGGCGCGGCCATGTCGCGACCCGGGGTGTCGGCCTCGGATTGCGGCGCGTCGCCGCCGCAGGCGAGAAGCGGAATCGTGGCGATCAGGCCGAATGCACCTGACGTTGTCATTCTCATCGGTGGTCTCCTTGTCGAACCAGGACGGGCGGGATCGGAACCGCTGAATGTTAGCGCCGACGGAGCGGAGCGTCGAGGATCACCGCGCCGGTTGGTCCGGGGCCGGAAGGTGCGTACTTGCGAGTTCGGCCGTGTATTCGCGAATCTGAGGGGTCCTCGCGGCCCCCTGCGTGAACGGATCGGGAGAAGCGCGAATGAAGCTCACTGTGAATGGAGTCACTCACGACGTCGATGCCCCGCCGGAGATGCCCCTGCTCTGGGTGCTTCGAGATCTCCTGGGAATGACCGGCACCAAGTTCGGCTGTGGCATCGCGCAGTGCGGGGCCTGCACCGTACACATCGATGGCAAGCAGCAACGCTCCTGCGTGACACCGATCTCATCGGCCGAAGGAAGACGCGTAACGACGATCGAGGGTCTGTCCGAGGACGGAGAACATCCGGTGCAGCGAGCCTGGGCCGAACTCGACGTCGTCCAGTGCGGCTACTGCCAATCCGGGCAGATCATGGCGGCAGCGGCCCTGCTCGCAGAGACGCCCGAACCTGACGACGCCGCGATCGACATGGCGATGAACGGGGTGATCTGCCGTTGCGGCACCTACCAGCGGATCCGCGCCGCCGTGCACCGCGCGGCCGAGCTGGACGGGAGGGGATCCCGATGAAGAGCCACGGGACGACACGCAGGTCCTTCCTCAAGACCTCGGCGACCGCGACCGGCGGGCTCGTCATTGCCTTCCACGTGCCGGGGGCCCGGCGTCTGGCGGCTGCCGGCCTGACGCCGGCCGATGGCTTCGCCCCCAATGCCTTCCTGCGGATCGGCATGGACGATACGGTCACCGTCCTCCTCGCCCATTCCGAGATGGGCCAGGGGATCTGGACCACTCTGCCGATGTTGATCGCCGAGGAGCTCGACTGCGACTGGTCCTCCATCCGGGTGGAGCATGCACCGGCCGCGCAGGCATACGCGCACACCGCCTTCGGCATCCAGGCCACGGGCGGATCCACCACCACCTGGTCGGAGTTCGACCGGTACCGGCAGGCCGGAGCCACGGCCCGCTTGATGCTGGTCGAGGCGGCAGCCGGGGAACTCGGCGTACCCGTCTCCGAGTGCCGCACCGGGAACGGAGCCGTGACCGCAGGCGGTCGCAGTCTGCGCTATGGAGAGCTGGCCGCCATCGCAGCGACGCTGACGCCACCCCGATCCGTTCCGCTACGAGACCCATCCGAGTGGACGGTGATCGGGACGCCGACCCGGCGACTCGACACACCCGAGAAGATCACGGGCCGGGCCAGGTTCGGCATCGACGTCCAGATGGAGGGGATGCTCACCGCCGTCGTCGCACGGGCGCCGTCATTCGGCGCCACGGTGAAGTCGTTCGACGATAGCGCCGCGAGGACCGTTCCCGGCGTGCGACACGTGGTACAGGTGCCGAGCGGTGTCGCCGTCGTGGCAGACCACTCCTGGGCCGCCATCCGGGGGCGCGAAGCTCTCGAGATCGAATGGATCCCCGGCCCGGCCGGCGGCGTGGACAGCGAGGAGATGCTCGCCGAGTGGGCCGACCTCACCCGAAGCCCGGGCGTCACGGCAGCCGAGCGGGGTGATGCAGCCGGTGCACTCGCCGGCGCTGCGCAGACGATCGAAAGCCTGTTCTTCTTCCCGTACCTCGCACACGCGGCGATGGAGCCGCTCAACTGTGCGGTGAAGATCGGCCCCGACGGGTGCGACATCTGGACCGGTACCCAGTTCCAGGGACCGGACCAGATGGCCGCGGCGGCGATCACGGGACTCGATCCCGCACAGGTCCGGATCCACACGACCTTCCTCGGCGGCGGATTCGGCCGGCGGGCGAATCCGGCGGCCGACTTCGTCAGTGAAGCGGTCCACGTGGCGAAGGCGGCCGGTGTTCCCGTGAAGACGATCTGGACCCGGGAAGACGACACGCGCGGCGGCTACTATCGACCCGCCTTCGTGCACCGCGCGAGGCTCGGTCTCGGCGCCGACGGCATGCCGGTCGCCTGGGAGCACGACATGGCCGGACAGTCGATTCTCGCTGGCACCTTCTTCGAGGCCGGCATCCCTCCGAACGGCGTCGATCCGAGCTCCGTCGAAGGGCTCGTCGATTCCCCCTATCTGGCCGAGTTCCCGAACCACAGAGTCGGCGTGCACACGCCCGATCCCGGAATCCCGGTCCTCTGGTGGCGCTCGGTCGGGCACACCCACACGGCCTTCGTCGTCGAGACGCTCATCGACCAGGCGGCGCACGCCGCCGGGGCGGACCCGGTCGAGTACCGGCGTTTACTGCTGGCCGAGCACCCGCGTCACCTCGGTGTGCTGAACCTCGCGGCCGAGAAGGCCGGCTGGGGCTCGAAACTGCCCGCGGGACGAGCGCGCGGCGTGGCGGTGCACGAATCGTTCGGAAGCTTCGTCGCCGAGATTGCCGAGGTCTCGGTGGACGGAACCGAGATCCGGGTGCACCGGGTGACCGCAGCAATCGACTGTGGAATCGCCGTCAACCCGGAGGCGATCGAGGCGCAGGTGCAGGGCGGGATCGCTTATGGGCTCAGTGCGACGCTGCACAGCGCCATTCACCTGAGCGAGGGAGCCGCACGGGAGTCGAATTTCGACGATTACAAGGTGCTGCGACTGGCCGAAATGCCGCACGTGGACGTGCACATCGTGCCGAGTACCGATCCCCCGGGCGGGGTCGGCGAGCCGGGCACGCCACCGATCGCGGCGGCGGTCGCGAACGCTGTCTTCGTGCTGACCGGGCAGCGGCTGACGGAGCTGCCGCTGACGCTCTGATCCGGTCGCGTGCATTCGGGAACTGAATGGTCCCGAGAGAACGCCCCGGGGCTCGAAGCCCCGGGGCGTCACCTGTTCAGGCAGGAGGTTGGGGTCGGGCCGGATCCCTCACCCGGTCATGGCGCCGTTCGTCAGATCCCGAACGACAGCCCCGCCAGAGCGGAAAAGAACTTGGTGTCGCTCACGTCGCCCGTACCGGCCGTGTAGCGTCCCTCGCCGTAGATGG
>CBDTXM010000066.1:0-15207 GCA_965364445.1 uncultured bacterium | reverse complement strand
CCCGTGGCCGCCATTCAGAGCAACGACGCTCTGTTCGCGATCGTGCCGATCACCGACGGCGTGAGCACCCTGGAGATCGAGACCGTCGAGATCGTGCTGCGCGAGATCGAGCTCGAGCGCACGGATTCGGAAGATTGCGACGACCATGCCGAGGGTGAGGATGACGACTGCGAGGAGTTCGAGACCGGCCCGTACCTGCTGGACGTTCCCCTCGATGCGGCAGGTGCCGCGCAGGCCTTCGTGATCCCGGGTGTTCCCGCGGGCAGCTACGACGAGATCGAGTTCGAGATCCACACCCCGGAGGACGATCCGGGTGACGACGCGTTCCTGATCGCGCATCCGGAGTTCGACGGGATCAGCATCCGCGCGACCGGTACGTTCGACGACGGCCAGGGCGGCGGGGCTCAGCCGTTCGTATTCGTCTCGAATCTCAGCCAGGAGCAGGAGATGGAGCTCGCGCCGCCGCTCGTGGTCGGCGACGGAAGCGCGGCGAACGTTACGCTGCAGGTGGATGTCTCGACCTGGTTCTTCGCCGCAGACGGCGTGACGCTGCTCGATCCCTCCACGGCCTCCACGGGACAGCCGAATGAGAGCGTGGTCGAGGAGAACATTCAGAATTCCCTGCACGTCTACGAGGACGATGATCGGGACGGGGAGGACGATTCCGAGGAGCTGGATGACCTCGTGAGCTGACCGCCCGACTCCGAGCTGAGGCCGGCGCGGGGACCCTAATCCCTGCGCCGGCCCTTCTCAGGCCCCGTGCGCGATCGCCGTTCCGCCTGCCCTGCGACCATCGGCCGCGACTTCGAACCCCGTTCTCGGGCTCCAGCGGGCCGCACCGACACCTCCGAACATCATCGAGCCGGCAGGCATCTCCCGGCGCGGGAGATCGATGTCGTCGACCGGAAGTCCGGTCTCGTAGAACATCATCGGACCGGTCTCCTCGAGGGCCACGTGGAGCCTCGGATACTCGATCGCATCGGCCAGTGGCAGCCCGATCCGCACGTGTCCGACCAGGGTCTGGAGAATCGCGGTCGTAATCCGATCGGCGCCCGGAGAACCGACGGCGAGCACCGTTCCGTCGCTCCGGCGCGCGATCGTGGGCGCCATGTTCGACGGCAGGCGGCGGCCGACCGGCCACGCGTGGATCCCGCGTCGATTGAGCTCGAGCTCGCCAAGGCAGTTGTTCATCCAGATGCCGGTGCCGGACGGAAGGAGACCCGATCCGTAGCCCGAGGAGAGGGTCACCGAAATCGCGAGACCGTCCGAATCCACGACCGACGTGTGGGTGGTGGAGGGCGATGTCACGAATTCTCTCAGCGGGCCCGGTACGGCCTCTTCCAGCAGCCTGCGAACTTCCCACTCGGGATCGAGCGTCACGTCGAGGGTCCCCGCGCGGAAGCCGATCGCCGCCTGCTGTGCCCGTGCGAGCAGGGCCAGATCGTCGGCCGTCCACGGTCCGGCAGGGCGGTCGCCGAGCAGCAGGAGCATCGCTGCGAGCACCGCGCCGCCGACCGCGGGCGGCGGATTCGTCGCCACCTGCCAGCCGTCCATCTCCACCATCAGCGGCTCGCGATCGAGCACCTCGAAGGCGGCGAGGTCCCGTTCGGTCAGGATCCCTTCGTGCTCCGCGATCTCGTCCGCGATCCGCTGTCCGATCTCGCCCGTGTAGAAGTCCTCCGCGCCGTGGTCGGCGATCCGTCGAAGGCTGTCGGAGAGACCGTCGACGTGAACCGTCTCACCCGGACCGAGCAGACTCCCGTCGGGGTGGTGCAGCGCGGCGCGGCTGCGCGGGTCCCAGCCGAAGATCACCTCGTGGCAGTACTGCATGTAGGTATGCGACGCGTAGGAGAGCGCGAAACCGTTTCGGGCGTGCTGGTAGGCGGGCTCGACCAGGTCGGCCCAGGGGAGGCGTCCGAATCGGCGCGCGATGGCATCCAGGGTGGCGAGCGTACCGGGCGTGCCGACGGAGCCGTGACCGACGATCGTGCGCACCCCGCCGGCGTACTCCATTACCGCTTCCCGGAGCCCGCGGCCGAACTGGTCCTCGTCGAGGCCGCGACCAGGCATTTCCACGCCGCCGTCGAGGGTCAGCGGTGGACCGTCGGCCGGCCAGATCGTCGCATAGGCGCCGGAGCCGAGATCCACGACGCCCGGTTCGGTCACGCCCGACACGAGCGCCGCGGCGACCGCGGCATCGGCCGCGTTACCTCCGGCTTCGATCATCGTCGCGCCGGCGTCGGCCGCGAGCTTCGAGCTCGTGGCGATCGCCGCGCCGTATTCCTTCATCCTCTGCCTGTCGTCCTGTCGGAGGGTTCCCGGCGACACGGATAGCCGACAGACTTACTGCCGAGTGCGTCCTGTCGAGCTGGATTTCGGGGCCCGTTTCGGTGTGCTCTTCGGAACGCTCCGCACACTCGGCGTGGACCGCGTCGACGGTGTCGAACGCGGAACCGAACGGGGCACCGAGCGTGGCGTCGAACGCGCCCGAGGTACCGTACGAGGAACCGCACGGGTGCGGGTCTCGGCGCGAGGCGTCGAACGCGGCTCGACCTTGGTCCGCGCGTTCGTGCCGGGCTGTGCAGACTTCGCCCGCGCCCGGGCTGCCCGGTCGGCGATGTCGGAGGCCCGAGTGGCATTCGGGTCGATCGGCCGAAGCGGAATCTTCACGACCTCGGTGCCCGGCATCGTGCGCGCTCTCGACCGGCGGATCGCGTCCCGCATCGTCTCGCGCTGCGAGGCGTCGATCCGCTCGAGGATGCGCTCCGTAGTCTCACGGGGCGCCGGCATGGTGGCGTCCGCCAGGTCGGTGATGGTGACTCGCGTCCGCCGTGGATCGACCTTGCGCATGTCGGCCCCGCCCGTCTCCGGCCGGCTCTCGATGACGCGCGTTCCCGGACGCTCCTGGCCGGCGGACTCCAGGCCAGCGCTCGTGGACGGGAGATCCTTGACCGGTCGCCGGTTGGAGGCATAATCCCGCGGCGGACCCGGCGGCGTGTACGAGCGCGAGGAGCCCGGGTAGTAGTCGTAACCCCACTCGGGACCATACGGGCGTCCCCAGAAGCTGCGCGTCACGAATGGACCGGGACCGTAGCTCCAGCCGAACCGGCTGCCGCAGCCCGTCCGCATGGAGGACCACGGACTCCAGGGATTCCAGCCTACGCGAGACCCGTACCCGAAGCCGTAATGGTGCGCCCAGAAGCCGTACGAAGGCGGCCAGGGAGTCAGCCAGTTTCGCGAATAGGCGTAATCGAACGGGTCGGCGTACCAGCCGTACTGAGATCGTCCGGGCGCCGAACCGAACATGAACATGAAGCTGGAGACGCCGCCGCCGCAGGTCGTATATCGGCCGGGACCCGCGAACGGCGAGCCGTATGAACTGCCGCCGAATGCATTCGCGGCGCCGAACGTGTCCGCTCCCCCGAAACCACGGTCGGCGGGGGAGAGCCCGAATCCGTGGGTGTCCAGTCCACCCGCCGGGTTCACCTGTGCGTGAGCCTGTGAGAGCGGTAAGAAGAACACCGCCAGCGCCATGCTCGCCAGCACGGCCGTCGCTCTCATTCTACTTCCGGACATCTGCGGCTCCCTTCGAAAACCGATCTTCCATGACCCAATATACGCCAAACGGGTCTCGGAAGGTTCGATTCCGGTCTCCGGCGCAGCTCAGTCGGCCCCGAATCGGTCGCGGATCCGCTCCAGCGCGGCCGGCCCACCGAGGATCGTGAGCCGGTCTCCCTCCTCCAGAATCGTACTCCCGGTCGGCACCAGCACCCCGGCGCGGCGGCTCACCAGCGCCACCAGGGTGCCATCGTGCAGCGGGGCCTCTCGCAGCGGCATCCCGACCATTTCCTCGGTGGGACCCTCGGAACGGATCGTCAGCGAGCACAGCCGGTCGTCGTGGACCAGCGCCTCCTTGAGGTCCTGCTCGTCCCGGGCCGTCAGCCACTCCTCGAGGAACCCGTCGTCGTCCACCCGGGAGGCGATCCGCGCCAGCATCCGCAGGTGCTCGCCCGGATTCCCCTCGGGACTCACGAGGAAGAACACCGCCTGAATCGGCTCGGCAGCCTCGATCGCCTGCTCGGACACGCCGCTTCCCTCCATCTCGACGCCGGGTGCGCAACGGGCCATCAGCAGCTGCGCCTTCTCGAGGTCCGGAAGCCGGAGATGCGGGAGCGCGGTCCCACGCGAAACGGGCGTCATCCCGATCTTCGTCCCCGCGAGGAATCGCTCCTCGAGCTCCTCGGGCTTGACGCCCAGCACACTGCCAAGGCGGGTCGAGGCGCGAGAGACCAGCTCTGCGAAGGCGATGGGGGCTGCGACATCCTCGACGGACGCGTGCGCGACCAGCTCGTCGAACGGCTCCGCCTGGCGCAGGCCCTTCTCCTTGAGGATCTGGCGCAGCTCCCGGTCCAGGCCCTCGAACTTCTGACGCCCGAGACGGGCGAATACGTGGTAGATCGCCCCTTCGCGAACGAGGCGGTGGTGCGCATACAGGAAGTACCAGAGGGTCGAGACTCCGATCACCCCCGCCGTGAATCCCAGCGCCAGCCAGCCCATCTCGAGAATCAACCAGAGCGGGATCAGGAACCCGGCGATCTGCACCCACGGGTAGAGGGGCGACTTGAACCCCGGGTCGTAGGCCTCGATCTCGCTCTCGCGCATCACGATCACCGCGAGGTTGATCAGCGCGAACAGCAGCAGCATGAATGCGCTGGCGAGCTTGGCGAGTCCCTGCACGTCCAGCAGCAGTACCGCCGCGATCGTCGCGAGAGATGTGAGCAGGACACCCGAGGTGGGTGTCTTGAACCGGCCGATTCGGGCGAACCGACCCGAGATCAGGCGGTCGCGTCCCATGGCGAGCAGGAATCGCGACGCGGACATGATTCCCGCATTGGCCGTCGAGGCGAAGGCCGCGAACGCGGCGATCACCACCAGCCAGAGCTCGGTGCGTCCCGGCAGCCAGTGCATGACGACATTGGCCGCCGATGCGACCGGCGTCAGGTCCACGGCGAGAGACTCGGGCTCGAGAACGGCGACCATCACCGTGACGCCGAGCACGTAGATCAGGGTGGCGGTGACCAGGGACAGGATCATGCCGAGAGGCAGGTTCCTGTCGGGGTTCTGCACCTCCTCCGCCACGCTCGCCACCTTGGTCAGACCCGCATAGGAGACGAACACGAGACCGACGGTCGAGAGCAGCCCGAGCGTTCCGTGCGGCATGAACGGCGTGAACCGTTCCTGGCGAACGTCGATCCCGGTCTCGTCGAGACTGAGCATCCCCTCGATCACGAACAGGGCGAGGATTCCGACCAGCGCGGAAACCAGCACCCGCTGCAGGCCGCTCGTCTCCTTTGCCCCGAAGACATTGACGGCGAGGAAAATCACCGTGAGCCCGACGGCCACCGGCTTGATCGGCACGTCGAAGAACAGCTGGAGATACGCTCCCAGCCCGACGAGCGCGAAGGCGGACTTGAGCACCAGGGCGAGCCAGGCTCCCAGCCCTCCGACCGTTCCGACCAGCGGGCCCAGGGCCCGGTCGAGGAAGTAGTAGGTGCCACCGGCACGAGGCATCGCGGTAACCAGCTCCGAGATGCTGAGCATGGCCGGCAGCACACCGATGCCCGCCAGCAGATAGGCGAGCACGACGGAGGGACCCGCCTGCGCGAACGCGATGCCCGGGAGCAGGAAGAATCCGGAGCTGAACATCGCGCCGGTACTGATCGCGTAGACGTCGAACAGCGTGAGATTTTTCTGAAGTTTCGAGTCGCCGGTCACGGAAGCGCTCTCTGCGCGAGTGGCTAGATGTCCGGCCTGCCCGCACGGGCCAAGGCCGGCGGCTCGGGACTGATTACCGTCGATGGATTCTCGGGGTCCGTGTGCTCGGAGTAAAGACCCCGGTGCGGAGGCGGCTCACTCGTGGCGGTTTTCGACCCAGGTCACGTACCAGCGGTAGGCCAGCTCACAGGTCTCGCAGCGACGGCCGAGCTCGAAGCACGGAACGCCGTCGGCCTGCGCCTCGGCGCACATCACACCCTGCGACTCTTCCGCATGACTGCCTGTGCGCTTCGCCCGGCCCCGGCTGTCGGTGGGCACCGAGCTGTACGGATGATCGCTGAACGGACGGTCGTTCTCGGGTCGCTCGCTCATTCCCTCTCCCATCGCTCCTGGACGCACCTGTACGGCGGGAATCCGCATCGTCTCAGGGCTTCCGTGACGCACACTTCTTGCAAATCCCGTACGACGAGCGCGCTCCGGTCCCACGCCCGTCCGAGGGGGCGGAATGGGCCGCGAGGACGCGGAAATCGGACGTCGAACGGATTCCGTCCGGCGCCCGCCCGCCCGTTCCCGTGCGAGCGGTTCCGGCGGGTTTGGGACGTAACGTCTCACCAGGAAACGAACATGCGCGAGTTGAGAATACACGGACGGGGCGGCCAGGGTACCGTGATCGCCTCGAAGCTGCTGGCCGTCGCGCTGTTCCGGGAGGGACACGAGGTCCAGTCCTTCCCGGCTTTCGGTGTCGAGCGACGCGGCGCTCCCGTGACCGCCTTCCTTCGCTTCGACGACAGCCCGATCCGGCTCCGCTGCGAGATCACGGTGCCGAATCACCTGATCGTTCTCGATCCGACCCTCATCGACGCGGTCGATGTCACGGCCGGACTCGAGGAAGGGGGCACGATCCTGATCAACACGGACCGGGACCCCGCGAGCTACGCCGAGCTCACGCCCCGTTTCACGGTCGCGACCGTGGACGCGAGCGACATCGCGGTGCGGCACGGGCTCGGGACCCGCAGTCAGCCGATCGTGAACACCGCCATCGTCGGTGCCTCGTCCTCCGTGTTCGGGTGGTTCGGGATGGAGGCTGTGGAGGCCGCGATCGCCGACGAAGTGCCGGTCAAGCTGGAAGAGAACGTCGAGGCAGCGCGCGAGGCCGCCGGGGCCGTGCGCGTGGCGCCTACCGGAGAAATGTCCCATGTCTGACATCACCGAACCCAGGCGCTCGGGGCGGGATATCCCACCGATCGCCATCAGCCGGACGACGACCGAGGTCAACCCGACCGGTTCGTGGAAGTACATCCGACCGCGATACGAAGATCGAGTCGCGCCGTGCAACGCGAACTGTCCGGTCGGAATCGATATCGAGGGCTACCTCTACCTGCTCGGACAGGGACGCACGGAAGAAGCGGCGTCTCTGCTTCTCGAGGAAAATCCGATGCCGGCCGTCACTGGACGGGTCTGTCATCACCCGTGCGAGGACGGATGCAACCGGGCGAACCTCGACGAACCGGTGGCGATTCATTCCGTCGAGCGGAGACTCGGCGACCTCGCGCTGGCGAGCCCCCCACCGGCGGCGCCGGACCCGTCTCGTGACGAGGAAGTCGCGGTGATCGGCTCCGGCCCCGCCGGTCTCGCCTGCGCCTACCATCTGGCCCGGCTCGGATACCGGGTGACCGTGTTCGAAGCGGCGCCGGAAGCCGGCGGCATGTTGCGCCTCGGGATTCCCGAGTACCGCTTGCCGCGCGCGATCCTCGACCGCCAGATCGACCGGATCGCGGCTCTCGGGATCGAGATCCGATGCTCGACCGCGGTCGGTCGGGACGTGCCCTGGTCGGAGCTCGACGCCTTCGATGCCGTGTTCGCCGCGCCGGGAGCGCACGTGGGCAAGGACGCGCGGATCGAAGGGGCCGGGAACACGACCACGATCCGGGCAGGACTCGAGTTCCTCAAGGAAGTGAACGCGGGCGGGAGGCCGGTGCTGGGCGAGCACGTCGTGGTCGTCGGAGGCGGAAACACGGCGATGGACTGCGCGCGCTCCGCCCTGCGACTCGGCTCTGACGTGACGGTTCTCTACCGTCGCACGCCCCTCGAAATGCCGGCGATTCCGCAGGAGGTGAAGGAAGCCAAACTGGAAGGCGTGGGATTCCGGTTCCTCGCCACCCCGACGGCCGCGCGCTCGACGGACGGACGTCTGCTCGGCATCGAGTGCCAGCAGATGGAGCTGGGTCCCCCGGACGAGAGCGGGCGCCGACGGCCCGTCCCGCAGGAGGAGGGTCGATTCTCGATGATCGCCGACTGCGTGCTGACGGCGATCGGAGAGGACTGCGACCTCGAGTTTCTCCCCGAAGGTGTAGAGATCTCAGGCGGCGTCGCGGCCGTGGACGAGCTCTGCGAGAGCACGACGGCCCGGGTGTTCGTGGGCGGAGACGCCGCGGATCTCCCTCGCTCCGTCGCAGATGCGCTGGGTTCGGGAAAACGGGCGGCGATCGGGATCGATCACTGGCTTCGTGAGCGCGCCGGCGAGGAAGTCGCTCCGCCGGACCTGGCCGCACTTCGGTTCGGCCCGGGCGGCAACCTGAGCATCGGCCGCGAACGGGGAATCGATCCCCTGCACCGCGCCGCTCCGGTGAACGAAGTCGCCGGATGGGACGCGATGAACCCGGCGCACTTCGAGCAGGCGCCGCGAAACGAAGACCATTTCCATGCTGCCGGTGACCTGACCGCCACGTTCGGCGAGGTCAATTTCGGCCTCTCCGAGCGCGAGTTCCGCGATGAAGTCGGTCGCTGCATGAACTGCGGCGTCTGCAACCGCTGCGAATTGTGCCTGATCTTCTGCCCCGACATGGCGATCCACCGTCGGGAAGACGGGGAGGGCTTCGAGATCGATCTGCGGTACTGCAAGGGCTGTGGGCTGTGCGCCGCAGAGTGCCCGCGTGGCGCCATGGCGATGTCCCGGGAGGAATCGTGAAGAAAGTGATGATCGGGAACCACGCCGTGTCGTGGGGTGTGCAGCGTTCCCGCGTAGAAGTGATCTCCGCGTATCCGATCACGCCGCAGACGCAGATCGTCGAGGAGCTGTCGGACATGTGCGCCGACGGACGCCTTCCGGCCCGCTACATCAAGGTGGAGTCGGAGCACAGCGCGATGGCCGCCTGTATCGGAGCCTCAGCGGCCGGGGTGCGCACCTTCACGGCGACCTCTGCCCAGGGACTCGCCCTGATGCACGAGCTGTTGCACTGGGCCGCGGGCGGGAGGCTTCCGATCGTCATGGCGGACGTGAACCGGGCCATGGCGCCCGGGTGGAACATCTGGACCGACCAGAACGACTCGCTGTCGCAGAGGGACACGGGCTGGATCCAGCTCTACTGCGAGACGAACCAGGAGGTGTTCGACACCACGGTGCAGGCCTTCCGTCTCGCCGAAGAGATCAACCTTCCGGTGATGATCATCCTCGATGCCTTCTTCCTCTCGCACACCTCCGAACCGGTGGACGTGACCGACCAGGAGGTCGTGGACGAGTTCCTTCCGACTCGGGTGGCGAAGTACAGGCTCGACCCCTCGGACCCGCACGCGTTCGGCGCCCTGGTCCGACCCGATGCCTACATGGAGATGCGCTGGCAGCAGCAGGAGGCGATGCGCGACACGCTCACGCGGATGCCCGAGGTGGATGAGGCCTGGGGGGCACTCACGGGTCGGCGCTATGGAGCGATCGAGGAGTACCGGACGGAAGACGCCGAGCTTCTCCTGGTCACGTCCGGAACGATCACCTCCACCGCCCGTCACGTCGTGGACGAGCGACGATCCGCGGGTGAGAAGATCGGCCTGGTGAAGGTGAAGATGTTCCGGCCATTCCCGACGGCTGCGCTGCGTTCGGCCCTGGCCGGCGCCGATCGAGTCGCCGTGCTGGACCGGAACATCTCTCCCGGGCACGGCGGGATCTTCGCCGAGGAGACGCGCTCGGCACTGTACGATGTCCCGCTGGAGGATCGGCCGACTCTGTTCGGCTACGTGCTGGGGCTCGGAGGCCGGGACGTCACGCCCTCCGTCATTGCAGCGATCGTGGATCGGACCCGCGAGGCCGAGGCGCCCGAGCGCCAGGACCTGTGGGTGGGAGTGGAGCTATGAGCCAGACGATCATCAAGGACCTGATGCCCAGGGACGAGCTGCTTACATCCGGGCACCTGGCCTGCCCCGGTTGCGCGGCCCCGGTCGCCATGAATCTCGTGCTGAAGGCCCTCGGACCGCAGACGGTCGTCACGCTGCCGGCCTGCTGCTGGAGCATCATCGCCGGGCCGTGGCCGCAGTCGTCACTGCGCGTACCGCTGTTCCACACCGCCTTCGAGACGGGTGGAGCGGTAGCCTCGGGTATCAAGGCGGGGCTGGTCGCCCGCGGCGACACGGAGACGACCGTGATCGCGTGGGCGGGGGATGGAGGCACCTTCGACATCGGCCTCCAGGCACTCTCCGGCGCGGCCGAGCGGAACGAGGACATCATCTACTTCTGTTACGACAACGAAGCGTACATGAACACCGGGATCCAGCGCTCATCGGCCACGCCGTGGGGCGCCTGGACCACGACCACGCCGACGGGCGAGCCCGAGGCGACCCCGAAGAAGGACATGGTGTCGATCCTCGCGGCGCACGGCATTCCCTACATCGCGACCGCATCGGTCGCCTATCCGGTGGACCTGGTCGAGAAGGTCAAGCGGGCGCGTACGATCCGTGGGACACGATTCATCCACATCCTCGCCCCATGCCCCCCGGGCTGGAAGACGCAGAACGACGAGACGATCGATCTCGCGCGGCAGGCGGTTCAGACCCGGGTGTTTCCGCTGTTCGAGATCGAGAACGGGAGAAGCTGGCGCCTGACCGTAGATCACGCCGGCGACCCGGTCGCCCCCTACATTCGCCGGCAGGCGCGCTTCAAGCACCTGACCGACGAGCAGGTGGAACGGATCCAGGCGGACGTGGACGACCGCTGGGAACGGCTGCAGCGCCGGATCGACTACGGAACCTGAGAGGGCCGGCTCCTCAGAACCGAATCGTCAGATCTTTCCGGCCCCCGTCGCGTCGTGGCAGCGTGAGCAGGTGGCCAGCATCTCGCCATAGGTCGCCGCCCGCATGCTTGGTTCGAGCGCCTGCCTCGCGCCTGCACCGAGCTCGTGGACTCGGTTCGCGGTGACCTGCACCTCGGCCATCAGCTCGTCGTCGTCCGTGAACTCCTCCGGCACCAGCGGCACTTCGTCGAGGGCGGTCGCGCCCGTCTGCCAGACTTCGGCCGAGGGTACGATGAGTCCCTCCCACAGACGTCCCGAAGCCCAGACGTGGCGCTGCATGTGGCTGACGGCGTCTCCGCCCTCTGCCAGCGCGCCCTCGATCTCGAACTTCACCTTCGCGCCGTGCGCCTTGTGGCATTCGCCGCAGGCAGCGCCGACCCGGGCCGTCGCCTTCGCCGCGGTATACAGGTCGCCGGGATTCGCCGCGACCTCGGCGGCAGCGCGCATCTCCTCGAGATAGGGATCCCAGGACTCGGGCGCACCCGACATCTTCGAGTGATCCGCCAGCCAGCCCGCGGCCTCTTCGATGGCCTCCATGTCACCATTCACGACGGCGCGTTGGAGGTCGGACGCGCGATTGAAGTGTTCGCGCATGTGCGCCACGACTTCGGCGCTGTCGGGAGTCGCTTCATCCTGCTGGCAGGCTGTCGTGGCGATCAGGACGGTGACGGGCAGGAGGACGATGGCCGGCAAGCCGGAACGCCATGATCGAATCCGTCTCTTCCAATCTTTTCGCATCTCCCCTCCCTGGATAAAAAACACCACCGGCGACACCCGGTCCACGCCCCCCTCGCGTAACGCATCGTGGTTCCGGACGCCGCCGGTGGCTTCGAGTCGACGGTCGCTCTCGGGCCTGCGTCTCAGGGGGATCGATTTCGGCCCATCCGTCCAGCTCTTTGCCGGGATCTCACTGCAAGAATTATGCGGAAAAACAGGGAATTTCTGCATTCCGGCGAGAGAGGGCCCCGCATCGGGCAACTCCCGCGCCCGTGCAGGTTTGCGATCGCATCGACGCAACGGAGGACGGCGTCCATTGCCATGCGCACCCGGCAAGCGCCGTCGCATCGACTCGCCGCGGGACATTGTGTCGTGGGACAGGGTGACCACGGGACCCGCATGCGGCAGGGTCGAGAGGGCCGCCGGGGCGCCTCCCGAGGGGGTCTCGGCAACGAGGTGCAAGTCGCTGTAGATTCCTTCGCAGCGCGCGACTCCACCAGGGAGGGTCGATCCATGATCGCTCGCACAGCCCGTTCTCTCTCCGCCCGCACGTCTCGTCCGTCCATTCGTGCGGCGCTCGCCTTCGGTACGGTCGCGGCGCTCGCGGCCTGCGGTTCCAGCAAGCAGAAGATCAGCGTATCGACCGTTCCGGCGGGCGCCGAAGTGGAGCTGCAGCGGCGCGGAACGATGGACATCGACGCGTCGATTCCCGTCGCCGACATCTCGGGCAGCCTGGATGGCGGCAGCTTCGAGGATCGTTTCATCACGCTCGGCAACGCACCCGTGAAGTACGAGTTCGAGCTCGACGAGGACGATGCGAAATTCTCGTTCAGGGGCCAGAGCGTAGGCGTGACGAAGCACTACAAGGAGGGCACGATCCGGGTCCGCATGCCGGGCTACCGGACGATCGAGAGACTGGTGGCGTTCAGCGGAAGTCCGATCGAGCTGACACTCACCCTGCAGCCGGACCGCTGAGCCGCGCGCCATGCGATTCGCCACCGCGGCGCTTGCCGTTTTCTACCTGCTCCCCCTGGCCCTGCCCGGCGCCTCGGCGCTGCTGCACGATGTCTATCACGCAGTCGAGGCCGTGGCCGACCGGCTGCAGGACGAGCACGTCGATCACGGTGCGCACACCCACGCGCGAGGCAGCGAACCGGTCACTCATACCCATTCGAGCGGAGGAGAGGCCCACTCTCACGCGCCGCTCGTAGATGCGCTGTTGCCGGCCTCCGAAGTCGGAGATGAACTCGAGCCGGCGCATGTGGTAGTCGAGCTGCAGCTTCTCTCGGGGCTTCACCTCCCGGTCGGCTCCTCGACGCTACAGCCGGAGCCGTCGGCGTGTACGGTTCCGGATCCCGGCTGCAGCGCTTCACGCCTCGACACTTCCCCCGAGCCGGCCGTCCCACCTCCGAAAGCGTAGCTCCCGGCCGCGCGACCCACGCGCGCCGAAATCACTCGAGCCCATGATTCGAGAACTGCGGCCATGGAAGGGCGCAGGGAGAGATACGTATGCAGCTCAGGAAACTCGGCTGTCTGTGCTGGACGTGCATCGTGGCCGTCTGGCTGCCCTCGCACGCATTCGGACAGGATTCTTCCGACGAACGCGAGCGGGCGGCCGCCGATACCCTGGAGATCATCCGACTCGCACCCATTGAGGTCGAGGGACGACTGGATGACCTGGCGGGCGTGGCCACGACCGCATCGCAGGGATTCGTGGGGAATCGTGACATCCAGTCCCGGCCGCTCTCCCGCGAGGGCGAGCTGCTCGAGACCGTGCCCGGCCTGATCATGACGCAGCATTCGGGAGACGGGAAATCGAACCAGATGTTCGTGCGGGGTTTCAACCTCGATCACGGCACGGACTTCAGTACCCGGCTCGAGGGCATGCCCGTGAACATGCCGACGCACGCCCACGGGCAGGGGTACACGGACATCAACTTCCTCGTCCCCGAACTGGTGGATCACGTCGAGTACAGACTGGGCACGTACTACCCCGAAATCGGCGACTTCAGCGCCGCCGGCGGAGCCGAGTTTCGCCTGGTGCAGTCGCTCGACCGGCCGTTCGCATCGGCCGGGGCGGGAGACAACGGATTCCTCCGTGTGGTCGCAGGAGGCTCGACCCGACTCGGAGCCGGAGAGCTGCTCGCGGGGGGCGAGGCCCGCGGGTACGACGGACCGTGGGACGTTCCACAGGATCTCTCCAAGCTGTCCGGAATGCTCCGGTATACCTTCGGATCGGGAGCCAGCACGTACTCCCTGCTGGCCCTGGGTTACCACAACGCCTGGGACGCGTCGGACCAGATTCCGCTCCGGGCCGTCGAGTCGGGCGTTCTCGATCGATTCGCCCAGGTAGATTCGACGCTGGGAGGTTCGACCGCCCGCTACAGCCTGTCGGGAAACTGGACGCACTCAGGCCGAAGCAGCAGCCAGCGGCTCGACCTCTACGGTGTCTACTACGATCTCGAGCTCTACTCCAACTTCACCTACTTCCTCGACGACCCGGTGAACGGAGACCAGATCGAGCAGGTGGATGAACGGAGCATCGTGGGCCTCGACTTCGCGCATGCGATGCCGACCGGCTGGTTCGGGACGCGGAGCGAGCTGTCGATCGGCCTGCAATCCCGGCTCGACCTGATCGACGTCGCCCTCCGCGACACCGAGCAGAGGGAGCGGGTGAGCACGGTCCGCAGCGACGACGTGACCGAGTGGGGAACCGGCGCGTGGGTCTCCGCGGAGACACAGTGGAACGAATGGTTCCGAACCCTCGCCGGTCTCCGAGGCGACTTCTATCGATTCGACGTATCGAGCGACGACCCGCGCAACTCCGGCGACACGTCGGACTTCATCGCGAGTCCGAAGCTGTCGCTGATCTTCGGTCCGTGGAACGGAACGGAGGCCTACGCCAGCGCCGGACTCGGTTTTCACAGCAACGACGCTCGCGGCACCACACAGACCATCGACCCGCGATCTGGAGATCCGGTGGCGCCCGTCGATCCTCTGGTCCGATCGAGGGGGGCCGAGCTCGGACTGCGCTCCAGCCCGGTCCAGGGTTGGCGCTCGACCGTCGCACTGTGGACGGTGGAGCTGGACAGCGAACTGCTGTTCGTCGGAGATGCCGGCACGACGGAGCCGAGCGGCGCCAGCCGGAGGCTCGGCGTCACGTGGACGAACTTCTGGCGGATCTCCGAGCGGCTGACCGCGGACCTCGACATCTCGTTCACCCGGGCTCGACTCCTCGATGTCCCGGCGTCGGAAAATCGGGTGCCGGGGGCGCTGGAGAACGTGGTCGCAGCGGGAATCGCCTGGGACAGCCCGCGAGGCGGGCCGTTCGCCACCGCCCGCCTGCGCCACTTCGGGGCGTACCCGCTCACCGAGGACAACCTGGAGCGCGCCGCCCCGACGACGCTGGCCAACCTGGCCGCAGGGTGGCGATTCGGGGCGACCGGACTCAGCCTCACACTGAGCGTCCTCAACCTTCTCGACTCGGACGACCGGGACATCCAGTACTGGTATGCATCGCGCGGTCCCTCGGAACCGTCTGATGGAATCGAAGACCTGCACTTCAAGCCGATCGAGCCGCGGCAGGTTCGGCTGCGGCTGGCGTGGGGACTGTAGGAAAGGAGGGGAGCACCGGGCGACCGGGGTCGCCGTCGAGCCG
>CBDTXM010000065.1:0-15566 GCA_965364445.1 uncultured bacterium | reverse complement strand
CACCTTCCTTGAGGGCCATCGAACCTGCGATCTTGAACGCCATTTCGTTCGAATCCACATCGTGGTACGACCCGTCGATCAGCGTCGCCTTGATGTCGATCAGCGGGTAGCCGGCCAGCACGCCGGAATCCATCGCCTCGCGGATACCCTGCTGCACCGGGTTGATGTACTCCCGCGGGATCGCTCCACCGACGATCGCGTCCTCGAACAGGAATCCGGTACCCGGCTCCGTCGGCTCGATGTTGATCACGACGTGTCCGTACTGCCCCCGGCCTCCGGACTGCCGGACGAACTTCCCCTGGACCTTGTCCACGGGAACCCGGATCGTCTCGCGGTAGGCGACCTGCGGACGGCCGACGTTCGCGTTGACCTTGAATTCGCGCTGCAGACGATCGACGATGATCTCGAGGTGAAGCTCGCCCATCCCGCTGATCAACGTCTGGCCGGTCTCTTCGTCGGAGTTCACCCGGAAGGTCGGATCCTCCTCGGCGAGCTTGGCCAGAGCCTCGGAGAGCTTGTCCTGGTCCGCCTTCGTCTTGGGCTCGATCGCCACCCGGATCACCGGCTCCGGGAAGCTCATGGCCTCGAGAACGATCGGATCGTCCTTGTCGGCGAGCGTGTCTCCGGTGCGGGCGAACTTGAAGCCGATCGCGGCGCCGATATCGCCGGCGCGCAGCTCCTCGACCTCCTCACGCTTGTTCGCGTGCATCTGCAGCAGCCGGGAAACCCGCTCCTTCTTGTCCTGCGTCACGTTGACCACGTGCGAGCCGGCCGGAAGCACGCCCGAATACACCCGCAGGTACGTCAGGCGCCCGACATACGGGTCGGTCATGATCTTGAACGCGAGCGCGGAGAACGGTTCATCGTCCGATGCGGCGCGCTCGATCTGACTCTCGTCGTGGTTCGGGAGATGCCCCGTGACGGGCGGCACGTCCAGCGGCGACGGAAGGTAGTCGATCACGGCGTCGAGGAGCTTCTGCACGCCCTTGTTCTTGAACGAGGCGCCGCACATCACCGGCGTGATCGCTCCGGCCAGTGTCGCCTTGCGAACGGCGCGCCGGACCTCGTCCTCGCCGAGCTCCGCACCCTCGAGATAATGCTCGAGCAACTCCTCGTCGTGCTCGACGGCGGCTTCCACCAGCTCGTGGCGCAACTCTTCGGCTCGTTCCCTGAGTGAGTCGGGCACCGGCCCTTCCGTCCAGTTCACGCCGAGCGAATCCTCGTCATAGACCACCTCGACCATGCGCACCAGGTCGATGTGCCCGGTGTAGAGCTCGCCTTCTCCGAGGGGGTACTGGATCGGATACGCCTTGGCGCCGAGCCGGTCCTTCATCATCTGGACCACCTGCTCGAAATCGGCCCCCACCCGGTCCATCTTGTTGACGAATGCGATCCTGGGAACGCGGTACTTGTCGGCCTGTCTCCAGACGGTCTCCGACTGGGGCTCGACGCCGCCGACGGCGCAGAACAGAGCCACCGCACCATCCAGCACCCGCAGGCTGCGTTCGACCTCAACCGTGAAGTCGACGTGCCCGGGGGTGTCGATGATATTGATCTGATACTCTTCGTCGTTCCGCTCCCACGAGGCCGTCGTCGCCGCCGACGTGATCGTGATTCCGCGCTCCTGCTCCTGCTCCATCCAGTCCATCGTCGCGTCGCCGTGATGCACCTCGCCCATCCGGTGCAGGCGACCCGTGTAGTACAGGATGCGCTCCGTCGTCGTGGTCTTGCCGGCATCGATGTGCGCCATGATGCCGATATTCCGAATCCGCTCCAGCGGTGTCTTCCGTGCCATCTATGTCCGATCCGTCATCTGTTCCTGTCAGTTATGCCGGCCGCCCCCACGGGCGGACCAGGATTTCGGTACGGCTTACCAGCGGTAGTGAGCGAACGCCTTGTTCGCTTCGGCCATGCGGTGCACCTCTTCCTTCTTCCGCACAGCGCCCCCGTCTCCGCGGGACGCGTCGAGCAGCTCGCCGGCCAGCCGGTCCGCCATCGACTTCCCCGACCGTCCACGAGCGAACTGGATCAGCCAGCGCCTGCCGAGCGAATCACGTCGGCGGGGCGACACCTCCATCGGGACCTGATACGTCGCGCCCCCGACCCGCCGGCTCCGCACCTCGAGCACGGGCTTCGTGTTCGTTAATGCCTGGCGGAACACATTCAATCCCGGCTGTCCGGTCTTCTCTTCGATCTTCCGCATCGCATCATAGAAGATCCCCTCGGCCGTGCTCTTCTTCCCGTCCAGCATCAGGACGTTGATGAAGCGCGTCACTTCACTGCTCCCGTACTTCGGGTCAGCGGGGATCTCTCTCGGCGTCGACCTGTTCCTGCGTGACATTTCCTCTTCCTTGAAACGGAAACCCGGCCGAGACGTGCAGGCCGGGTCGTTTCCCTCTGCTCTCTCGAATTCCGTACGCCGGGGCCTGCGCGCCCATGCGGCGCGCGGTTCCCCTCGATCCTCTAACGCTTCGCGCCGTACTTCGACCGACTCTGCTTCCGGTCGGCAACTCCCGAGGCGTCCAGCGTGCCCCGGACGATGTGGTACCGGACACCCGGAAGGTCCTTCACTCGTCCTCCCCGGATCAGCACGATGCTGTGCTCCTGGAGGTTGTGTCCCTCGCCGGGAATGTAGGCGGTCACTTCGTACCCGTTCGTGAGCCTGACACGGGCCACCTTGCGGAGTGCCGAGTTCGGCTTCTTCGGCGTCGTGGTGTACACACGCGTGCACACCCCACGCTTCTGCGGGTTCGCCTCGAGTGCGGGCGCCTTGCGCTTCTTCTCGACCTGCGCCCGGCCCTTGCGGACCAGCTGGTTGATCGTTGGCATGACTTCGCCGTATCCCCCATCCGGGTATTCGTCGAAAACCGCGTCTCCGTGCGTTCAGCGAGTGAACACGGGAGGCGCGGAAAAAAGTGCGGGGACGACATCGTCTCGCCCCCGACGGAACCTGCCTGCCGACCCACCGATCGACAGACTGTGCAAGGTAGAGGCGCATCCCGGCACTGTCAAGCTATCGAGACACACCTGTTCAGGGGTGAGAAAGGGGGCCCGCGGATGATCTCCGCGGGCCCCCTGGTTCTCGAAATCCGGCTCCGATCAGCTCGCCGGTGCCTGCTCCTCCTTCACGTCCTCGGGGGCCGCGGAGCCGGCCGCTTCCTCGCCTCCGTCCGCACCCACCGCGACGACCGCCTCGGTCTCGCCATCGCCGCGCAACTCGGCAAAGAGTCCGCCCGTGGGAATCGGCGTCGGTTCGGGCTCGACCCGGCGGAGCGAATCCAGCTCCTCCTGCAGCGGCTCGCCGACGAGGAACTCCATGTCCTGGAACCTGTGAACCCCGGTTCCGGCGGGCACGAGGTGGCCGATGATGATGTTCTCCTTCAGCCCCTTCAACTGGTCGGTCGCCCCGCGCACGGCCGCGTCTGTCAGCACCCGCGTCGTCTCCTGGAAGGAAGCGGCGCTGATGAACGACTCGGTCGTCAGACTCGACTTCGTGATGCCGAGCAGAACGGGTTCCGCACGCGGCGGCTTGCCCCCATCCGTAATCACGGCGCGGGTGGCCTCGCGGAATTCCATCCGGTCGATGTGCTCGCCTTCCAGGTACTCGGTATCACCCGGATCGGTGATCTTCACCTTCTGCAGCATCTGCCGAACGATCACGCCGATGTGCTTGTCGTTGATCCGGACTCCCTGCAGTCGGTAGACCTCCTGGATCTCGTTCAACAGGTATTCCTGAACCGCCCGCGGCCCCTTGACCCGGAGGATGTCGTGCGGATTCACCGGGCCTTCGGAGAGCCGGTCGCCTGCGCGCACCTGGTCGCCTTCATGCACCCGGAGGTGCTTTCCGACCGGCACCTGGTAGACCTGCTCCTCGCCACCGTCCATCGTGACGATGATTTCGCGCTTGCCTCGCTTGATCGAACCGAACGAGACACGACCGTCCACCTCGGTGATCGTCGCCGGGTCCTTTGGACGCCGGGCCTCGAACAGCTCAGCGACCCTCGGGAGACCTCCGGTGATGTCTCGCGTCTTGTAGGCCTCACGGCTGATCTTCGCCAGCGTCTCGCCGGGCTGGACCTTTTCCTTGTCGTGTACGAGCAGCTGCGCGCCCACGGGCACGATGAACTCGCGGAGCTTCTTGCCCTTCGAATCGACGATCTCGAGCCGCGGATGCAGCTTCTTGTCGCGATCCTCGATGATCACCAGCTGCCGGCGTCCGGTCGCCTCATCGAGCTCCTCACGGAAGGTCTCTTCGGGTACGATGTCCTTGTAGACGACCTTTCCTTCGTGGTCGGCCACGATCGGCTCGGAGTACGGATCCCAGCTGAACAGCAGGTCTCCGGTGTCCACATCGGTCCCATCCGTGACGTGCAGCGTCGCGCCGTATGGAATCGCGAGGCGGGACCGCACCCGATCGCCCTCGGTTCGCATCAGCAGCTGACCTTCACGGCTGGTGACCACCTGCTGGCCATCTGCTCCCTCGACCGTGGTGATCCGCTCGAGACCGACGGAGCCACGCAGCTTGGACTTCCGCTGCGTCTGGGCTGCGATACGAGCCGCCGTACCCCCGATGTGGAACGTACGCAGCGTCAGCTGGGTCCCGGGCTCGCCGATCGACTGTGCGGCGAGAATCCCCACCGCCTCACCGATCTCCACCGTCTTCCAGGTGGCGAGGTTCCGGCCGTAGCACTTCTGGCACAGACCCTGTTTCGCCTCGCAGGTGAGCACCGAACGGATCTTCACCGACTGAAGTCCGGCCTCGTCGATCGCCTCCGAGGCCTGCTCGTCGATGATCTCCCCGGCCTCGACGATGATCTCGTCGCTGATCGGATCGACGACATCCTCACGGGCCACCGTGCCCACGACGCGATCCTTCAACGGCTCGATGATGTCCTCGCCCTCCTTCAGCGCAGTCACCTCGAGTCCGAGGACCGTGCCGCAGTCCTCCATCCCGATCGTCACGTCCTGCGCCACGTCCACCAGTCGCCGCGTCAGATACCCGGCATCGGCGGTCTTCAGGGCCGTGTCGGCCAGTCCTTTTCGCGCACCGTGCGTCGAGATGAAGTACTCGAGCACGCTTAGACCTTCTCGGAAGTTCGCGCGGATCGGGCTCTCGATGATCTCGCCGATCCCCCCGGTCAGCTTCTTCTGCGGCTTCGCCATCAGGCCGCGCATTCCTGCGAGCTGCCGGATCTGGTCCCGCGAGCCCCGGGAGCCGGAGTCGAACATCATGTAGATCGGATTGAAGCCGTCCCGCGAGCGCTCCATGTTCGTGACCATGGCGTCGGCCACGTCGTTGTTCGCATGGGTCCAGGCGTCGATGACCTTGTTGTACCGCTCACCGAACGAGATCACGCCCTTGTGATAGGCCCGGGTGAACCGGTCCACATCGGCCTGGGCCTCCGAGAGAATTCGCGCCTTGTCGGCCGGGATCTCCATGTCCTCCATGCCGACGGAGACACCGCCCTGGGTGGCATACCGGAAGCCGAAGTTCTTCAGGCTGTCCAGGAAGTCGGTCGTCTGCCGCAGCCCGGTCTCGCGGAAGATCTCGAAGACCAGGTCGTTCAACGACCCCTTGCCCATCGTGGAATTCACGAACGGGATCCCCTCGGGCAGAATCGCGTTGAACAGCACACGCCCGACGGTAGTGACGATCCAGCGACCGCCGGTCAGATAGGCGATCGGGCGGTGGAAGTCCGGAGTTCCCCGCTCGGTGAGCAGGATTCCGTTCGCGATCGCCAGTTCGACCTCGGAGAAGCTCTGGTAGTGGTCGAGCCCATCCGTGTTCTCGATCGCATCGAACGAAGGCGGCGTCTTCGTGACGAAGTAGCATCCGAGCACCATGTCCTGACTGGGGCTCGTGATCGGCCGGCCGTTCGCCGGCTTGAGAATGTTGTTGCTCGACAGCATCAGGATCCGCGCCTCGAGCTGCGCCTCGAACGAGAGCGGCACGTGCACGGCCATCTGGTCGCCGTCGAAGTCAGCGTTGAAGGCTGCGCATACGAGCGGATGAATCCGGATCGCCTTGCCCTCGACGAGAACCGGCTCGAAGGCCTGGATCCCCAGTCGATGCAACGTCGGCGCCCGGTTCAGCAACACCGGATGGTCCTTGATGATGTCCTCGAGCACCTCGAACACCTTGGGATCGAGCAGCTCGACCAGCTTCTTGGCGCGCTTCACGGTCTCGGCGTAACCGCGGCGCTCAAGCTCGTGAATGATGAATGGCTTGAAGAGCTCGACCGCCATCACCTTGGGCAGCCCGCACTGGTGCAGACTGAGCTCGGGTCCGACGACGATCACGGAACGACCGGAGTAATCGACTCGCTTCCCGAGAAGATTCTGCCTGAACCGTCCCTGCTTGCCCTTGAGCATGTCCGACAGGGACTTCAACGGACGCTTGCCCCGGCCGCGGATCGCTTTGCCGCGCCTGCCGTTGTCGAACAGCGCATCCACGGCTTCCTGGAGCATCCGCTTCTCGTTGCGCAGGATCACCTCGGGCGCCCGCATCTCGAGGAGCTTCTTCAGCCGGTTGTTCCGGTTGATGACCCGTCGATAGAGATCGTTCAGATCCGATGTCGCGAACCGGCCGCCATCGAGCGGAACCAGGGGACGCAGGTCCGGCGGGATCACCGGGATCACGTCCATGATCAGGTGTTCGGGATTGTTCCGCTTCGCGACGTCCGGGTCGCTGCCACGGATCGAGTCGATGACCTTGAGCCGCTTCAGCTTCTTCTTCTTGCGCTGCTTGGAGGTCTCGGTGGCCACCTCGACGCGCAACTGGTCGGCGAGACGGTCCAACCCCCGACCGTCCTTGTTCCTCTCGGTAACGGGACGGTCGTCGGTGTCCAGCTGCCCGAGCAGCGTGCGCACGCCCTCCGCTCCGATTTCGACGCGGAAGTCGGTATCGCCCTCTTCTCGAGCCTTGTCGGTAAGCTCCCAGTATTCGTCCTCGCTGAGAACCTGCTTGTACTCGACTTCCTGCTTGCCCGGATTGGTGATCACGTGCGCCGCGTAATAGATCACGCTCTCGAGGTCACGCAGCTTCATGCCCAGCAGATAACCCATCTGCGAAGGCAGGGTCTTGAAGAACCAGATGTGCGCGACAGGCACGGCCAGCTCGATGTGTCCCATCCGCTCACGGCGCACCTTCGACAGCGTGACCTCGACGCCACACTTGTCGCAGATGTGACCGCGGTAACGAATTCTCTTGAACTTCCCGCAGTGGCACTCCCAGTCCTTGACGGGACCGAAGATGCGCTCACAGAACAGGCCGTCCCGTTCCGGCTTGAACGACCGGTAGTTGATCGTCTCGGGCTTCGTGACTTCGCCGAAGCTCCAGGACCGGATCTCGTCGGGTGACGCGATCTTGATCTGGATCCAGTCGAAGTCGGCCGAGCTCGGTCCGCGGTGGCGGGGAAAATCAATCATGCTCTAAGACCCCTTGGTCGCTGCGTTGCGTCAGTTGCCGAAGATCGAATCGTCGTCGTCGCTGCCCAGGTCGACGCTCAGTCCGAGCGCCTGTAGCTCTTTGACGAGCACGTTGAAGCTCTCCGGCACACCCGGACGTGGCAGGTTTTCACCCTTCACGATCGCCTCGTAGGCGCGGCTCCGTCCCGTGACATCGTCCGACTTGACTGTCAACATTTCCTGGAGCGTGTGCGCGGCTCCGTACGCCTCGAGCGCCCACACCTCCATCTCGCCGAAACGCTGCCCGCCGAACTGGGCCTTACCGGCCAGCGGCTGCTGCGTCACCAGGCTGTAGGGCCCGATCGATCGGGCGTGAATCTTGTCGTCCACGAGGTGAGACAACTTCATCATGTAGATCTCGCCGACCGTGACATCGGCGTCGAAAGGCTCTCCAGAACGGCCGTCGCGGAGTCGCATCTTGCCGCCCGGCTTGAGGCCGGCCTTCAGCATCAGCTCCACGAGGGCCGCGTCGAGACCCGATTTCGGGCTCTTCTTGCCGACGAGCTCGGAAACGGCCGGCCAGCCCGCCTTCGCGAGATCACTCGCCGTCTCCACACCCGATGACTGTCGGGCCACCTCGACGAGATAGACCGCGATGTCGGACAGGAATTTCTTGGCTTCTTTGTCGGACTTGCCGCCCAGGTAGGCGTCGAGGCTGCGTCCGAGACCGACCGGGTGGCCGTTCCGCTTCGGCTCGAATTCGCCCTCGTAGGCCTGGACCGCGGCCACGAAGCGCTGAATCGCTTCGGCGTCGAACTCGGGCGCTATGACATCCGGCGCGAGAGACCGACCGGCCCACAGGGCTCCGCCCAGCTTCAGAAGCGCACCGATCTCATCTTCGGTGGCACCCTGGAACACCGGCGTCTGGGCACGGAATCCCAGCTGACGCGCAGCCCAGCCCAGGTGCGTCTCCAGAATCTGACCCACGTTCATGCGGCTCGGCACGCCGAGAGGATTCAGGACGATGTCCACGGCCGTTCCGTCGGGCAGAACCGGCATGTCCTCCTCCGGCACGACCCTGGCGATGATCCCCTTGTTTCCGTGCCGCCCGGCCATCTTGTCGCCGACCGAGATCTTGCGCTTCTCCGCCAGGTAGACCTTCACGAGCTGCACGACCCCGGGGGACAGTTCGTCCGCCTGGAAGACGCGGTCGATTCCTTCCTCGGTCCGCTCGCGGATCCGCTCGACCCGGCGCTTCGCCTCGTCGATCACCCGACGGGCCCGGCGGCTCGCGTCCTCGTTCTTGACCTTGAGGGTGCTCAAGTCGACTTCGCCGAAGTCGAGCTCCTCGAGAACCGTCTTTCCGAGCTTCTTCCCCTCCTTGAGAAGTGGCTCGATCGTGCCGCGCCGCAGGAACAGCGCGACGGTCTGCCCTTCGAGGGCCTCTCGCAGCTCAACGTCGCGCGCCTCGACGACCCGCGCGATCTCTTCGCGCTCGGTGTCCCTGAGCCGCCCGATCCGCTCACCGTGTTCCCGCTCGAGAAGCGGGTCATCGATCCGACGCGAAAAGATCTTCACGTCGATTACCGTGCCCTCGACGCCCGGCGGAACACGAAGCGAGCTGTCCTTCACGTCCTTCGCCTTCTCGCCGAAGATCGCGGTCAGCAGCTTCTCCTCCGGTGACAGCTCGGTCTCGCCTTTCGGCGTGATCTTCCCGACGAGCAGATCTCCAGTCTTGACCGCTGCTCCGATGCGCACGATTCCGCGCTCGTCCAGGTCTACCAGCGCCTCTTCCGAGACGTTGGGGATTTCGACCGTGATCTCTTCCGTACCGCGCTTCGTATCACGGACGTGAAGCTCGAGCTCCTGGATGTGGACGGACGTGAACACGTCGTCCCGGACCAGGCGCTCGCTGATCACGATCGCGTCCTCGAAGTTGTGGCCGTACCAGGGCATGAAGGCGACGGTGACGTTCCGGCCCAGAGCCAGCGCGCCGAAGTCCGTCGACGCCCCGTCCGCGATCACTGCGCCGGCGCTGACCTTCTGGCCGACCTCCACGATCGGACGCTGGTTGATCGCGGTGTCCTGATTGGTGCGCCAGAACTTCTTCAGGCGATAGCGGTCGTACTGCGACAGCCGCGCCAGCGGTGTCTCGTCCTGCGCCCGAGAGACGCCGGTGTCGATGACGATCTCCTCGGCCGTGACGTGGGTCACGGTGCCCGCGCGACGCGCGGAGACTACCGAGCCGGAATCCCGCGCGGCCTTCTCCTCCAGTCCGGTACCGGCGTACGGCGCCTTGGGGAAGAGCAATGGAACCGCCTGCCGCTGCATGTTCGATCCCATCAACGCGCGGTTCGCGTCGTCGTGCTCGAGGAACGGGATCAGCGAAGGCGAGACGGCGACCAGCTGGTCGGGCGCCACGTCCATGAAATCGATTTCGTCCGGCGGGAGCAGCGGGTAGTCGTCCCGTCGGCGGCAGAGCACCAGGTCGCGCACGAAGCTGCCATCGGGAGCCACCTCCGCGTTGGCCTGCGCCACGGAGTAGTCTTCCTCCTCGCTCGCCGACAGCCACTCGATATCGTCGGTGACTTTGCCGTCCACGACCTTCCGGTACGGCGTCTCGAGGAATCCCAGCTCGTTCAGCCGCGAGAAGGTCGTCATCGAGGTGATCAGGCCGATGTTCGGACCCTCGGGCGTCTCGATCGGGCACATGCGTCCGTAGTGCGAGTAGTGCACGTCCCGGACCTCGAATCCCGCACGCTCACGGCTCAGTCCTCCCGGACCGAGTGCGCTGAGTCGCCGCTTGTGCGTCAGCTCGGCGAGCGGGTTCGTCTGGTCCATGAACTGGCTGAGCTGCGAGCTGCCGAAGAATGCCTGAATCACGGCGCTGACCGTGCGCGCGTTGACCAGGTCATCGATGGACATCTTGTCCGGGTCGCTGTTGATCGACATCCGCTCCCTGACCAGTCTCGCCATGCGGGACAGGCCGACGGAAAACTGGTTCGCGATCAACTCGCCGATCGAGCGGACCCTCCGGTTGCCCAGGTGGTCGATGTCGTCGGTGAAGCCGCGGCCCTCATGGAGCTCGATCAGGTAGCGGATGATGGCTACGAAATCCGACGGCTCGAGGACGGCCACATTCGCCTCCGGAAGCTCGACGTCGAGCATCCGGTATACCTCGCGCAGGCGGTGATTCACCTTGTGGCGCCCGACTCTGCCGAGATCGTAACGCTTCGGATTGAAGAACAGCCGGTCGAGCGCGGTGCGCGCCGTCTCCAGGTTCGGAGCCTCGCCCGGCCGTACGAGCGAGTAGATGCTCCGCAGCGCATCCGCCTCCCCGTGAGTCGGGTCCTTGGCCAACGTGTTCTTGATCAGCGGAGACTCGCCGCGGGGCCCGCCGGTGAATACCAGCGCATCGCGGACCTTCTTCTCCTTCAGCCGGGCGAACTGCTTCTCGTCGAAGGCGTCGCCCTTCTCGGCCAGCACTTCTCCGGTCTTCGGATCGACCACGTCGGCGGCGAGCGTCGGGTTCTGGCTCCAGTCCCGCCGCATCACCAGGTCCTCGTAAGACCCGCGGACCGGAATGAACGCCGCACTCGAGAACACCTCGATCTGGTCCACGCCGGCACGTACGAGGCGGTCGACCAGCTCGTCGGTCACTTCCTCACTTCGGCGCGCGAGAAACGCTTCCGCCGCTTCGTACGCTTCGACCGAATCGATCCCGGCGGCCTTGAAGCGCCGCAGGAGCGTGTCGTCGAGCAATTCGCCGGTCTGTGCGAGGAAGTCACCGGTCTCCGGGTCCTCAACGTCGGCTGCGAGCCAGAAGGGCGTTTCCGTGGCCGCGGGGTCGAATCCCTTGAGAGCTACGGTGACGGCCTTCGCCCCGGACTCCTCGTCCAGTACCGAGCGCGCCATCAGCGTGCCGATGATCTCCCGGCGCGACGTGCGGTCCTCCGCGATCTCCTCCAGCTCCACCTCGCGAACCGTGTAGAACAGCTCGAGGATATCTGCGTCCGTCCCGTGCCCGAACGCGCGCAGCAGCGCAGTCGCGGGGAATTTCTTGCGCTTGTCGATGTGGACGTGGATCACGTCGTGGATGTCGAGCGTGAATTCCACCCACGAACCGCGGAACGGTATGATCCGGGCGGAGAACAGCCTCGTCCCGTTCGGGTGCGTGTTCTCCTCGAAGACCACTCCCGGAGAGCGGTGCAACTGGCTGACGATGACCCGCTCGGCCCCGTTCACGACGAAGGTGCCCTGCTCGGTCAGCAACGGGAGGTCACCGAGATAGACCTCCTTCTCAAGGATGTCGGCAGCGCGTTTCTCTCCCTCGCCGAGATCCTCGTAGACGACGAGCCGCAGCGTCGCCTTGAGGGGCGCCGCGAATGTCATGTCGCGTTCCATGCACTCCTCGACCGAGTACTTCGGCTCGCCGATCGAGTAGTCCACGAACTCGAGTGAATAATTCTCGTTGACATCGGTGATCGGGAATATCTCCTGGAACACCCGTTCGAGCCCGACGTCCTGCTGGCCGGCCTCGGGACCGGTCCTGAGAAGTCGCTCGAACGCCTCCAGCTGCACCTCGAGGAAGTGCGGCATCGGCATTGGGGTGTCCAGCTTCGCGAACGAGACTACCGAGTCGTTTTTCATCGTTGTTGCCAACTTCGTCTACCCCTCGAATTCGTATGAGCTCGTCCGGACGGGACACGGACGCGCACGAAACCCCCCGTCCCCCAGGAGCCATATGGTTCCTTCGGGACGGCGGGGCGCCATGCGCGCATCAGATTTCTGTCGGACGAAGCGTTCCTGCATTCCGAGCCACTGTCTGAGTCCACCGGGCGGGAGAAGCGCGACGATCGCGCTTCCCGTCACGGCGTTACTTCAACTCGACGGTAGCTCCCTGTTCCTCCAGCTTCGCCTTGATGGCTTCGGCCTCATCCTTTTCGATGGCCTCCCTGACGGCCTTCGGAGCGTTGTCCACCAGCTCCTTGGCTTCCTTCAGGCCGAGGTCCGTGACCTCGCGGACGACCTTGATCACCTGGATCTTCTTGTCGCCCACGCCGGTGAGAACGACGTCGAACTCCGTCTTCTCCTCGGCAGCGGCGTCTCCGCCACCAGGTCCGCCACCGGCGACGGCCACCGCGACCGGCGCAGCAGCTGTGACACCGAACTTCTCTTCCATCATTTCCTTCAGCTCCGCCGCCTCGAGGACGGTCAGCGAGCCGATGGCCTCTAGCAGTTCTTCGACCTTGCTCATCGCTCCACGCACTCCCTGCGTTGTTGCCATACATCGAGCCGGTGTGGAGAGACCGCACCAAGCCCCCTTAGAGGGTCGGGCGGACTCAGTCCTGCCCTTCTCCCTTCTTCGCCACTTCCTCGACCATGTACGCGATGTCGCGCAGCAGGCCGTTGAACACCCCTGCAATTCCGCCCACGGATGAGGTGAGCGCACCGGCGATCGATCCGAGCAGCGAATCCATCCCCGGCAGGTCCGCCAGTTTCATGATGTCCGAAGGCGGAACCGTGCGCCGGTCCACCACACCCACACGGAAGGTGGGTCGGTCACCGTTCTCCTTCGCGAATTCCTTCACGGCCTTCGCCGGAGCTACCGGATCCGGGCCCGTCAGCACGAGGCCCGTGGGACCCGAGAGGTGCTCCTCGAGACCTTCGTAATCGAGACCCTCGAGCGCCCGAAGCGCGAGCGTGTTCTTGACCACCCGGTAGTTCGCGCCCGCTTCGCGGAGCTTCGTCCGGAGTTCACCCTGCGCATCTACGTTCAGGCCCGTGAAGTCCGTGATGAAAACGGCTCCCGCCTGTCCCAGGCTCGCCGCGATCTCCTCTGCGACGGCCTTCTTCTCGTCCCTTCTCATTCCGACGCTCTCCCGTCGCTCAGCGATACGCGGTCGGGTCCACCGACACACCCGGCCCCATCGTGCTGCTTACCGTGACCGACCGCACATAGGTACCCTTGGCGGCCGACGGCCTGTTTCTCTTGATCGCTTCCATCAGCGCCTCGAAATTCCGCTCGAGGCTGCCCGACTCGAAGCTCACCTTCCCGATCGGGGCGTGGACGTTTCCGAACTTGTCCACCCGGAATTCGATCTTCCCCGCCTTCGCCTCCTGCACGGCCCGACCGACATCCATGGTGACCGTTCCGGCTTTCGGCGTCGGCATCAGTCCCCGGGGACCGAGAACCCGGCCGAGCTTCGCCACATCCTTCATCAGGTCGGGAGTCGCGATCGCGACATCGAAGTCCAGCCAGCCGCCCTCGATCTTCTCGATGAACTCCTTGCCGACGAAATCGGCGCCGGCCTCTTCTGCCTCGCGCGCCTTCTCGCCCTGGGCGAGCGCGAGCACGCGGACCGTCCGGCCCGTGCCCGCCGGCAGGATCACCGTGCCACGGACGATCTGGTCGGCATGCCGCGGATCGACTCCGAGGCGAACGGCTACGTCCACCGTCTCATCGAACTTCGCGAATGCCATCTCTTTCACGTGCTCGATCGCCGTCTTCGGATCGAGGGACGTGTCCGCTTCGAGCGCCGTCGCGGCACCCCGGTAGTTCTTTCCGTGCTTCGGCATCAGTCCACCACCTCGATCCCCATCGACCGGGCGGTCCCAGCGATCATCCGGGCGCCGGCGTCCAGGTCATGGGCATTCAGGTCTTCCATCTTGATCTCGGCGATCTTCCGCAGCTGGTCCTGCCGGACCTTGCCCACCTTGGTCCGATTCGGCTCGGGAGACCCCGAGTCCAGGCCGAGCTCCTTCTTGAGCAGCACCGCCGCCGGAGGCGTCTTCGTGATGAACGAAAAGCTCCGATCCTGATAGACCGTGATCACCACCGGGATGATCATCCCGGGCTGATTCGAGGTCTTGGCGTTGAACTGCTTACAGAACTCCATGATGTTCGCACCGTGCTGCCCCAATGCCGGACCCACCGGCGGAGCCGGCGTTGCCTGCCCGGCCGGGATCTGCAGCTTGATGAGCGCCATCACCTTCTTGGTCGGTTTCTTCGCCATCTGTCGCCTCGTGACTCCGTCAGTATCCCTTCAGCTGCGTGTAGTCCAGCTCCACGCTGGTCGGTCGGCCGAAGAGGCTGACCTGCACGCGAACCTTGCCCTTGTCCGGGATGATCTCCTCGACCGTTCCGCTGAAGTCGCTGAACGGGCCCTCGGTGACCTCCACGACCTGTCCGACCTCGAACGGGATCTCCTGCTTCGGACCCTCTTCCTCGACTTCCTCGGCGATCCCGAGAATCTTATTCACTTCATCCTGCCGCAGCGGCTGCGGCTGTGACCCACCACCGAGGAACTTGATCACGCTGGGAGTGCTCGTGATGAGGAACATGGATTCCTGATTGAGAATCATGTTCACCAGCACGTATCCCGGATACAGCCGCTTCATCGAGCGGACCTTCTTGCCGCCCTTGATCTCCACGACCTCGCGCGTCGGGACGATTACTTCGCGGACATCCCGTTCCTCGGGATCTTCGCCGCCCTCCGCGATCTTCCTGTCCAGCAGCGACTTGACCTTATTCTCATGCCCCGAATAGGTCTGAATCGCGAACCACTGGGGCTCACCGGTCGTGTTCAACGTCTCAGCCACCGAACAACCCCACGATTCCGCGGACGAGCGCAGAGAACACGGAATCCATCAGCCCGATGATGATCGCCAGTATGATGACGAAAACGAGGATCACCGCCGTCGCGTTGCGCAACTGCTCGCGATCGGGCCAGGTGACCTTCTTCATCTCCGACTGCACGCCTTCGATGAACTCCTGCATGTCTCGAAAACCGACCATCGGCCGATCGTCTCCCGTCTGATATTCGTGTCCGCCCGCCGGACGGAAACGCCGGCTCCTCCCGCCCGAAAGGGGCGGGATCGAGGCCCGGATCTGCATCGGGGCCCGGAGCCGGCGTCGCTGTCACGCGAAGCGTGTCAGCGTGTTTCCTTGTGGTCCGTATGCGCATCGCAACGGGGGCAATACTTCTTGTACTCCACCCGCTGCGGATGTTTCCGCTTGTTCTTGGTCGTCGAGTAATTCCGCTCTTTGCACTGGGTGCATTCGAGCGTGATCTGGTCCCTGTTCGATGCCATGAGGGCCTTCTTACTCGATGATCTCGGTGACGACGCCGGCGCCGACGGTGCGGCCGCCCTCGCGG
>CBDTXM010000064.1:0-15648 GCA_965364445.1 uncultured bacterium | reverse complement strand
GAGCGAGTCGAACAGCGCGGCGAATTGAAACACGTAGCCCATCGAGCTGCGCACCTGCATCACCGTCGACTTGTCGGCCCCGGACATCTCCACGTCGCCGACTCGAACGGTACCACCATCGGGACGCAGCAATCGCGCGACCTGCTTCAGGAGCACGCTCTTCCCCGACCCGGATCGCCCGAGCACCGCGACCGTCTCCCCGGCTGCAATCGCCAGATCGACGCCATCCAGCACGATCTGCGACCCGAAGGACTTCCGGACACCGTCGAGCTGAATCATCGGCTAGAGGAGGACCACGGCCCAGAACGCGTCCAGCACAAGGATCAGCATGGCACCGACCACCACGGCTCGGGTTGCCGCGATTCCGACGCCCTCGGCGCCACGGCGCGCGTAGAATCCGTAGAGGGACCCGACGGTAGTGACTACCGCACCGAAGCTGGCCGCCTTGATGAGCGGGTACCGGAGGTCAAACGGCTCGTAGAACATGCGAACACCCCGGATGAATTCCTGTGTGGAGAGATCCAGTAGATTCACGGATGTCAGCCATCCGGCTCCGATGCCGGCTACGAGAGCGAGAGCCGTCACAACCGGAAACGCGATGATTCCCGCCACCACACGGGGGACCACGAGATACGACACCGGCTCGTAGGCCAGCATCTCGAGTGCATCGATCTGCTCGGTCACCCGCATCGTCCCGATCTCCGCGGCAATGTTCGCTCCGACCCGGCCGGAGAGTACGAGGCCCGTGAGCACGGGCCCGAGCTCGAGCATGATCGACTTCGCCACGAGCACGCCGACGAAGTAGAGCGGTACGACGCCGGTGAAGGTGTAGGAACTCTGGAGTGCGAGCACGATTCCGGTGAAGACCGCTATGAACAGGGCCACGGGAACCGAATCGACTCCGATGCGGCGCACCTGTGAGGCTGCCTGCGGAACCCAGGTTCTCAGGTCGAGGAGCGAACGAGCGATCGCGCCCGTGAATGCGGCTGCCCGGCCCACCCGCGCGACGCCTTCGAGCGTCGCGTGACCTATCCAGGCGACCGCCGAATCGATGCCCATGTCATGACACTACAGGCAGGTCTCGCGACCTGCCAGCAGCCCGAGCGGCTCGACGAAGGGCGCCGGGTGGAATACCATCGGACATGGACTCGTGGAATTCCGGACGGCTTCCCGACTGGACCGACGTCGTGCCGGGGCTGCTCATCCTGGCCGCCCTGGCCGTCGTCTCGCTGGTCACATTCTTCGGCGATGCGGTTCGTCGAGCGACGGCAGAAGGCCCCCGTCTGACCATCCTCGCCCCCGAAGTCGGCGGGCTGGAGCGTGGATCACCGGTCTGGCTTGCGGGAAAGCCGTCGGGCCGGGTTCTGGCGCTTCGCTTTCTCCCGCCCGGTGGACTGCCTGACGAGCGAGTCGCGATCGATGCGGTGCTGCTGCGTGAGGCGATTCCCTACCTGAGGGACGACGCGCGCGTGACGATCGGGGCCTCGGGGCTCATGGCGCCTTCCGTGGTCAAGATCGGAGCCGGATCCCCCGGGGCGTCGAAGGTCGAAGACGGAGACACGCTCAGAGCGGAGCAACGGCCCGACCTCGAGGACTTCCGTTCGATGGCCGATTCGGTTCGGGACGCCTTCGTCATCGCTGCAGAGGATGTCTCCAGGCTTCGCCAACAGGCGGTCGAGGGCGACGGCGCGGCAGCCCGGTTCCTCGCAGACCGTGGTTTCCTCGCCCGGTTGGACTCGGCACAGGTGCACGCTGGTCGCCTCTCGACCGCATGGAGTGGCGGGCAGGGACTGCACCGACTCGCCGCGGACGACTCCCTCGAGGCGATCGTGGCCCGATCATCAGCGTGGATCGAGGAATTCATGGCGTCCGACAGAATGCAGGCCTCGCGGGACTCGGCCCGCGCGGCGGGCGAGGCGCTCGACAGCCTGAGAGCGCGAGCCATGAACATCGCGGCGCGGATCGGAAACGCGGAAGGCTCGCTGGGGCGGGCGGTTGAGGACTCGGCGCTGAGCGTATCGGCGCATCGCACGCGTGCCGTCCTGGACTCGCTGACCACGGAGCTGGGCACGAATCCGCTGGCGTGGCTGCGGATTCGCCTGTTCTGACAGGGGTGCGGAGGCGACCTCCGGCGGTCAGCGCTTCGGACCGGGAAGCCGCGCCTCGATCGCGAATTTCACGACTTCGCCTCGCCGGCCCTTCCCGCGCTGGCGCGTGACGACGATCACTTCTTCCACGATCCGCTCGGGATCCTCCACGGCCACTCGGAATCGCGCCTTTCCGTCGACGGAACTGATCGTCGTTCGCACTACGCGTCCGGGAGGCGCTTCGGCCCTGCGCGCCGGATTTCGAAACAGCGTCTGACTCGAGCGGCGCCGTCCGTCCGGGAGAGGCCGTGAGATCTTGATCCGACTGAGCCAGTCGGGATGGAAGTCGATCCGCCAGAGACGGCCGACCTGGTCCCGTCCCTTTGTCTCCCGATTGTGCCGCGCCATCGCTTCCTCCGATCGTCGCCGACATTGGGAACCCCGTGAGCGGACGAACGTATACGTGGCAGAACCGGCGCGCGATCTTGACCGCCGGGAAACCCTGCGGTAAGGTTCCCTGACCGCCTCCGAGTCTCACCCGGATACGAAGCGCCGGAGCGACGCAGGCAGCCCAGGTACAATTCACATCACCTACCGTCCCCGGACCGACGAAACGGCCACCCTTCGTCCAGTCCCCGGACCGCACACCGACGGAGCGACCCTCGTGGACATTGCCGAACTGAAATCGAAATCCATAGCCGAACTGCACGACATGGCCGAGGAACTGGAGATCGCCAACTTCTCCGGCCTGCGGAAGCAGGACCTGATCTTCCGGATCGAGCAGAATCTACTCGACTCGGACGTGGTGCTGCGCGGCGAAGGCGTGCTGGAAATCCTGCCGGAGGGATATGGCTTCCTCAGGAGCCAGGACTGGAATTACCTCTACGGACCCGACGACATCTACGTCTCGCCCTCGCAGATCAAGCGCTTCGACCTGCGTACCGGGGACACGATTCTCGGCCAGGTTCGCCCTCCCAAGGAGGGAGAACGGTATCTCGCTCTCCTCAAGGTCGAGGAAGTGAACGGCGACGACCCGGAAAAGGCGAAGCACCGGATCGCGTTCGACAACCTCCGGCCCAGGTACCCGGAAGAGCGGCTGCGGCTCGAGCGCGCCGACGGCGATATCTCGATGCGTGTGATGGACCTGATGAGCCCGGTCGGAAAAGGTCAGCGGATGCTCATCGTCTCCCCCCCGAAGGCCGGAAAGACGATCCTGCTGCAGAAGACGGCCAACGCCATTCTCGAGAACAATCCGGACGTCCACCTCATCGTGCTGCTGATCGACGAGCGGCCGGAGGAGGTGACGGACATGGAAGAGAACGTCAACGCGGAAATCATCTCCTCGACCTTCGATGAGCCGGCGGATCGCCACACGCAGGTCGCGGAAATGGTGCTGGAGAAGGCGAAGCGACTGGTCGAGTACAAGCAGGACGTAGTGATTCTGCTCGACTCGATCACCCGGCTGGCCCGTGCCTACAACACCACCGTCCCCCACTCCGGGAAGATCCTCTCGGGCGGCGTGGACGCGAATGCACTGCACAAGCCCAAGCGGTTCTTCGGCGCCGCGCGAAACATCGAGGAAGGCGGCAGCCTGACGATCATCGCCACCGCCCTGGTAGAGACAGGAAGCCGGATGGACGAGGTGATCTTCGAAGAGTTCAAGGGCACCGGTAACAGTGAGGTGGTGCTCGACCGCCAGATCGCCGACAAGCGGATCTACCCCGCGATCGATGTCAACCGCTCGAGCACGCGGCGCGAGGAGCTGTTGCTGGACGAGGTGGAGCTCAACCGGATCTATCTCCTGCGCAACTTCCTTGCGGACATGCCGCCGGCCGAAGCGATCTCCTTCCTGATCGAACGACTCAAGCGGACCGAGAACAACCAGGAGTTCCTCGATTCCATGGCCGCCGGTGGCTGATCCTGTTTCCCGGGCCAACCGGCGTACGGCTGAGGCGTTGGACAGGGCCGGTCTCGACGATCCGAGGCCGGCCCTTCGCGATCTTCTGCGTGACCTGAGAGCCAGGGATCCGGAGATGTTTGGCGAAGCGACCCGGCGCTATGAGGAGCATCTGGTACCGACTCTCGCGTCAGACGGAGAAGACCCCGTAACGGCCTGGCTGGAGTACGGTTGCTGGCTGGCGCAGCGGGTGAGTCCCGGGGAAGTGGTCGAGATCGACGCCACCGGGCGAGCGAGACCGGTACGCCAGATGCAAGCGGAGGGAATGCTCTACCTTCATCTTCCCTCAGATCCGAAGCGCAAAGCCCTGGTCATTCTCGCCCCGCGTGAGCCGTCCCGCCCGCAGAAGGAGACCATCGCCCTGCTCGCCGGGTGAGACGTCGGACAGGGGCGGTACCTGCTTCCGCTCATTCCGGCTCGCGCCCTTGTGCCGTTCTCTGCCCTTCCCGACCTTGCCGAAGGTGACCCGAAACCCGACCCCGAACACCCGACGGAGAATGCAGCCCGGCTCATGAAGACCGCCCACAAAGAACGAATCGTACCGCGCCTGATCGAGGAAGAACTGCGTGACTCGTTCATCGACTACTCGATGAGCGTAATCGTTCAGCGTGCACTTCCGGACGCCCGGGACGGGCTGAAACCCGTGCATCGTCGCATTCTGTACGCGATGTACGAGCTCGGACTCCTTCCGGACCGGGACTACAAGAAGAGCGCGACCGTCGTTGGAGACGTTCTCGGTAAGTACCACCCCCATGGCGACAGCGCCGTCTACGACACGCTCGTCCGGATGGTCCAGGAATTCTCGCTCCGCTACCCGCTGATCGATGGTCAGGGCAACTTCGGGTCTATCGATGGAGATTCGGCGGCCGCCTACCGGTACACGGAAGCGAAGCTGGCGCCCATCTCGCTGGAACTGCTGACCGATATCGACATGGATACCGTCGATTTCGTCCCGAATTTCGACGGTCGGCTGGAGGAACCGACCTCGCTCCCGGCCCGGTTGCCGAACCTCCTTCTGAACGGCTCGGATGGAATCGCGGTCGGAATGGCCACGAAGATTCCGCCGCACAACCTTCGAGAGTTGCTGGCGGCGACTCAGCACCTGATCTCGCACCCCGAGTGTGAGGTGGACGATCTCGTCGAGCTTCTCGAGGGCCCGGACTTCCCGACGGGCGCCTACATCTGGGGCTGGGAGGGAATCGGTGATGCCTATCGGACGGGCCGTGGCCTGATCGAAGTACGCGCTCGCATGCACCTCGAGGAGGGAAGCTACGGCAAGAGTTCCCTCGTGGTCACCGAGCTTCCCTACCAGGTCAGCAAGTCCCGGGTGATCGAGCAGATCACGAAGATCGTCCGCGCGGGCCGAGCCGACGCGATCACGGACCTGCGGGACGAGTCGGATCGCGATGGGCTCCGGCTCGTGATCGAGCTGAAGCGCGACGCGGACGTGGAGAAGCTGGTCCGCACCCTGTTCTTGAAGACACAGCTGAAGACGACCTTCGGAGTCATCATGCTGGCCCTCGTCGACGGACGTCCGGAGCAGCTGAACCTCAAGCAGGCGCTCTCCAGCTTCGTCGACCACCGGCTCGAGGTCATCCGCCGGCGGGCAGCGCACGAGCTGGAGAAGTCGGAAGATCGGGCGCACGTGCTGGAGGGGCTGCTGACCGCCCTGGACGACATCGATCGGGTGATCGAGTTGATCCGGGCATCCACCTCGCCGAAGGCGGCCGCCGATCGCCTGTGCGCGGAGCTCGGCCTGTCCGAGCGACAGGCCGAGGCGATCCTCGCAATGCGGCTGGCCCGGCTCACGCAGCTCGAGCGACGCAAGCTGAAGGACGAACTGGAGTCGCTGATGGCCCGGATAGAGGAACTGCGCCATCTCGTCGAAGAGGACGACGCACGAAGGTCTTTGCTGCGGGATGAGCTCATCGATATCGCATCCCGGTACGGCGACGTGCGGCGCACGGAAGTTCTCGACGAGAATGAGCCCTATCCCCTGCCGTCCGGCAACGGGGGAGAATCAGCACTCGTCATGCTCAGCCGTCGCGGATTCGTCAAGGCTCAGACCGTTCGAGGATCGGGCGGAGGAGTCGCGGGCGCCGAAGCCATGGAGGAACGGGAAGGTGACTTCGTCTCGCAGGCGTTCGTTGCGCGAGGTGATTCGCAACTTCTCTGCTTCACCGACCTGGGAACCGTGCACTCGGTACCGGTCCGCGACCTGGCGCCCGGAACCCGAAGCTCCCGGGGTCGTCCACTGGCCGAGCATGTGGCGCTCGAACCGGAGGAGCGGATCGTGTCGGTCATCCCGGTCGATGAATTCGACCCGGATCGCCTGGTGCTCGTCGCTACCGTCGCCGGACAGGTGAAGCGGACTTCACTCGATGAATACGCCAACATCAGAAGCGGAGGAATCCGGGCTACGGGGTTGTCGGAAGGCGATCGGGTGCTCTCCGCCCACCTCACCCGGGGGCAGGGAGACGTGTTGCTGGCCAGCCGCCAGGGGCAGGTGATCCGGTTCGCGGAGGACGAGATCCGACCGATGGGACGCGCGGCCCGTGGGGTGAAAGGCATTGATCTGGAGAAGCAGGATACCGTGGTCAGCGCGCTGACGCCGCGCCGGGATGCATCCCTGGCCGTCCTGACCGAGAACGGGCACGCCAAACGGGTTCCGTACACCGAGGTCAAGCGACAGGGGCGAGCCGGCAAAGGCGTGTCGATTCTTCCGGAGCGGGGGACTTCCGGCGCCCTGGTCGCCGTGATCGAGGCGCATCCGGGTGATCGAGTGGTTGTCGAGCTGGCCGGCGGCGAGTCGATACCGCTCGACGCGGACCAGTTCAGCGAACGCCCACGGCGGGGCGCGAGCGTTCGGATCCCTCAGGTCGCGAAACGTGCCGGTCCCCTGACAGCCGTGCATCCCCTGCGATCGCGATCCGCTTCCTCGACCGAAAGTGCGGACCCCCCTGTCGAAGGCAGCTCAGGCCGGATCGATGCGTCCGAATCGGACCCATCCGGCGAAGTTGCCGGTCCCGCCGATGACGGAGATGTGGAGCCGGGTCAGGTCGAGCTCGAGCTGGAAGGGGAAAGCTGAGCGACGGTCGAAGTCACAACCGCGGGGGAGGATCGAGATCCGAGCCCTACCTGCGCTCGTCCGGACTCTCCGCCACGACCAGCGTCGTCTTCGAGTCGAGTGTCCGGACGCCCGTCGCGCTGTCAGTGAGACGCACCTTCAGCTCGTAGTCCCCGGGAGGCACCTCATTCAATTCGAGTCGGAGCACGACGGGTGTCAGTATGCGTGCGCCCGACGCAGCCGTGCCCGAATATTCCTGTTCAAAGGCCGGCGGCTCGTCTCCTTCGGCGGCTGCGTCCTGGAGCCGAACCCGGGCCGTGTACGCTCCACCCGGCGTCAGGTTGTAGGCCTCCAGGTAGATCCAGGCGACACCATCGGTACCGGTCCGGTGCGACGGCGAAGGTCGCATGGCCAGTCCGGGGCGCGGTCTCCACGCGCCGCCGGAGTCCGGGGCAACAGCTATGTCGGATAGCAGGGGCAGTGCCCCGCCGAAGTCACGCACAACGAGGGAATCGGATACGTAATTCCCCCGGGCGCGGCCATCCTCCGACGGGGGAAATCGCACCTGAAACAGGGTCGTATACCGGCCCGGAGGCACTTCGGCGGGAATCCTCAAGCCGAGGACCGCGTCGGGACCGGAGACTCCCGCGGCTTCGAGGTCGAATTCCGCCGGAACGGTCACCAGGACCTCTTCGTCCTCATCGAGCAGGGTCAGCACGGCCTCGAGACGAGATCCGTTCCCGGAACGGATCGCCCCATCCAGTTCGCTGCCCGGCAACTCCACGTTGACCCAGACCCGCGTCGTCATAGGACGCGGGGACCGGAACTGCAGCCACTCGCTGTCGAAGTTGAGACTCAGGTCCACGTTCGGCCGCTCGGGAATTCCCTCGATCGCAATGCGGGCATCCTCACCGGTCATGTCCCGCTCGATCTGTAGCTGCTCGATCGTCCGGTTCCGGTCGAACCGGTTGGCCATGCGCGCATATTCCGGATCGAGAACGGCCCGGGAGCCGTACAGATCTACCAGAAGCCAGGCCGGGATCAGCGGCAGTACCGGTGACAGGGCCACCATCGGATTCCGAGTGCGGATGATTCGACCGGTGGCGGGATCCACGGGACAGCGGAACACACTCGCCAGGTTCTCGATCAGCCACCAGTCATCGGTCCCGCCGAGCGACGACAGGTGGTAGAGCCGGATCCCCTCCGGATTCTCGTACGCCCAGGTGACGTTCGGTTCGTAGCACTCATCCGCTTGAAACGAGGCCGAACGGTCCGGATCGCCCATGCGGAGATAGAGCATTCCCCGGTCGTCGAACGCCGGACTGCGGGGCAGCCCGTGGCGCATTGTCGTGGTTCCGGTCTCCTTCCCACGTCTGCGATAGAGGTTCCGGGCATGCCGGAGTCGCCGGTAGTGCTGCTCCAGGCGCGCGTCGGGGGCGAGTCCCGACGCGATCGCGCGTCGATTGAGGAATCGGCGGAAGAATGCGCAGTCATCGCGCTGTCCCGCGGGAAGAGCGCTGAACCTGTCCCATGCCTCGATCTCGTCCGGAGTGGCGAGCGGAACCAGATCCGTCCAGGCCTCCAGCGCCGATTCCTCGGTGGCAACGGCGCAGGACGCCCACCAGTGGACCGTGGCATCGTCCCGTCCCTTGAGGAATCCGATCCGCGCGAGTTCGAGCTCACGGAGTGCGTCGGGAATCCCATCTCCGGCGCGTTGCAGGGCATCGAATGCCCTGTCGGCCTCTTCCGCTCGGACCCAGAGCCGGGAAGCCGCCAGCCAGTCCCAGCTGTCACTCGGGCCTCCCGTGGCCCGCTCCCATCGCCGGAGCAGGTCCTCGACGTCGCCGCGGTCGGGATCGGAACGCGGCTCGAGTCGGCGCTGCATCCGCTCCGCCAGATCACCGGCGCCACGATCGTAGAGGTCGTAGTAGACCGGACCCGGCATCGATTGCGCGCCGACCTCGCCGCCCGCCGCGAACGCGGCCAGACAGGCGACGGCTACGACCAGCCGGCGCACGGGCACGGAAAGCATCGGTTCAGTCCCGCTGATTGCGAACCACGATCTCCGTGTCGAACGGGAGGGTGCGCTCACCCCGCGTGTCGTCTTCGACGCTGAGCGACATGCGGTAGGTTCCGGGCTCGGAGTCGGACAGATCGAGCCGAAGTACTCTACCCACCCGGGGCCCCGGCTCCATCGGCGCTTCCCCGGGGAAGGACAGGTCGAATGGATCGCCGTCCCCGTCCAGGGGCTCGAGCCGCACGTGCGTCGTATAGCGGGCTCCGGGCGCCAGCCCATAGGTCTCGAAGTACACGAACGCGACGCCGTCCATCCCGGTCAGGTGGGCCGGGCTCGGGCGGATTCCGACGACCGGGCCGGCAGGGCCCGCGGGTTGCCAACTGCCGCCGGAGTCGGAGGCGACCGCGACGTCCGACAGGTCCGGAATCGCGACCGCGAAGCTGCGTACCAGCATCTCGCCACGGTGAAAGTTCCCGCTGGGCTTCTCACCCACCGAGCCGTCGAACCCGTCGCGCGCTATGAACGTGTACCGGTACTCTCCGGGTGGAAGCTCGACGGCCAGGCGCACGGGAATGCTCTGATCCCGTCCGAGTCGCTGGCGGGATACCGCTTCGAAGCTCGACTGCACCCGCCGAAGCTCGCCCAGTTCGTCGACCAGGACCCAGCGCGTGTCCACATGGTAGCGGAATCCGCCACCCGGTTCCGCCGAGGGCGTCAGTTTCTCACCTTCGACCACCCCGTTGAGCCAGACGCGGCTGGAGTCGCCATCGACGGCGAGATACTGCAGCTCCTCGACCAGTATCCGGACATCTTCCTTCACCTCGGGACGTTCCGGCACGGTGGAGATGGCGAACTCCCCGTCCTCCCGGGTCCACACGCGCTCCTCCTGCAGTACCTTGGTCGCTTCCAGGGCCTTGGTTCCGGCGGTATTCAGAGTGACCGAGGCACTTCGGTCCGACATGCGAGACGCCGCCTGCGCATAACGCGTGTCGAGCCCCTGGCGGGACATGTACAGATCGGTGAGGACGAGAGCAGCGGCCGACCCCATCGGTACGAACCTGTTCTCGTTGACGGGGGTGAGGCGTGCCACGGAGCCCGTTCCACTCGCGCCCGCCCTGGGGTTTCCGCACCGGTACACGAGGCCCAGGTTCTCGATCAGCCAGTAGTCGTCGATGCCCCCCGAGGCGCTGAAGTGGTAGACCCTCGTCACTCCCGGGTAGTCATACGCCCACGACTCGTTGGGCTGATAGCACTCCGCGCTCACGATGTCCGAGGGAAGCGAAGGATTGCCGGCGAACGAGGTGATGCGATCGGGCTCGCCGAAGCGGACATAGATCAGGCCTCGGTCGTCGAACATGGCGTTCTGCGGCCGGCCCAGGTCGTTGGTGAAGGTGAGAGACTTCTTTCCGCCGCGTCTTCGGTAGACGTCCATCGCGCGGCGGACTCTCTCGTAGTGCTGGCTCATCCGCGCGTCGAGCGGCAATCCGGATGCCAGAGAACGCTCCGCCCAGAAGCGCCGCAACTGGGCGCACAGGTCTCGCTGCGGAACCGGGAGACGTCGGAACCGGTCCCATTCTGCCATCTCGGCCGGCGTGGCCAGCGATTCGATGTCGAGCCAGTACTCCTGCGCGGCAGCTTCGTCCGCAGTCCTGCAGCCCTTCCAGTAGGCGGTCGCCGCAAGATCGGGATTGCCCCGAAGGAACTCGATCCGTGCCTCATCGAGGAGCAGTGCCGCCTCCGGGACCTCCCCCGATTCGCGGGCGCGGTCGAGAGCCGCCTGGGCTGAGTCCGCATTGTCGGCTCGGATCCACAACCGTGCCACGGCGACCTGGTCCCAGCCCGTCGTCGGCCCGCCGGTCTCACGTTCCCAGCGCTCCAGCAGTCCGATGACGTCATCTCCGTCCGGGTCGGCCCGCAGCTCCAGCTTCTTCGAAATCCGCTTGGCGAGTTTCTCGTAGCCGGCGTTGCCCAGATCGAAGTAGACCTGCGTCGGCATTGTCTGGCCCTCGAGCCCGGTCGGCCCGAGCGCGATGATCGCCGCCGCCACGAAGCCCGCCCGCAGAGGCACGTTCAGGAATCGCACCCGCTGAATTCGCTGCCTGGCTCCCCGCATCATCGTCCTCCCCTGACGTCGCCTCCGACCTCGGCGATCGGCTGTTCCGCGCCCCGGTTCTCCGGATCTCTCACCCGGATCTCGGTCGCTCGGACCTCTGTCTTCTCGCCCGTCGCCGCATCGGTGAACCGTACCAGCACCTTGTAGGGACCCGGCCGGGTGTCCTTCATCTCGAGCCGCAGAACGGACCGAACCGGGCGCTCGGGCTCATCGGGCGTCGTTCCTCGATACTGGAGCTGGAAGGGCTGCCGAACACCCGTGAAGGTCTCACCTTTTCCCATCGGCGCCCAATTCGATACGAGCCGCACCTCTCCCCGATGTGTCTCGCCGGGCGTGAGCCCATAGACCTCGAAGTAGACGAAGGGCCGGGCATCGGTCTGCACCATCTTCGCGGCGTTCAGCTTCAATTCGACGCCCGGAGAGGGACTCCAGGCACCCCCCGAGTCCGCAGCGACGGCCACGGAACTGACGAACGGCCCGGTCCGATCGAACGGGGGCACCACGACCTCTCCTTCCTGGACGTTCAGAGCCCTGTCGCCATCCCAGTTGAGGTCCCGTACTTCGATCCGATACCGGTATTCACCCGGAAGGACCCGGATCCGCGTCTGGATCGGGAAGCCGTCCGTGGTTCTCGGTGGGATGAGCGCATTCAGCAGGTGCCGAACCCGCGATTCATCACGGGCGATCTCGACTCCGTCCCGGTAGAGCATCGTTCGCAATTCGAGTTCGTACTTCCACCCGCCCTCGAACACGCCACGAACGCGCCCGGCATGGACACTGACAGCCGTCCACAAGTCGGCTTCTCCGGCTGCCGATGGGTAGTAGACGAGGTGCTGGTAGTCGAAGGGGAACGCGCCGGCCTGGCGGCTTCCGGCGCTCGATTCCAGTCGCGAGAACGCGTCCTGGGTAGACAGGTCGGTCCCCTGCGCCCGAGCTGCGCGTGGCACCGCAGGAGGCAGGGTGATCGAACAGATCAGCACCAGAGCCGCGATCCGATGGCTCCGCGCACCCGCCGAGCCGTCGCGGTGCATTCCGCGCTCGTGTCCACCTCGAGCCTGACCGGACATGAGAGAGCCTCCACCTGTAGCCGCCGCACCCACCGATCACGCGGACTCCGCCCCTGCGGAGCCGCGGCGACGGGGCCCTGCCCCGCACGCCATCCTCCCGTACTACGAACGAACGGCGCTAAAGTGCCTCCGGCTTACTCGAAGTCGCCGGGAACGGCCTCGCGCATCCGGGTCTCGAACTCCTCCGCCGGCTTCATCGCCGAGAGATCCAGATCGAAATCCGGTCGGTTGGCGGGCCCGAGCTTCTGGAGCAGTTCGCGCGCCTCCCGTGCCGACAGGCCGTACGACTTGAGTCGCTCGAGTGAGAGCGCCGTCGCGTCAGACCTCACCGAGACCGTCGCATCGTCCGCCACCAGCAGAGCGCGGATCACCTCGAGCTCTCCATGGCTCATGTGCGATCCGCAGAATTCGTAGTCCAGCCAGGCTTCGTAGCTGAGAGGAGCGACGCGCTTGAGCATGCCTGCCATCACCTCGGCAAAGGCACGGATTTCCCACTGCGCATGCGGATCGGCACGAAGGCTCAGGAAGTGGAACAGGTTGTGGAGGTCGATCTTCCAATACCATTGCGTGTACGTCGACAGTGGCAGATCGATCCGGGACAACTCGCGCGCGACTTCCTCCGCCACCAGCCAGCCGTAATTGTCGGCAGAGGCCTGGCGCAGCTCATCCCAGCGCCGAACCGCCTCCTCATAGACCTCTGGCTTCGCCGGCTCGACCTCGCGCCCCTGGCGGTTGGCTTCGCTCTGCACGGCGAACTGCTCGTACCCGGGTCGATAGAACAGGAGCGGCATCAGGCTGTAGCGTCCGCTGTACTCGTTCACCGAGGCGGTCCGATGCCGGATCCACTGCCTCGCGACGAACATCGGCATCGCGCAGTGGAACTTGAGTTCGACCATCTCCGAGGGCGTGGTGTGCCTGTGACGACGCAGGTATCGGATCAGCCCACGCGTGGCACTCGTCTTTCGCGTTCCGAACCCATAACTGACACGCGCCGCCTGTTCGATCGACTCGTCGCTCCCCATGTAGTCGATCAGGGATACGAACCCGTGGTCGAGCACCGGGAAATACCCTCCCAGGATCTCCTCCGCAGCCGGATTCGTGGGTCGTCGAGTCTCCATCTCAGACGTCCAGATTGCGGACGAACTTCGCGTTCTGCTCGATGAACTCCCGCCTCGGCTCCACTTCGTCGCCCATCAGGCGCTCGAAGAGGAGCGAAGCTTCGGTCGCCTCGTCGATCGTGACCTGCAGCAACGTCCGGTTCTCGGGGCTCATCGTCGTATTCCAGAGCTGGTCGGGATTCATCTCTCCGAGTCCCTTGTATCGCTGCACGTGAATCGCGGAGCTGCCCTTGCCGCCCTGCAACTCCATCGTGATCACCTCCCGCTCGTCCTCGGTGTAGCAGTAGAACTCCTTCTTACCCCGGCTCACCCGGTACAGGGGCGGTTGTGCGATATACACGTACCCGGCCTCGATCAACTCCTGCATCTGACGGAAGAAGAAGGTCAATAGAAGCGTGCGGATATGGGCGCCATCCACATCGGCGTCGGTCATGATCACGATCTTGTGATAACGGGTCTGATCGAGCGAGAACTCGTCTCCGATGCCGGCTCCGATCGCCGTGATGATGGCGCGGATCTCGTCGTTGGAGAGGATCTTGTCGATGCGGGCCCGCTCCACGTTGAGGATCTTCCCCTTCAACGGAAGTATGGCCTGGAACTCACGGTCCCGGCCCTGTTTGGCCGAACCGCCCGCGCTGTCGCCCTCTACCAGGTACAGTTCCGACAGCGAGGCATCGCGACTGGAACAGTCCGCGAGCTTCCCCGGGAGAATCCCCGTCTCGAGTGCGGATTTCTTGCGGGTGAGGTCGCGAGCCTTGCGGGCAGCCTCACGCGCTCGGGCCGCTTGAACGGCCTTCTCGATGATCCGGCGGGCCGAGGATGGATTCTCATCCAGCCACGTGCCGAGCTTGTCGTTGACGAGGCTTTCGACGATTCCGCGTACCTCGCTGTTGCCGAGCTTGGTCTTCGTCTGTCCCTCGAACTGAGGCTCGAGGACCTTGACCGACAGCACGGCGACCAGACCCTCGCGCACATCGTCGCCCGACAGGCTCGGATCTCCCTTCTTCATCGTACTCGAGCGGGATGCGTAGCCATTGATCGTGCGCGTGAGGGCGGCCTTGAAGCCGCTGAGATGCGTGCCGCCCTCGTGCGTGTTGATGTTGTTGACGAAGGTGAACGAGTCCTCGTTGTATCCGTCCGTGTACTGCATGGCGAGCTCGATCTCGGTGCCTTCCTGGTCGCCCTGAAGGTAGATCACGTCGTCGTGCAGCGGGTTCTTTTTGCCCCGGAGGTACTCGACGTACTGGCTGATTCCGCCCTCGAAGAAGAACCGCTCTTCCCTGTCGTCTTCCGTGCCCTCGGGACGCTCGTCACGCAGAGTGATGCTCACGCCGCCGTTCAGGTATGCGAGCTCGCGCAACCGGCTGGCCAGCGTGTCCCACTGATACTGCAGCTCGGTGAAGATCTCCGGATCCGGCTTGAAGTGAACCTTCGTGCCGGTCTTCTTCGTCTTCGCGCCCTTCTCGAGGTCGCTTTTCTTGAGCCCACGTGAGAATTCCTGTGTCCACACGTGGCCGTCCCGCATCACCTCGACGTCCAGAGACTCGGACAGGGCGTTGACCACGGACACGCCCACGCCGTGCAGCCCACCGGACACCTTGTAGCTGTCCTTGTCGAACTTCCCGCCTGCGTGCAGCCGGGTCAGGGCGACTTCCACACCCGGCACCTTCTCGGTGGGGTGAATGTCGACCGGGATACCCCTGCCGTCATCTGTGACGGTGATCGAGTCGTCGTCGTGGATCACGACTTCGATGTCGGAGCAGTATCCGGCCATCGCTTCGTCGATTGCGTTGTCCACGACCTCGTACACCAGGTGATGCAGCCCGCGCGCGGATGTCGACCCGATGTACATCCCGGGCCGCTTACGCACTGCCTCCAGTCCCTTGAGCACCTGCAGGTGCCGTGAGGTGTATCCCTCCTGGCCCTTCGCTCCACCCTTCTTACCGTTCGTCTTCGCCATCCAGCTCCTCCGCCAGCCGCTCATTGGACTGCAGGAATACGATTTTCTCGATTCGGCCTTTACCCCGTCCGGCGTTCAGCTTCCGCATCAGGCGCGGACGGAGCAGACTCAGCTCCATCCGCCAGGCCGCACTTTCCACTTCCACGAACAACGTTTCCTCACGGATCCGAACCGGTCGCGACACACGCGCGATGTGGGGTCCCACCAGCTGCTCCCAGTCGGCGATCACCGCGGCACGTTCCACCTTCTCCGCGATCCCCAT
>CBDTXM010000063.1:0-15698 GCA_965364445.1 uncultured bacterium | reverse complement strand
GGACCCGATCACCCGCGACCTGTATGACGAGCTGCAGCGAAAGGACGTCCCGGCCGCGGCGCTGGAGGCCTCGCTCGGTTGCGGCAATCCCACCGCCCTGGCCGAACTGGCCGAGGGAGAGGCAGTTCTCGACCTCGGCTCGGGCGGGGGCATCGACGTGATTCTCTCTGCTCGTCGAGTGGGCCCGACCGGCCGCGCGATCGGCGTTGACATGACCGACGAGATGCTGGCGCTGGCCCACCGCAATGCGGCCGAGGCCGACATCCCGAACGTCGAGTTTCGCAGGGGGGAGATCGAGGCCCTGCCGCTGGAGGACGAGGAGGTCGATGTCGTCATCTCCAACTGTGTCATCAACCTCTCCGTAGACAAGCCGAAGGTGCTGGCCGAGGCATTTCGCGTACTGAAGCCGGGCGGCCGGTTTGCCGTATCCGACGTCGTCGTGCGCGGCGAGATCCCGGCCGACATCCGGATGAGCCTGGAAATGTGGGCCGGTTGCGTGGGCGGTGCCCTGGAGGAGAGCGAGTACCGAAACCTCCTGAGCGAGGCCGGTTTCGAGGAAATCGGCATCGAGCCGACCCGGGTTTACGAAGCGAGCGACGTCGAGGCGGTGCTCGAAGATCATGGCATCGATGTGGCGACCCGGGCAGAGGCTCTCGATGGTCGCCTGATGTCGGCATTCATCAGGGCACGCAAGCCGGTCGTCTGAGGATCCCGCCGGGTCTGCAGCTTTCAGCCCGGGCGATCGGGTCGCCCGGGCACATTCTTTCGTCACTCCTCCCCACTGTTTCCCCAAACGTGCTCAGACAGGATCGATGTTTAGTCTGTGCATTGTCTAGGTAACTTCCTGCCATAAACATCGACATACCCTTGACAGAACAACCCAGGCCGTGTACTCTTCGGGAGAGGCGGAAAAACAGGGAGGTACAGATGCGGCGCTTCACAGCTCTGACGGTTCTCGGAACGGGGCTCCTGCTGTTCGGCACGCTCGGCACGTCGTTGGGACTGGCGAGTGACCCGATCAGCGGCATCGGCGAGCCCAGGCAGTCCATCAGGGAGCTCGGCGTCGCCAGTATGCTGCTGGACGTGGGATTCGAGCGAAGCCTCGAATTACCGGCAATGCAGAAGTCGGACCCGAGTCCGTCGTACGGGTCCGTCCGGGCGCGAAGCTGAGAACGCGGTTCGAGGAGATCCATCATGGACCATGCACTCGTGTTTCCCGCCGTGACGTCGAGCAACGTCCTGTCGCCCGAGACGAGGGCGGACGTATTCGCCGCGACGGATCAGCGTGGACGCTCGCTCGATCAGCTATCACGGGAACGACCGGTTCTTCTGGTCTTCCTGCGTCACCTGGGGTGCACCTTCTGCCGGGAAGCGGCGAAGGACGTTTCCGTTCAGCGCGAAGCGATTGAGCGGGAAGGAGTGACCCCGGCCTTCGTCGGAATGATGAACGAAGATTCACTCGGACCGTTCCTCGACGCATATGGCCTGGGAGACCTGCCGCGCTTCGCGGATCCCGAGAAGGAGTTGTACCGGGCATTCGGGCTGCGGCGAGGGAACCCGAGGCAGCTGTTCGGCCCGCGTGTCTGGAAGCGGGGGCTGGCGGCCGCAGCACCGGCCTGGCTGGGGGGTGGCGGGCATGGCCTCGGAGCCCTGCAGGGTGACGGGCTGCAGTTGCCCGGTGTGTTCCTGCTCCACGAGGGCAGGGTCATCGGTGGGTATCGCCACGAGACGGCGGCGGACCGGCCGGACTACAGAGAGCTGGCGTGCGAAGCGGGGTGAGGACGTGCGGGTGGGGCCGCACCCTGCGTTGCTTGCCCCGTTTCCACGGCCAGCTTTTTACATAGATCGAAGTACGCGTTCTGCACTTGTGAAAGGGTCGCTCCGTAGGGCGGCCCTTTCACGCATTAGAGCAGGGGGCACGCCGGACTCCGGAGCGTCTCCTTCACTCCGGACCGCACACTCCCGGTCCCAGTCCCCTTGGCTTCCCGTCGAGGTCTTCGGTGACGATCCCCATGTGCGCCAGCGCGGTCGCGGCGACATCTGTGATGTCTGGTGGACAATCCGTGCGCCCCGGAGCGACGGCGGGGCCGGCGGCGAGGAAGAAGATGGTAGTCTCGGACGGTGAGTTTCCTCCGTGCCCACCGGCATCGTTCCGCCCGTGGTCGGTGCTGACCAGGACCAGCCAGTTCTCGCTCCCGTACCCGGGGCGCGCTCGCAGTGCCGTAACCAGCTCACCGACCTGGGAATCGGCACGTTCGATCGACGCACGGTACTCGCTGGAGAACGAGTCGGTTTCGTGAGAGACCACGTCCGGGTCTCCCAGGTAAACGAACGCGGCGTGCACATCGGCACTGCGAAGATGCTCGACGGCGGCTGCGACACTGGCGGAGTCAGCGGGACCGTATCCATCCGCCTCTCCATCGAGATTCACCTTCACATCGATCGCATCTGAGATCAATGGACCACCGGAATCCGTCGTCCCGAGAGGCGGCCAGTCCAGCACTGCGAAGGTCCCGAGCTCCGGTCGCTCCCGCTCCAGCCGGGTGAGAAAGTCCGGCCACTCCGCGTATCGGTTTCCGTGGAAGTCATTCGAGTCCACACCGTGTTTCTCCGTCCGGACTCCCGTAAGCATGCTCGACCAGCCCGGGCCGCTCACGGTCCGCACGCGGGTCCGGGCCTCGTCCGAGAAGAAACCCGCGGCCGCGAGTGAGTCCAGCATCGGCGTTGCGGCGCGTTCGAGCATGTCGACGCGCACACCGTCGATTCCGATGACGAGGACGCGGGGATCCGTCATGCTCTGGGCGTGGACCGTCGGCGGCGCGATCGCGATCAGCAGCATTCCCGACGCGAAGGCTGTTATCAGGAAAGAGATCGATCGGGACATCTGTGTCTCCGGAAATCGTTGGCTGGTAACCAGGGCCGACTCACGGGTATGATCCGCTCATGTCTGACTCGACGCCAGTAGCCCGAGAGCAGCAATCCATTCTGCGGCTCGCCGCCGTCCTGATCGTGGCAACGGCTCTCGCCGCGTGCAGCGATTCCTCCTATCCCTCGGGACCGGCGACGCCAGGTCCGCTTCCCCCCTTCGACGGTCGGTTCGTATTCGTCGACACGATGGAGGTCGATGGCAGGGACCGGAGCGCGATCGTCGTGCTGCCCTCCGGCTACGATCACGAAACACGGCTCCCGGTATTGTTCGGCTACCACGGCGGCGGGGGAAGCGCTCAACAGATGCGCGACCAGACCGGCCTGGATGGGATAGCCGAGGAATCGGGCTTCGCGGTCGTTTACCTGAATGCATACGACGGCTTCTGGGTCACCCCCTGCCCCGAATGCGACAACGAGGGCCGTGATCCGCTCGAGGAGATTGACTACGCCGAGGACCTGATCCGGTCACTGAGCCGCGCATACGCGCTCGATCCAGACCGGGTCTATGCCACCGGCTTTTCGATGGGCGGGTTTTTTCTGAACTTCATCGCCTGCCATCCCGACGCTCCCTTCGCCGGCATCGCTCCGGTAGCGGCCGGCGCGCGTCGCAGCCTTCCCGGCTGGTGCGCCTCGTTTCTGTTCAATCGACGCCCCGTACCTGTCCAGATCACGAACGGGATGGTGGATCTTTCGGTACCGCCGGAAGGGGGAGAGAACTGGCTCGGGGTGGACGATACCGCCGCCTGGTGGCGGGAGTGGAACGGCTGCGCGGCGAGCAGCACGTCCTACGTGAACCCGGAGTCCACGGGTGAGTTCGATCCCCAGCTGTTCCGAACCGAGTGGCCCGAGTGCAGCAGCCGGACGAGAGTGCAGCTCCAGAAGGTCGAACGGATCGGGCACTGGTGGCTGACGGAATCGAACAATGCCAGTGGTATCGATTACGGTCGCACCATCGTCGATTTCTTCGGGTTGGATACCCGACAGGTTGAACTCGGCGAAGATGAGAGGTGAGCGAATGCCCACGACGGCCCGAATCGCGACGTTCCCGGTCGAACTGACGCTGCTGGCGTTCGCACTTCTCACCGCGCTCGCTACCGGGTCAGCGACCGCACAGGAGCTCCGCGCGCCGGAGGATTGGATCGTCCGGCCGGAACGGTTCGTGGAGATGCCCCCGGGCTGGCACCTGACCGCGGGCCGAGGCGTGATCCTCTACAACCCGGCCGCCCTGGTCGAGGGAGAATTCCAGGTGCAATCCGAGGGATTCCTGTTCGATCCGAAAGGAGCGTCGGGGAGCTACGGACTGATTCTGGGCGGCCGCGCGCTCGATTCCGATGCACCGCGTTACGTGGCCTTCGAGATCGGCTCGGACGGTGACTTCGCGGTGCGAGAGGTCGAGGCCTACGAGTCCACCGAGCTGGCAGGGGGAAGCCGACCCGCCATCCTTCCGTGGACGGGCGAGGAGCCGACGGTCAAGAACGTGCTCGGAATCGAGGTCAGCGGTGCGACCGTCCGTTTTCTCGTAAACGGAGACGTCGCCGCCGAGCTTCTGCGATCGGCGGTGGACCCCGACGGGATCGTGGGATTCCGGATCGACGCAGGACTCAACACCCACATCACGACTCTCGACATCACGGACGGGGCGGGGACCCGGCACTGGGCGCCTGCCGCGCCGGAATAGAGCCGAGATCGGGCATCCCCATTGCCTCGTCGGTCCCGAAGTTGCACCCTTTGCCAGCACGTTCACGTCGCCGTCCCCCACCCGGCGCGAGTGAAAGCACTTAGCCAACAGTGAGACCATGACAGATCCACGTTACACGAAGCTCGCAGAGACCCTCATCCACTATTCCTGCGAACTGAAGCCCGGCGAGAAGGTCCTGATCGAGGCGATCGATGTTCCGCATGCGTTCACGAACGAACTGGTACGAGTCGCGCATGCGGCCGAAGTGATTCCGAGCGTGCTGCTCAAGAGCAACGAAGTGCTGCGAAGCCTTCTCCTGGGAGCCACCGAATCTCAGCTCGAGATCATGGCTCGCGGTGAGGAGACCGTGATGGACCTCATGGACGCATACATCGGTGTGCGGGGCTCCGGTAACATCTCGGAATTGTCGGATGTGCCGGCCGGGCGGATGAAGATGTATGAACAGCTGATCTGGAAGAGAGTGCACACGGACATCCGCGTCGCGAAGACCCGTTGGGTCGTACTCCGCTGGCCCAGTCCCTCGATGGCGCAGCTCGCGGAGAAGAGCACCGAGTCGTTTGCGGAGTTCTATTTCGACGTCTGCACGATGGACTACGCGAAGATGTCGGAGGCGCTCCAGCCGTTGCAGACGTTAATGGAGAAGACCGATCGCGTGCGGCTCATCGCCCCGGAGACGGATCTCGAGTTCAGCATCGAAGGAATCCCGGCCATGCCCTGTGACGGGAAGCGCAACATACCGGACGGCGAGGTCTATACGGCGCCGGTGCGGGACAGCCTGAACGGGACCATCCGGTACAACACCCCGACGGTGTACCAGGGCGTGAGCCACCAGAACATCTTCTTCCGATTCGAGAACGGGAAGATCGTCGAGGCGAGGAGCAACAACACGGAGCACCTGAACCGGGTCCTGGATTCCGATGACGGGGCACGGTACATCGGCGAGTTCGCCATTGGCTTCAATCCGTACATCCGGGAGCCGATGAAGGACATACTGTTCGATGAGAAGATCGCGGGCTCACTGCACCTGACGCCGGGCAACGCGTACGACGTGGCCTTCAACGGGAACCGCAGCCAGATCCACTGGGACCTGGTGTTGATCCAGCGCCCCGAGTACGGTGGCGGGGAGGTCTGGTTCGACGACGTGCTGGTCCGGAAGGACGGTCTGTTCGTGCTGCCGGATCTCGAAGGCCTCAATCCGGAGAACTTGAAGAGCTGAGGACGAATCGGAGGCGGGACTGGCGCGCCTTCCCCCCGGCATGTCAGATTCCGGCCGGTTTCACACAATCAACGACTCTGGAGGTCACCGATGTATCGCAAGCTCATGTCGGGAATCGTAGTGGCAGCGCTCCTCGCGCTCGCTCCGCAGGCCGCGTTCGGACAGGTTCTTCTCGGGCCCGAGATCGCCTGGAACGATGACTTCGACATCGGGATCGGCGCCGGGGTGGAGTTCGGGCTGGACGGCGTCACGCCGGGGCTCGGTCTCTACGGGGACTTCCTCTATTTCTTCCCGGGTGATGTGGACCTCGGGACCGTCGGCAAGGTCAGCCAGAAGTACTTCGAGTTCAACGCAAACGCGGTCTACACGTTCCCGCTGAAGAATTCGACCATCACCCCCTTCGCTCTCGCGGGCGCGAACTTTGGAAATGCGGACGTGGACTACGAAGGATTCGGGGAGGAGATCGACTCCTCCGACGACGGCTTCAAGGTTGGCGCAAACCTCGGTGGCGGAATTCAGTTCAACCTCGGATCCTTCCGGCCGCGCGTGGGAGCACGCTTCGTGCTCGGCGGCTACGAGGGCTTCACGATCTTCGGATTCCTCCCGTTCGCGCTCTGAGGCTGACAGAACCCGGGAATCTGCTGAACTGATGGAAGCCGGCGTCGAGATTCTCGGCGCCGGCTTCCTGCATCAGGGGAGTATTCGGTGAGAGAAATGTCGGCGGGTGCCGGCATCAACCTTCGGACGGTTTCCGGATGATCGCGTGCTGGGTGCTTCCGTTCATCGTCACCATGACCGGCGAATCGAAGCGAAGGTGACGGACCGGATCGCTTTCCCCGATCGCCGGCTGCCCGGCGAGATATTCCCAGTCCACGAATCCCTCACCGCGCTCCTCGTTCACGGTCAGGTATCCGATATTCAGCGAGGTGAGATTCTGGAAGAAGTGGGTCCCCTGCGATGGGGTCACACGCATGTCCTTGAAGCCCGCCTCGACGATCACGCGTGCACCGGAGATGTCCGACCACCGGACCGGAATCCCGAGCCAGGGCTCGGTTGACCCCCACCGCCCGACCCCGATCAGCAGATAGGGACGACCTTCGGCGACGAGTCTGCCGTTGAACTGTGACACCGCTGCCGCGCATTCCCGGCTGCGCGAGCGGACGAACCGCTCGCGGTCCACCACGACGATGTCGTGGATCTCGTCCAGATGCCCGTGCCCGAGTGCCGACGTGCTCTCACAGATCAGCTCACCCGGCGCCAGTTCGCCCATCTCGACCGTGTCCCTTTCCCGGCTCGAGCTGAACGGACGCAGCTGGAGAAATGCGAATTCGGCCGGGCTGTCCGCCGGCGTCTCCAGGTTGACGGCGAATTCGATCTCGACAGGCGAGCTCGTACCTATCGATCCGACACGCAGAAGCTCCTGGAGGATATCTGCGAGCGGGAACATGTCGTGCTTGAGGATCGGAGCCATGCTGACGATCGGCACGCCGGGTCGGGAGAGGCCGTCGTACACGGCCTTGTTCTCGGCCGAGTACGTCGAACCCACCCAGTTGAGCACGCCGTGCTCCTGCGCCACCCGGAGCGGAACCTGTTCCAGCTCCCCGCTCCGTGACCCCTCGGGTGGCTCCTCGCGGTCGGCCAGTCGCAGTGCCCAGAAGGAGCGCTGCGAGTTGTTGACCATGTCCTCCACCGTGGAGAATTCCACGTTGTGCTGCGGAAACGATGGACAGAATCGGAAGCAGGCCGACCCCTCCACCACGGTCTTCCCGAGCCCGAGTGCCACGGCGGCGATCCCGTCGTTCGACGCCATCGGCGGAGTTGGATAATAGTTGTACGACCGCGCTACACCGGAGACGTCGGGGAAGAACAACCCGTCCCGGTTCTGCCCGATCAGCTCCTGGATGATCACCGCCATCGACTCCTCTTCGAGGCGATAGGGCGTGGCCTCGAGGAAGGCCTTGCTCTCCGCCGAGAACGTCGAGGCATATACGGACTTGATCGCCGCGATCAGCTGCTCCACCCGCACTGCCGGATCCGGGTGGTCATTCGGAATCATGATCGTTTCGAAGATCCCGGCGAACGGTTGATAGGGGGAATCTTCCAGCAGACTGGAGGAACGGATCGCCAGGGGCCGATCGCAGGCCATTACGAACGAGGTCAATTGCAGACGGGCCTCGGGCGGGAATCGAGCCTCCGTGAAGCGGCGCTCCACTTCTCGCTCGTCCCGTGTGTGGAGCGAAAGAGATCGCAGTTCGCTCGCGTCGAGGAATTCGTCGAACACCTCGGTCCCGAGGATCACGGCTGGAGGAACGAAGATCCGCACTCCGGGATAGCGGTCCTCGAGCCCGAAGCGATCGATCAGCCGGGTCGCGAATGCGAGGCCGCGGCCCTTGCCCCCGATCGAACCGCCTCCGATCCGCATGATTCCGCCGGTTCGGGCGAGAGCCTCGGGGTCGTAATCGGCCACGGTGCTCCGACTCTGCCGGCGCCGATACGCGCCGATCGAATCGATCAGGTCGTCGCGAAGCGCTTCGACCGACGAGTAGTCCGACAGCGTTCGCGGCCGGAGCCGGTAGGCAAGCGCGAACTCGCCGCGGGCTCGCAGCCAGCTGGAGAAGTCGTTCCGCGCCGCGTGGAATCCGATGCTTTCGGCCGGCACGCTTTCGAGGCGCTCCAGCAGCGTGCGCAGATCGCCGGCGCGATCCACCTCCTCACCCGACGGGAGACGGAAGACGAAGTCTCCGAAGTACGATTGCTCGGTGAGGTAACGGCGAATCTGGTCCAGCATGGTGGGCGAACGCTTGAGCAGGAAACCCGTGGAGACATTGGCTGCGGTGGAGGCGAACTCGGGGTTGCTGGACTGCAGAAGAATCGGAACATCGGGCCGGGCGTCGCGAATCCGCTTCGCCAGCTCGAGCCCGGCGGAGGGCGAGGCTTCGCCCTCATCACCGAGCGGAAAATCGACGTCGGAGATCACTCCCATGACGTTGTTCCGATACGCCGAGAAGTACTCCCATGCCTCCTCGAAATTGGTCGCGAGAAGAATCTTCGGGCGTGCGCGCATGCGCAGCAGCCGCTGATACAGATTCACTCCCTCGGAAACGATGCTCTGGGTGAGCTTCATCACCTCCGAGTAGATGACCGGAAGAAACGAGGAGTAGTAGCGGACGCTGTCTTCGACAACGAGCAGGACCGGGACTCCGAGGCTCGCATCGATTTCGACGTTGCGACTGTCCTCCTCCAGCTTGACCATGGCGAGGAGGATCCGCGCGTCTCCCTGCCAGAGAAACACCCGTTCCAGCTCACCGAACCCGTACCGCTGCTCGAAGTCCTTCACCTCCGCGTGATCGTACGCCAGCACCAGCACCGGCAGGTCCAGATCGGCCTCACGAACCGCGCGTGCCAGCTGGGCGGCGTTCATGTCCCCGAGCTGGAGGCTGGTGATGATGACGTCGAAGCGCTTGTCGCGAGCCAGAGAGAGAGCCTCTCCCCCGCTGGACACGCGGGTGATGTTCGGCGCCTGGTTGAGATTCAGATCGAGGAACTTCGTGAGGATCAGCTCATTCAACTGACCGTCTTCGGCCATGATGAATGACTCGTACAGGCTCGAGACGAAGAGGATGTTCTGGACCCGGAAACGCATCAGGTCGCGGAGACTCCCCGCGGTGCTCTTTCGAGCCCGGCCGAACTCCGGAAATTCGGGAATGTTCATCGCGGTTCAGAGCCCTGCAGGACTCGTCGCGGGGTGTGCGGTGCGGGCCGAACCCGTGACGACCGGCCCGTCCCGAAGTGGGACGGACCGGCGCGTCGCGGCATGGCAGTGATCAGACCACGCCCTGGTCGAGCATCGAGTCGGCTACCTTCAGGAAGCCGGCGATGTTGGCGCCGTGGACGTAGTTGCCCGGCTTTCCATACGTCGCCGCCGCGTCCAGGCACTGCTTGTGGATGCTCTTCATGATGTTCTGGAGACGGTGGTCGACTTCCTCGCGCGGCCAGGAAAGACGCAGGGAGTTCTGCGACATTTCGAGACCGGATACGGCCACACCGCCGGCATTCGCCGCCTTGCCCAGCCCGTAGAGAACATCGTTGTCCAGGAATATCTCCACCCCCTCCGGCACCGTCGGCATGTTGGCGCCCTCGGAGATCACGTACACGCCGTTGTTGACCAGGTTCTGGGCGTCTACGGCGTTGACCTCGTTCTGGGTCGCGCTCGGGAACGCACAGTCGGCCGCGTGGTTCCACAGAGGGTTGTGATCGAGGCTCGCATCCACCGCCGTGTAGACCGCGCCCGGGTACTTCTCGGCATACTCGCTCACCCGGCCTCGACGATTGTTCTTGAGGTCCATGATGAAAGCAAGCTTCTCGCGGTCGATCCCCTCCTCGTCGTAGATGTATCCATTCGAGTCGGAACAGGTGAGGACCTTGCCGCCCATGTCGAGGATCTTCTCGGCCGTGTACTGGGCTACGTTCCCGGAGCCGGAGACGAGACAGGTCTTGCCTTCCAGCGTCTCACCTCGCGTGCCCAGCATCTCGGCCGCGAAGTATACGGCACCGTACCCGGTGGCCTCGGGTCGGATCAGGGATCCGCCCCAATTCAGGCCCTTCCCGGTCAGCACGCCCGTGAATTCGTTCTGAAGCTTCTTGTACATGCCGAAGAGGAAGCCGATCTCGCGTCCGCCCACCCCGATGTCGCCGGCCGGAACGTCCCGGAACTGGCCGATGTGTCTGTAGAGCTCCGCCATGAACGCCTGGCAGAACCGCATCACCTCGGAATCGCTCTTTCCCTTCGGGTCGAAGTCGGAGCCGCCCTTGCCGCCCCCCATTGGAAGCGTGGTGAGCGCGTTTTTGAACACCTGTTCGAACGCGAGGAACTTCAGGATCCCCAGGTTCACCGACGGGTGGAAGCGCAGCCCACCCTTGTAGGGACCGATGGCACTGTTCATCTCGATCCGGAATCCACGGTTCACCTGGACCTCGCCCTGGTCGTCCACCCAGGGAACGCGGAACAGGATTACCCGTTCGGGCTCGATGATCCGCTCGAGAACTGCCGATTTCTTGTAGATCGGGTGCTTGTCGTAGACGATCTGCACGGATTCCGCCACTTCCTGCACCGCCTGGTGGAATTCCGGCTGGGCCGGGTCCTTCGCCTGGACGGATTCCATCAGTGTGTCAACGTATCCGCTCATCGGTATCTCCTGGTGGGTTGATCGCGTCCTGGAGGATTCGGCGCGCGGGATTCGCGCGTCCGGAGAAAACGGCGGTCTTGCCGCGGGCCGCGGAAAGACCGAAGGGACCCCGGCCACCGCCCGGCAACCGCCGGTCCGCCGAAGATCCCCGGTGAGGTGTCGATCCCCGAAAGGGGGAGTCGATGATTCGTCGTCTGTCCATCCGAAGAGGGTCCCGTCAGAAGGACCGCTCCTGAAGGTTCGGGTTCCGAATCGGTCGCCGCGTCAGTTCGGGGAAGCTGCTTGCAAGGCGTGTGCCCGGCAAGACGCCTCCGGGGGTGCTCATCCGGTGCCGGACTTGATCTCTCGAAATGTGGTCAGAGCATCGTCGAACTGGGCGTGGCAGCGGCCTATGTAGTCCCATGCTTCGGGCTGGTAGCCATCGGTCGAGGCCGACCACACCCGGTTGAGGTAGCGCTCGCCGGTCGCGAATCGATTCATCACCTCGGCATAGGCCTTGAGGCCGTAGCTGTGAGCGATGCTCTCGCGCGCATCGACGAATGCCGAGATGTGCTCCGGAAAGGTCTCGTCGATCACGTGGCGCAGGTCATAGACGCTTATCGATTCCTTTTCGGCATCCAGCCGTTCCGCGTCAGCGGCGATCGCTGCCAGCGAGCTCTCGATCGTCGCTATGTTCGCCTGCAGGAGCGTTTCGTCCCTCGCTTCGGCGCGGACGGCCAGCCGGGCCGTGATCACGCCGATGACTCCGATCGCCAGAGCCGCCAGATAGAGCATCGTGTTGACGCCCTCGGGCCGCTCGACGGTGAGGAACGCCCCCCACAGGAAGCCGACCACGATCAGGAGATATCCGAAGTACTTCATCTCTGTCCCTCCCTCACGAAGCACCGAATACGATCATCATCGAGTAGCCCACTCCGACCAGTGCTTCCCCTACGATCAGGCCCGCCGCGATCGGAATGCCCACGTCCTCGCTCCACTGATGGCCGGCCTTCCAGTCGGCGAACACTCGCAGCAAGGTGCCTACCGTGTAGGTCAGAACGATGTTGAACGGGAGGTAGAACCCCAGCCCGACGAGCACCCCCAGGCCGCCGATCCCGCTCGCGCTCAGGAGCGCCCCCAGGCCGGCGCCGGTCAGGTACTTATCGGTCGGTACGTCGCCCCCGAGGATTCCCTGGATCACGCTCGCCAGCGCCTGACCCTGCGGTGCGGGAAGCTGGTCACTGCCGAGACCGTACGCCTTGTGAAGGACTACGATCAGGAAGATGATCACGATCGGACCGATCCAGCTTCCGAGGAACTGCGCGAGTTGCTGCTTCTTGGGAGTCGCTCCGACGATGTAACCGCACTTCAGGTCCAGCATCAGGTCGGTGGCCTGGGCCATCGCCACGCACATCGCGGCACCTACCACGATCGAAGAAATGATCGCAGCACGATCGCCGAGCCCGCTGGTGACGAAGATCAGGATCGTGATCCCGATCAGCGTCATTCCCGAGAGCGGGGACCAGTTCGTACGTCCGATGCACTCCGAGAGCACGACTCCGGCCACCCAGATCCAGAGCGTTCCCAGCACCGCCATCAGGGCCCCGCGAGCCCAGCCGACCTCCTGCACCGAGTAGACCGCGATGAGGGTCAAGACGACGAAGGCGCCGGCCACCCCGAGGTACAGCATCTGGATGGGCAGTTCTTCGCCGGCCATCTCGGTGCGCGATTTCGCGGCGTCTCTCATGCTGCGGATCGCGCTCACGACCAGCGGGAAGGCCAGGACGATACCCATTACCGCGCCGCCGATCAGCATTCCGATCCCCACGGGTCGGAACAGCGTGAGCCGCAGATAATTGGTGATGCTCGTTCCCTCGGCGGCGAGCGTCGCCGGGTCCGGGAACAGGCCCGAGGCGTTGAGGATCGGCGCGAGCAGCCACCAGCACACGTACCCGCCGACGATGAAGAAGAACCCGCCCTTCCCGGCCAGGAACGCCACGCCAACCGTGAGAAGCGATACGTACCAGATCCCGTTCATGTATTCGGGCATGCCGATCAGGGCGCCGAGGTTCCAGTCTTCGAACCCGGTCGAGAGGCTGACGAAGTGAACCAGTCCCGAGACGAGCGCACCTCCCACCAGGAGCCAGGCCTTCCGGATCCCGGCGCCCGGCGCCTTCAGCACCGCCGCCGTGGCGATCCCGCCCGGGAAGGCCAGGCGATTGAAATCGATCATCTGCTTGCGCAGCGGGATGATGAAAGCGATCCCCAGGATGCCGCCGGCAATGCAGCCCAGCACGAGCAGTGGATGGTTGAAGTCCTCGAAGCCGAGGATGAACAGCGCAGGAACCGAAAACATCATCCCGGCGCTCGCCCCGTTCACGGCCGAGGCGATCGTCTGATTGATGTTGTTTTCGATGATGCTGTTCCGGCGCATCAACCCGCGCAGAATCCCGAATCCGAGGATCGCGGCGAGTTCCGAGCCCTCGATCGAGAATCCGAGCTTCAGACTCAGGTAACCGATACTGACGGCGATCAGGACACCGAGGGCGTAACCGACGAGTACGGCGGCCCACGTGAATTCGGGATATGGCCCCATCCGGGGGGCGCGGGTCGATCCGGCGGTGGAGCGTTCCAAGAGCGCCTCCGTTTTCGTCTCCGGGCGGCAGAGCCGGCGGCACACGTGAAAGAGTGCCTGCCTCGTCGGGATCGTCCGGTCCCCGCGGGCCGGACGCGACCATACTAGGCTCCGCAACCTGTCCGCGCGACGCCCACCGTGCAGACGGCGATCTTCAACGACCGCACTCAACTTCCGGCCTGTCGCCGGAACGGGTCATCCCTCAGCTTTCGGGTCCCGGTACGGCGTGCTGCCGTCTCGTGTGGACTCAGTCGGAATACTCAGGGAGGCTGTGATGCGGAAGATCCTGGCTGTCGTCGCCGTCGTGGGCGCTCTCGGCTGGACGAGTCCGGCGGAGGCGCAACTGCGAGAACCGTATCGAGACGGCTGGTGGGGCAGCGTGAATTTCGGGCCGGGCTGGAACAGTTCCGACAACCTGGAGGGCGAGCGACTGACGGGCTTCGCGGGCGCGCTCCGGGCCGGGTACGCGTTTTCGCCCAACTGGCTCGTGGGCGGCGAAGTAATGGGCTGGTACCGGGACTACTTGAGCGACGAGCTGACCCGGTGGAATTTCAGCGGCACCCTGCTCGTCTACCCGGGCCAGACGTCGGGCTTCTTCTTCAAGGGCGGGGTCGGCCTGGCAAGCGTCGAATTCATACCCGTGAGCACGGGAGTCAGCCAGCGCGACTCGGGTCTCGGATGGGACCTCGGGCTCGGGTACGACTTCCGCATCGGCCAGACGATCTTCCTTACGGTGGCGGCAGACTGGTACTTTCAGGACGTACCGTCGCTCGACACGACCAACCAGTTGGCGCTGCTGACGCTGGGACTCACCTGGTTCTGAGGCACACATGAACGACGAACGATTGAAGGGCCCGAACACGAAGATCATCCACGGCGGCCAGCACCCGGACCGAGAGACCGGCGCCGTGAGCGTTCCGATCTACCAGAGCTCGACGTTCGCGTTCGAGAGCGCGGAGCATGGAGCCGCCTGCTTCCGCGGAGAGCCCGGATACAAGTACACGCGACTCGGAAACCCGACGACGGAAGCACTCGAGCGGAGTGTGGCCTTTCTCGAAGGCGGGGCTGGCGCACTTGGCGCGGCCAGCGGGATGGCGGCGATCAACAGCCTCTACATGACGATGCTCGGTGCAGGGGCGCACATGGTCGCCGGCGATGCGCTGTACGGCCCGTCCCGGACGATCGTCGAGACCGAGTTCTCGCGATTCGGCGTCGAAGCCGACTTCGTCGACTCCTCGGACCCGGCGAACGTGGAAGGTGCGATGCGGGCGGAGACCGCGCTCGTGTACATCGAGACGCCCGCGAACCCTACACTCAAGATCACCGACATCGAGGCCTGCGCGGAGATCGCGCATGCGCACGGCGCGGCTCTGGCGGTCGACAACACGTTCGCCTCACCGCACCTGCAGAATCCGATCGAACTCGGCGCTGATATCGTGGTGCACAGCATGACCAAGTTCATCAACGGGCACTCGGACGTGGTGGCAGGAATGATCGTCGCCGCGGACGAGGAGGTGCTGGAGCGATTGCGAAGGGTCCATGTGAACCTCGGTGGTACCATGGACCCGCATCAGGCCTGGCTGGTGCTGCGCGGCATCAAGACCCTCGGCCTGCGAGTCGAGAAGGCGCAGGCGAACGCCATGTCACTCGCCCGACACCTGGAGGCGCATCCGGCCGTTCAGTGGGTGCGCTATCCGGGACTCGAGAGCCACCCTCAGCACGAGCTGGCCACCAGGCAGATGCGAGGGCCGGGGGGAATCATCTCCTTCGGCGTGGCGGGCGGAGTCGAGGGTGGAAGGCGCTTCATCGATGCGGCGGAGCTCATGGTCCGGGCCGTGAGCCTCGGAGGTATCGAGACGCTGGTCGAACACCCGGCCTCCATGACGCACAAGGGAGTCCCGGCGGACGAGCGGCTCGAAGCGGGCATTACCGATGACCTGGTGCGTATCGCCGTGGGCTGCGAAGATGCCGAGGATCTGATCACGGATCTGGATCGGGCGCTCGAGCAGGCGATGTCGGGGGTCGCGGTCGGGGTCTGAGCGCCCAGACCGCCAA
>CBDTXM010000062.1:0-15984 GCA_965364445.1 uncultured bacterium | reverse complement strand
CGATCACCGAGGAGAAGGCCCACGAGGTGCGCATGGAGCTCGAGCGCAGACGCGGGAAGCCGGGAGACCCCGAGCCCGAACCGGCCTGACCGGAGCCGGCCTGTCCGGCGACGGGCCGTCCCGTCGCCGGGCGAGGGTCAGTCCGAGAGCGTCAGCCCGAATCCATACGGGAACAGCGGATCGTACGCCGCGTCGCCCAGGTTGAAGTTGTCCTCCGGGCCCCGGGGCCACGAGAATGACAGTTTGCCCTGGAAGTCGTGGTCTCCGAACAGGACGTCGGCGACGCCCGCACCCTCCGAGCCCGGCAGCCAGGCAGCCACGAAGGCGGACGCCAGCTCCAGCTCCCGGTTGACGACCAGCGGCCGGCCCGAGACCAGCACCGCGACGACCGGGACCCCCTCGGCCGCGATCGTCCGAATCGTCTCCAGGTCCTCCGGGTGCAGCGAGGCCAGCTCCAGCGTGTCGCCATAGGGGTTGAGATCGGCGGTGGGAAGCAGAATCTGGGACCCGGGCGCGACCGGTCCACCCGCCGGCCGGATGTCGCCCATGCCCTCGGCATAGGGCCGCTCACCGATCACCACCACTGCGGCGTCGAAATCTCCGGATCGCGCCCCGGAGCCGTCGACGCTCAGGTCCGCCCCCGGGACCGCCTCGCGGATCCCTTCCCAGATCGAGGTTCCGCCCTCGATCGCGCCGTTGCCCGATGTGCCCTGCCAGGCCACGGTGAAGCCGCCGCACTGGTGTCCGCGGTTGTCGGCGTTGCGGCCCGCGACCAGGATTCGCGCGGTCCGATCCAGTGGCAGCACGCTATCCTCGTTCTTCAGCAGCACCAGCGACTTGCGGACCGCATCCCGGGCCACCTCGCGGTGCTCCTTCGATCCGAACCCGGAGTCGTCCGACCAGGGTCGCTCCGCCGGCCGCGGCCGGTCGAACAGGCCGTATGCGAACTTCACCGCCAGAATCCGGCGCACCGCGTCGTCGATCCGTCCGATCGGCACGGCGCCGCTCTCGACGTGTGACTTCAGGTGGGCGATGAATTCTTTCCATTTCTCGGGCACCATGAACATGTCGATCCCGGCGTTTACAGCGAGTTCGATGGCGACGGCGTAGTCTTCGTCCAACTGGTCGGTGGCATCCCAGTCCGAGACGACGAACCCCTGGAATCCGAGTTCGCCCTTGAGCACGTCGGTGAGCAGTACCCGGTGTCCGTGGCACTTCTCCCCGTTCCAGCTGCTGAGGGAGGCCATCACGGTCAGCACCCCCGCCTCGATCGCCTCCCGGTAGGGCGCGATGTGCAGCCGCTCCAGCTCCTCGCGTGAGAGCTGCGCGTCGCCCTGATCGACGCCGCCGAAGGTGCCTCCATCTCCCACCCAGTGCTTGGCGCACGCCACCACGCCGTCCGCTCCGAGATCGACCTGCAGCCCGGCCACGAACCGGCCCGCGTAGGCGCCGACCAGGCCGGGGTCCTCCGAATAGCTTTCGTAGGTGCGGCCCCACCGGTCGTTGCGGGCCACCGCCAGCGTGGGCGCGAAGGTCCACTCAACCCCTGTGGCGAGCACCTCCCGGGCCGTGACGCGCGCAATCCGCTCGAGCAGGTCCGGATCCCGGGTCGCGCCGAGACCGATGTTGTGGGGAAACACCGTGGCCCCGCGGACGTTCGCGTTTCCGTGGATCGCGTCGACCCCGTACAGAAGCGGAATCGGGAGGTGATCTTCGTCCTCCTCCATCGACGCGGCCCAGTAGGCGTCGTTCATCGCCACCCAGTCCGCGGGCTGGTTGTCGCCCGGGCACGAGCCGCCGCCGCTCAGCACGGAGCCGAGGTGATAGTCCCGGACCTCTTCGGGGGTGACGAACGCCCGTTCGCCCTGGGTCATCTGCCCGATCTTCTGGTCCAGGCTCATGCGTGCCAGCAGCGATTCGACCTTCTCGCGAGTCTCGGGTGCGCCGAGCGGTGCCATCATGCTCTCCGTTATCCGTCCGAGGTGGAACTGATCTCGAATTCGGTTCTCAGTTGGGCCATCGAGCTTCCACCGACCCACACGTGGAAGCGGCCCGGCTCGGTCCTGCGTCGCATGTCGCGACCGTGGAAAGCCAGGTCATCCGTGTGGAGCTCGAAACTCACGCTCCGGGTCTCTCCCGGCGCGAGCCGGACTCTACGAAACCCCTTGAGTTCGCGCACGGGCCGGGTGACGCTCGCCACCGGGTCCCGGACGTAGAGCTGAGTGACCTCCTCGGCCTCGCGCTGGCCGATGTTCGCGACTTCGACCTCGATCGTCAGCGACTCGCCCGGCGACACCACATCGCGGCTCGTCCGGAGGTGCGAGTACTCGAATTCCGTGTAGGAGAGGCCGTGCCCGAACGGCCACAGGGGCGTATGACCGGCGTCGAGGTGAAAGGAACTGCCGCCGGCCGAGAGTTGCTGGGCGTCGCGCGGAATGTCGTCGATGTGGACGACGGTGTCCGGTGTGGGCGGCTTTCCCGTGTTCTTGTGGGCGTAGTAGATCGGAATCTGCCCTGTGACCCGGGGAAAGGTCACGGGCAGCTTGCCCGACGGCGACTCCTCGCCGAACAGCACGTCTACGATCGCCGGGCCGGCCATGCTGCCCGGATGCCAGGCGTACAGGATCGCGTCCACGTCGTGGACCACGCCTTCCAGCGCAAGCGGACGGCCCGCCAGCACCACGAGCACGATCCGCTTCCCCGTCGCCGACAGCTCGGAGATCAGGCGCTCCTGGATCCCCGGCAATCGGATGTCGGCGCGGCTGTGCGCTTCGCCCGACAGGATCGACTCCTCCCCGAGAAACAGGAGGACCGCGTCCGACGACCGGGCAGCGTTCAGGGCCGCCGCGAATCCCTCGTCGCTCCGGCTGCGCGTCGTCTCCAGCACCCGCTCGTAGCGCACCTCGACGTCGGGCTCGAGGAATTGCCGCAGTGCCTGCAGCGGAGTCACGCTGCGATCCGGGTCGCCGTCGAAGATCCAGGTTCCGAGCTGCTCGACCGGTTCATCGGCCATCGGTCCGATCACGGCCAGCGAGCCCAGCCCTTGCCGCGAAAGTGGAAGCACGTGATCGCGGTTCATGAGGAGCACCAGGCTGCCGAGCGCCGCCTCGCGGGCCACTGCGAGGGATTCGTGCTCCTCCGGCGGGCGAAGGTGCTCGGCACCCGTGTATGGATCCTCGAAAAGCCCGAGTCGCAGCTTGGCCCGGAGCACGTTGGCGGCCATTGCATCGATCTCGCCGGTCCCGACCTTCCCTTCCTCCACCAGCCCGGCCAGGTGCTCCCGGAACGTCGTGCTCGCCATCTCCATGTCGAGACCGGCGGACGCGGCGGCGAGAGCCGATTCGCGGTCGCCGGCGGTGAGGCCGTGCACGGCCAGCTGCGGGACCGACTCCCAATCGCTGACCACGAAGCCGTCGAACCCCCACTCTTCCCGCAGGACCTGTTTGAGCAGGAAGTCACTGGCCGTGGCCGGCACCCCGTTCAGGTCGCTGAACGAGGTCATGAGGGATGCGACTCCCGCCTCGACCGCGGCCCGGAAGGGGGGCAGGTGAACGTTGCGCAGCTCGATCTCGGGAATGTCGGTCGTGTTGTAGTCGCGCCCGCTCTCGCTCGCCCCATACCCGGCGAAGTGCTTGGCGCAGGCGGCGATACGACCGGGCGCGGTCAGGTCCTCCCCCTGAAAGCCGCGTACCATGGCCACGGCGAGTCGGCAGGCCAGGTACGGATCCTCGCCGAGGGTCTCGGCGATCCGTCCCCAACGGGGATCGCGTCCGATGTCGACCATCGGGGCGAAGGTCCAGTTGACGCCGGTGGCGGCGGCCTCCGCCGCGGCGATCCGGGCGCAGCGCTCGATGAGCTCCGGGTCCCAGCTCGCCGCCTGGCCAAGCGGAAGCGGGAATACGGTATGAAAACCGTGGATCACATCGCGGCCAATCAGAAGCGGGACACCGGACGGGCTCTCCTCGACCGCGATGCGCTGGAGCTCGTTCACGGTCCCGACGTCCACCTCGTTCAGCACGGCCCCGACCCGGCCGGCCGCGATCTCGCGGCGCAGTTCATCGGAAATGTGTCCACCCGAGCCGTTCAGCAGGCAGAGCTGACCGATCTTCTCCTCGAGCGTCATTCGCGCGAGCAGCTCCCGGATCCGCTTCTCGGTCTGATTGTCAGGTTCGATCGTCCGGGTCATGGGCGCATTCGTTGAAGAGGGAGTGTCCTCGGATGATTGACTGCTCCCGGGCGCTCGCTTTCGCTGCGCGGGGCCCGGAGGCAACTGCGCCCGTCCGCCTGCTCCGCAGGCGCTCGGCCGGCGGAGCAGGCGTCAGGCATTCGTCACGTCAGGCGCACATCACAGCGCGACGTGCAGGTAGGTGCGGATCTCCCACTCGTTGCCGTTCCCGAATCCGGCGGCCGTGGGGTCGCACTCGAGCTGACCGGCCGCGTTCGGGACTTCGACGGGACAATAGCGATTCGAGAATTCGTCCAGCGAGCGCCACGTCGCCCGCAGGCCGATACGCGTCTGCGGCCAGCCGAACCAGCGTGGCGCGCCGAGCGTGTAGGACACGTCGCCCATCACCTGAGCGGGGAACGTGAGGTTGAAGTCGCGGTGGTAGTCGTACGGTCCCCAGTCGCCGAACTTCGCGAACATCGCGAAGGCCGCCCTCGACCAGGTGATTCGACCGTCGATGCCGTAACGGTGAATCAGCCGCGTGTCGTCGCCGTTCGGCTCGCCGGTCCCTGCGAAGATCGTGGCCGCTGCCCTGACCGTGGGCGCGAGCCGGGAGACGAGCCGCGCCCGTACCTCCCACAGGTCGCGCGCCGGCGTCGCGCCCGGGAAGGCGAAGAAGTTGCCCTCGGAGGTAACGCCGATGGCCGCGTCCATGGTGGTCGGGAAATGCTTCAGCATGACGCCGAGGCTCCAGGCGAGCTTCGCGTCTTCCCGGATGTCGTTGTCCCACGCCCAGAACCAGGTCGCGGGCGTCGGATCGTGCGTGAGGAGCAGCTCGCCGGCCACCGTCTCACGGCTGATCCGCACCGCGAAGGGATCGTCGATGATGTTTCGCGGCCGGCCGGGCGACGCGACATCACCCGGGATCGGGCCCACCAGGGGCTTCTGCCAGAGGAAGTTCGGCCCGATCTGGAAGGTGCCGAGATTCACCGCCAGCCCCGTCGTGACCTGGTTCCCGTTGCCCGCGCCGTGGTCCTTCAGGACCCAGCCCGTGAAGGTCGTGGTCTCATCCGGACCTCCATCCGCCACGATGCCGGCGTACGAGTATTGCCCGTACCAGTTCCAGCGACCCTTCTGCCAGGTCAGCTTCGCCTTGCCGCCGAAGGTGTCGGCCAGTCGGACACTGTCCCGCAGTACCGTGAGATTGTCCTCGGGCCCGTCCACGACCTGGAAGGTCTGATCGATCTTGGTGGATCCCGACCAGAGTCCGCCGACCTGAAGCCCGAAATCTCCGAAGTCCCGGGCGAGCGCGATCGAGGCTCTGCGGGTCTTCGGCAGGGGCACGGCGATCGAGGTGACCAGGTTCTGCTGCTGGGCGAACTCTTCCTGGTAGAGGGCGCTGAAGCCGATTTTCCCGAACTGGCGCGTGTACATTCCCATCACGGCCGGGTTGGCGCCCCACCAGAGCTGCGGTCCGAATGCGACACGAAGCCCCTCGAGAGTCTTCTTGAAGTAGATCTCCGCCCCGACCGGAGCGATGCCGTTGTAGATGTCGACGTTCTCGCCGTAGTACGCGTTCCGGTACACGCCGAAGAAGTCGCCGTCGTAGCCCCAGTGGGTGTGCCCCTCCCGGTAGAACCCCTGCAGTGAAAACCAGTCCTCGTCCCAGGTCACGCTGCCCCGGTAGACCTTGACCCGCTCGAGGGACTGCAGCTCGAGCGGCTCGCCATCGACCTCGATCGTCTGACGACGTCCGCGATTCTCGTAGAAGATCTCATCGATCTGGTTGACGCCCACGTTGCCCAGAACGTTCACCGAAAGACGTCCGATCAGGTTCTCGGCAGGCTGGACCTCGGCCTCGACGTAGAACGACTGCTGATGGTCGAATCCGAGGAACGCCGGAAGCTCCGTCTGCGGCATCTCGTCGGGGGGCGTGCTGATCTTGTTGCCCCCGGTGTTGTAGGTCTCGAACTCCATCCGGAGATTCGAGATGCGGACCCGCTTGAGAATGTCCGTCACACGCGCGGCGTCGTCACCGCGGGCCTGGAGCAGAGCGGCCGACGGCTGAACGGCATCGAAGTGGGCGTAGATCGTCGGAAGGTCCACGCCCGGTCCGTAGGGATTCAGCTCGTACGCCCTCTGGAGGGCGTAAAAGGCGGCCCTGGGATAGAGGTTGTAGAGACCGCGGGCGTCGGTCGGGCCCTTGGCGGCCACGCCCCACCACTCCTCGTTCATGTTGTTGGCGCCCTCGACGTAGTCCTCGGGATACGCGTCGTTCGCCCAAGAAGCATTGGTATCGTGGACATCCAGGAACTCGTCCTGGCGGAACTTCCACCAGCCGTCACTCCACTGGAAGGTCAGACCTCCGATGGAGTTTCCGACGAGCCCCTTGCCGCTGGAGTTCGCGTAGATCTCCTTCCACTGCCCGAGCAGGTAGCGGGCCTGCGTGTACTGATCCTCGCGCATCTCCTTGGCGTTCCATGCGTCCGCTCCGAACTCGGTGAGCATGATCGGAACACCCAGCTTCTCCTGGACCTCCTCGAACATGTCCCCGAACGAGATGCCCCGGTACACGTTGGATCCGAAGACATCGAGTCCCTGCATCTCCTCCGCGATGATGTCGATGTACTGGAGGTCCCCGTTGGCCATCGCGACCGGGATGCCGGTGTTCCGCGCCTTGATCTCGCGGGTGATCTCGCCGAACAGCGAGTACAGGTAGCGGGCCTTCGCGGCGTCCCGCTCCCCTTCCGGAAGGTCCTCGGTCTCCGCCGAGCTCCAGACGAGACCGTAGTTGTTCTCATTGCCGAGCAGCCACATCAGGACGCCCGGCGTCTCGCGGAAGTCCTCCACCATCTCCAGGACCTCGGCCTTCAGCAGCTCGCGGGTCCGACGGTCCGAGTAGTCGGTCGACTCGATCCACACCCCGTCCACCGTCACCCCATAGCGGCCGACCGCGTGATTGAGAACCGTGAAGATGCCGTAGCGCTCGTAGATGTACTCCACCCAGCGGGGCGGCACACCGACGTACTGCCGGATCGTGTTCACCCCCATGCTCTTGAGCAGCGACATCTCGCGGTCGAGCGCGGCGATGATCATCTCGTCCGGTTCCGACCAGAACGTGTAGGCGTAGTTCTGCCCGATCGGGAAGTAATCCCAGTTCATCCCGAGGACCATGAACGGGTCGCCGTCGACCTGCAGGGTCCAGCCGGACGCGTCCTCGACGAGACGGACCTGCGGGGCCTGGGCCTGTGCCGTCGTCGCTCCGACGAGCAGCAGCGCCGCCGTGATCGCGGCGAGACCGCGGCCAAGGGTCAGGAGGGAGTGGAGTCGGTTCGAGCTCATGAGAGCCTCCTCAAACGGAACTTCGGCGTACCGCGCGGGGACGTGCGGGCGTCGGGCGGCCGGAGCACGGCCGGGACATGGGTCCGGGGATCGATCGGGACGGGCAGATCCGGGCAGGTTTCCCTGAGGACCGGCCGGGCCCTGGCAGTAGTGATCGCTGACAGTTGTCCGCACCTCGTTGGGAGTTGGCGCGTATCGGTCTGTCCGCCTGCCGAAGACACCTCGTCGCGTCGACGGAAGGCCTTTGTTCGGTCTCCGAACAAAGTGCCGGGGGCGTGCTTTCCTGTCAAGTGGAAGGCCCGGCCCCCGGGGTACGGGAACCGGGCCGGAGACGGCCTGGTGTCTTCGAGGCTTTCGCTCGCTCAGTCGCGCCGTATGATGAGCGGCATGTCGAACCAGGTTATGTCGAGCAGCGCCTCGATCGTGTCGGCGTCCGTGAACTCCCCGACGAGAGGGTTGGGCGGACAGTACCCGGCTCCGTCACACACGAAGTGCAGGGTCAGGTCGATGGCGTTGAAGGTACGGGTGCCCGTTACGAAGGCGGGCTCGGCCATGAAGAAGTCGCTCTCCCAGGAGCCGGTGATCACTCCGTCGGCATCCTCGAGCTGCATCCGGAGAATCTCGCGTTCGCCCTCCGGGCTCAGCCACGTTGCCGTCCACGAACCCGTGGCGGGATAGACCACCGGATTGAAGTCGACCGTGTACTCGAGAGTGTTGCTGCCGTACTCCTTGCCGCCGAGCACCGAGAATACCTGTGCCGTATAGGTCATTCCGTCGACGATCGAATGCGTCGCCGCGCATAGCTCCGCTTCCGACACCGTCCAAGCGTAGCGTTCCTCGAACGAATCGGCTTCCGTGTCACCGGTGATCACGACCCGGGTTTCGTCCGCCGGCGACCCCAGGGTCCACTCGAGGGCGAGACAGGTAGGATCAGCCGCCGCGGCCGAGAAGCGCGTCAGGGTCGAAGGCGCCGGGGGTGCAGTCTGAAATGGTACGGGCTCGCTTTCTTCGCGCCCGAGCGAGTTGACCGCCGAGACGGCGACCGTGTAGGAGGCATTCCAGCTCAGGTCCGTGAAGATGAAGGACGCGAGCACGCCATCCGAGAACGATCGAGTCTGCACCGGCTCCGATTCGTCCAGGCGGGTCAAGGTGAGTTCCTGACTGGTCGCCCAGGCGCCCGGCGTCCAGGTGATGATCGCCCGAGTGCCTTTGACCTCCACCGCGACGTCGATCGGCGCTGCGGGCGGCGGCGGCGTGATCGAAATCTCGTGCGTCACCGTCGATACCCGGCCCGATTCGTCACGCACCTGAAGAACGATCGTGAACTGTCCGGTTGCGGAGAAGCTGTGGACGCAGGTCCCCGAGAAGCTCCTCCCCTCCACGGGGATCGTCTCCACAGGGTCCCCGGGCGCACCCCAGTTCACGGTCACGAGGTCGAGCGCGACGTCGTCGGTGACGGTGAATTCCAGAGCCACCTCATGGTCGGCCCGGCTCGCGTCCGGGGCGGAGATTATGGTCACAGAAGGCCAGTCCGTGTCCGCGACCGGGCCCGTAACGCTGTCCCCGTCATCCTCGCACGCACCCGTGAACAGAAGTGCGACCATGAGCAGATGAGGGAACCGGAGAATTCGCTGAGTACCCATCGTCACGCCTCCAGCGCACGAGTTTCCGGGGCCGGTCAACCGCAGTTTGGCCACGGGCACACCGACCGCTGACGCGAGGAGGGGCCAATTCAGAATGTGAAGTTCAGGCGTGAGCGCTGCGTGAGTGGCGCGGGAGGGTGCGGCAACTGCGATGATCACTCGCTTTCGGAGAATCTCCCCGGCAACGTCATCTTCACGCGATCGGGTGGCGGATCGCCCGCCCGCGAGCGCTACGCTCCGCCCGGGAAGTCTCCCAGCTGCGCCATCTTCGCGCGGGCCTGCTCGACCAGCGGCTGGAGCTCAGCATCCGCTTCGGCGAACGCGATGGCGAAGTCCTCGTAGGCCTGGCGTGCCTTCGCAGGCTCCCCGAGCTCCTCGTACACCCGTCCGAGGTGGAAATAGACGAGATTGGCATCGTTCCAGAACTGGGTCCGGAGCCAGCTCTCGGCGTCCTTCCAGCGCCCGAGCTCCATGTACGAGCGGGCGAGCAGGTACCGCTCCAGGTCGCCCACCGATGGCATCTGCTTCTCGAACTGCGCCGCCGCTTCGTCGTAGCGACCCGCCAGATAGGCCTCGACGCCCAGGGAGCTGTGAATCCGGTTCTGCCAGCGCCTCGCGCGGGAGGAATCCCGTACCGTGGCGGCTTCGGCCAGGACGCTGTCAGCCTCGAACCGGCGTCGCTCGAGCAACCGGTTTCTTTGCGCCGTATCTCCGCTCGTGACCGCCTCGACCCACTGGTACAGGCGGGCCTGCGGCTCCAGGCCCTCGGCTTCCACCTCCGCGCGAGCCGAGTCGAGCCAGCTTGCGGGAACCGGAAGCTCGTTCAGCCGCATGAAGGTGGCCATGCTCACACGCCCGTCGGGTGGAACTCCCGGCGGCACGAGTTCGAGGCCGGCCCTCACCTGCCCCTGGCCGAAGGCCTGGCTGCGGAAAGGGACGAACCACTGGTCGGGCACCAGCTCCAGGTTTCGCCGTGCAACGAGCGTCAACTCCTCCGCAACGCGCGGATGCCGGAGCGCCGTCACCAGCGTCAGGAGGTCGACGCGGCCGAGCTCGGAGAGCGTGGCGACGGCCTCCGCATGATCGGCCGAATCGCCGTGCACCAGGGCGAGCAGCGTCGGGTAGGTCACGTCGCTGTGGCTGTCCTCGGTGGCGATGCTCTCATAGGCGTCGATCCGGTCGGCCAGGGTCGCGCTGTCCCGGCCCAGGATCACGGCGAGGTCGATCAGATGCCAATGGTAGGGCGCGAACTGCGGATCGAGCGCCACCGCGCGCAGGAAGGCGTCCTCCGCCCGGTCGGGCGTCACGCCCGCGTTCTCGGCCCAGTGGAGGTAGGTCTCCCCGAGCTGATACCACGCCTCGGGATCCTCGGGATAGAGGCGCACCGCCCGTTCCTGGATCTCGATGCCGGTCTCGATGTCGCCCATGCGTCTGCGCCATTCGCCCTCGACGAGCGCCGCCTGTCGCTGCGGCAGACGATCGATGTACCGGTGTGCCTTCTCGATCGACTCGTTGTTCGAGCCCGTGCCGTACCGGCTGCCGAACCCGCCGATCAGCGTCAGCCGGTAGTGCGCCAGCGCAAAGGTCGAATCCGCCTCGATCGCCCGGTCGAAGGCCAGCGTGGCAGCCTCGAGATCGCCCCGACGGAGCAGAGACTCGCCCTCGAGGTAGGCGCGATAGGCCTCGAGCGACGGCGTCGTCACCTGGGCGAGACCGACGGACGACCCGGCGTTCGGGTCGGACACCAGCTGGCGCAGGATCTCGATCGACAGGGCGTCAACCAGTCCGAGCGCTCCGTCCGCCGCGCCCTCCACCTGCGCCCGGGCGGCGGACTGACCGGTCTCGACGTCAATGACCTCTGCCGTGAGGCGCACATCCTGGCCCAGGGCGAGCGCCGCGCCGCTCAGCGCGTACTTCGCCCCTGCGCGCCGCGCGATCTCGAGCTGCGTGTCCATGTCCGGCGTGGCGTTGCCCGACACGGCCTCGCTCCAGCGCGCCAGCACCGTCTGGCTCGGGATCGTCCGGTAGTCGGTCGCGCCATCGAGGTTCACCGACAGCGCGTCGACCATGCCCTCGCGCCAGATCTCGAGGTCCGGGCCGCGAACGCTGAACGGGAGAACCGCGATGCCCGGGGACGCCTCGTCGGCGACCGCTTCCGGCGGCGACATGGCGCGCTCGCGGACCAGGACGTAGGCGCCGGCGATGCCGAACATCAGCGAGAAGGCGAAGACGCCGCCGAGGATCGCGTTGCGCCAGGTGAACAGGAAGTGGTGGGCGCCGGCCGGCGAGGCGTCGCTTCGCGCGGTTTCGTCCGGGTCCGCATTTGGTGCTTGCGCGTCCGCCGTCTGCGGCGAGGCCGTGAGCGGCATTCCCTTCTGCAGATACGCCGTCGCCATCACGATCGGCAGCCCGATCAGCAGCAGGACCATCGTGAAGGGCATCACCCACTGGGGCAGGCCCGTGTTCTCGACCAGCAGTTCGACGACCTGGAGCACCACCCAGGAGGTGCCCAGGTATATGCCCAGCACCTGCCACATCGACCGGCGGTGGATCTCCTGGAGGAGATGCTTCATGCCCTGTCCTCGCCTCGGGGGTATCTGGAAACCGCTCGAAGATAGACAAGACGGGCTGTGAGGCACAGGGCAGAAGACGGCTGCCGGCGGCGGACTCACGCCGCTCGCAGAAGCAGGGCGGCCGTTCGTCCCCCGAAACTCTCCGACAGCATCAGGACCGAGGGAACCCGGAGCGGCTCCGCCGTGAGCGCTACATGGCAGACGGGCAGGTGAGGATCGACGGTCCGCGTTCCGATCGTCCCCGGTACCCTGCCGTTCCGCAACGCGAGAAGCGAGGCGACGGCTTCCACGGCTCCGCTTGCTCCGAGACAGTGTCCCAGCCGCGATTTGATGCCGCTGATCGGAATCCCGGCAAGCGCCGGACCGAGGGCGGCGGCCAGGCCGCGGCACTCGGAAAGGTCGCCCTGCGGCGTTCCGGTGGCGTGCGCCTTGATCCACCCGATCTCTGAAGCCGGATCGGAGCCGTCCCGGACTGCTCCGGACACTGCGGCACGCACCGCGCGGCCGTCCGGGTCCGGGGCCGTCATCGAGTGTTGTTCGCAGCCGGTCCCGTAGCCCTGCAGGACCGCAAGCGGATGCGCCCCGCGGGCCCGGGCGTGCTCCGAGGCCTCGAGCACCAGCACGCCCGCCCCTTCCCCGAGGCAGGTGCCACAACGCTGGGAATCGAAGGGTCGACAAGTGTCCGCGCGTCCGTCCTTGAAGGCGAGGATTCCGGCGGCGCGGAACAGTCCCAGGACGTCATCGTGAAGTGGGCTCTCGGCTCCGCCGGCGACCACCACGTCGAAGCGGCCCGCATCGATCCACAGCCCGGCTTCTCCGATCGCGCAAGCCGAAGAGATGCTGCCTCCCGAGACGTGCAGCACGGGTCCGCCGATCCCGCGAGACTGCGCGAAGGCCGCGCCACCGGCCCCGGTCATGAAGCGCACGATGTCAGTGGGCCGCGCCCGATTACCGCCCTTCCCGTTCGTCCGCCGCGCGGCATCGATCAGCTCCGCCATCGGACCGAGCGAGGAACCCTCGAAGACCGCCAGCCGGCAGGGATCGGCAGCGGCTGTGGAAAGTCCTGCAGAGTCCCAGGCCTCCGCGGCCGCGGCGAGGAAGAACCGGGCGCATCGATCCAGCTTCCGTCCCTCCCGGGAGGGCGGAGGGTCGGGCGACCGACCGATTGGCGGCCCCCCGTTCCGATCGGCCGAGACGCTCGACCGCTCCGCCCCCAGCGAACTCGCCAGCGCCGGGACGCCGAGTCCGGCAGCCGAGACGGCGCCGCATCCGGTGACCCAGACCTCGCGCTTCCTCATCGATCTTCCCCCCGGCGACCGACCGGCCGTTCGTCTCGGTCCGCGCGCTCGTTCCAGGTCTGCACGGCATCGTTGAGGCGGGACACCGAGAGCCGCGACACGGCCAGCGGCTCGGTGCCGACCCGCGCCAGCTCAGGCAGCGGAGCTCCTTCGCGCGGCGTGCCGTGGATCCGGTACCAGCCCGTGGTGGCGGCGAGGTAGCTTCGCGCGAGGCCCTCGGGGACCGGGGGAACCTCGAATCGCAACTCCGCGCTCTCGCCCGTCTCGAGCGACAGCCGGTCGCCGTCGATCGCGGCCAGCACGGCCCTGACGTCGCGCCCGTCCGGCTCGAACGTCGCGTTCGCGGGTGCAAGCCGGGTCACCACCGGCTCCGCTGGTTCATCGATCTTCCAGGAGATCGCGACCTGGTCCAGGTTCCAGTAGAGCGGCACGGACTCCAGTCGCACTCGTGCGACCGACTCGCCGTCGTCTGGAAACTGGAGATGCTGAGCCTGCCGCTTGGCGATCTCCGGTCCGGCCTCCCAGACCAGACCCTGCAGCGTCCAGCCATCCGCGCTTCCTGTCGAGACCGAGAGAAACGCCTCACGGGCCAGAGATTCGCCGAGGGCCCGGGCAGCTGTTGCGTCTGCGTTCAGAGAAGCGTACCACGCATCGGTCTCGCTGCCGTGGCCGGTGATCCATTCGTTCATCAGCCAGCTCGCCCAGGGTGTGTTGTTGCCATGGACCACGAGAGTCGCCTCGCGCGCCCCCGGCGGACGCCGGAAGGCGAGCTCGACGAAACTGCGCACGTCGTCCACCCGCGCCGTGTCGCGGCCGGTCGGAGAGGATTCCCAGCCCCAGCCGTCGGCTTCGCGCAGGGAAGCGAGAACGTCGCGCCCATGATCGTCGGTGGCGGTGACTGGCGCCGTGAGCCCCTCGGCCACGTGCAGCATTCCCGACCCGTCCGGCACGACCTCCGTGCCGGGCGCGTGGTCCACGGCCCAGAGCTCGACCCCATCGACGTAGTCCGTCTCGTTCAATTCGTTCGCGATTCGCAGCCGGACCGTCCCCTCGATCGCCGCCAGGTGGTCGAGGCCGTCGAGGTCCGTGCGCTCCAGCGGCTCGAATATCGCGCCGCCGAAGGTGCCCGAGTCGAGCCTCCATGCCACGCCATCCCAGGAGTAGATCAGCGGACATGAGAACTGCGTGTCGGTGCCCGACGACCCGCTGCTGGAGCCCGAGCCCCAGCCGGACGAGCTGGACGAGCCAGCGGCGGCGATTCCCGCGACGAGCAGAGCCCCGAGGGTGAGTCCAGCCACGAGCCCGACCGTCTTCCACCCGTCGGCCTGCTTCGTCGTGATCGTAGTGACCTCAGACAGGGCGTACCGGACGCGTATCACCTCGTCGCTGTATTTTCCATCACGGACCAGACCCTCGAGGCTGTCGGAGACGATCCGCGGGGACTGGAGCTTGACCTCCGTCCCGTCCACGAGCTGGATCCGGGCTTCGCCGGGGCGATCGGCGTCCAGGGTCGAGGGCACCGGTTCCTCGACCGACTTCCAGCTGGTGCAGGCCGCCACCCCGATCCATAGCGTCGTCGCCAGCGGAAGCAGGAAGGACCGCAACCAGGTGCTGCGACGGATTCTACACATCGTGCGCCTCCACGCTCGGACCCGTTCCAGTGCCCGTCTGCCGGGCGCGGTCGGGAGTCAATTGTCCTTCGGGAGCTTGAGCACGGGCGGTCAAGCGGAGATCAAGACCAGCATTCGCTCCCCCCGGTGGGACCGGGGCGCAGGCGGCAGGCGGCTCAGTCGGTGTCCCGCGGGAATGCCAGCCGCGGATCCAGTCGCATCTCCTCCGGCACACCGATCTCGACCCGCGCGAAGTCGGAATGCCGGGGATTGAGCAGGTAGTTGTGCTCCGCCGGGACGATCACGCTCGGCACCCGCAGCACCGCCGAATCCTGGCGATCCAGCCACAGATCCCCGATCTCCTGCGAAGCCGGCGTCGGAGGCGCCGCGTTCCAGCCGGCGGGAAGACCTTCGCGGCCGAGGCTGATGAGAAACGAGTCAAGGTCCGTCACGATCGACTCTGGAAACCGGACCCCGATCAGCACCCAGGCTTGCAGCACGTAGGTCGAGCCAAGGCCGGCCAGCACCTCGAGCGTGGCCAGTGCTCGCGATTCGGATCCGTACACAACCGGTCGGCCCGGACTGTTCCAACGTCCTCCGTGAAGGCGGGCGCCCTCACCGTCGAACGCCGTGTCGATGTAGCGTCGCTTGGCGATCCGCCAGGCCTCGATCACTAGAGCGGGATCCCGTGCTCGAGTCGGCCGACCAGGTGCTCCACCTCTCTCGCGCCGACTTCGCTCGTGGCGAGGCGGACCGGTGTTTCGCCACCGAGCGCGGGCTGGGGCGACAGCAGCCAGCGGCGCGCCTCTTCCAGATCGCCCTCGAACAGCTGCAGGGCGAGGCCCACCACCCGGGACAGGCGCAGCAGCCGGTCGGACTCATCGGGCCGGAGTCGTCGCGCTTCCTTGCGACGGGCGAGCGTCCGCGGCGGAATCCAGATCAGCTCCGCGAATTGCGAGGTCGGGATGTCGAGCACGCGGCGCAGCCGCTCGAGGGCCGCATAGGACAGACCTTCCTCCACGCGCTCGTGCAGCCCGGCAGCGTCCCAGGTGGAGAGCCCGAGCAGAGTCACGTAGAAGTGCTCCCTGCGCGGGTGCTCGTCGAGCGTCTCACGCAGGCGGCGGACCGTGGCGAGACCGGTGGAACTGGCGGCGGGCATCGGGCCTCCTATGATGGCGTCTGGCATAATTTAGTATGCCATATGGCAGCATTCAAGGTGCCCATCGGTCATGACACAATGATTTCTGCGGAACTCAATCCTTGATCATCAGTCCGAGAATCGGGCCGTTGCCGCTTTCACCGCTCCCGCCGCAGCCACGACAGAATCTCGGCCATCACCCGGCAGTCGATCTC
>CBDTXM010000061.1:0-15985 GCA_965364445.1 uncultured bacterium | reverse complement strand
CGAACTACCCTCAAGGTCGGTATGCCGGAGGAGGGACTCGAACCCTCAAGGGATTGCTCCCACCGGATTTTGAGTCCGGCGCGTCTGCCAGTTCCGCCACTCCGGCGTGGCAATGCATGTACGGCTGCCGGCACCGTGATCGGCATGAGAAGCTACCCTGTCGGCACTCTCTCTGCCAAGCGAGGCTCGATCACCTGCAGCAACCTCTCGAGGTGCGCTCTTGCGCTGCTGACCGCAGACTCGATGCCTCCCTCGAATCCGGGCCCGTATCGACTCGATCCCAGCTCGCCTCCGTCGGTATCCAGCGCTGCCTCGAATCCCCTGGGAACCAGATCTCCGGCACCCTCGGGTGAGAGATCCCGCAGGGTCCCGGCCTCTCGAATGTAGTATGGCACACCGTCGGATAACCCGTACTCCACGGTGCGGGCGCCGTACTCCGCGAGATCCAGTCGTTCTTCGACCCGGACCACCTGTCGGACAGCACTGATGTACGCTGTGAAATAGGACGTCGCATCCCCATATTGCACAGTGCCTTGAACCGTATCTGCCTCCGACATCGGAGAGAGGGCCTGAAAGCGAGCAGCCGCACGCTCAACCGCGAGAGAATCGCCGGTTCTCAGAATCTCGGCCACCGCCACCGCCCCTTCCGAGACCTCCATCTCCTCGCCGGGCGGACAGTCTGAAATGTCTTCTGCCAGGTAGACCCACTGGACGGCGCGAATCGCCGACTCGAATCCAGAACCCGCGCCCTCAGTGGGCGCCGTGACTTCCTCCCCGCGCACCCGTACCCGAATCCTGTCCCCTGTTCCCGCTCCGAGCTCGGAAGCGGCACTGAGCAGGTCCGCTCCGGGGGCCTCCACGACCCATGCGTCCCCGGATTCGCCGCACCGCCGAATCGTGAGACCTTCACGATGGACCGTCAGCACTCCCTCGATCGTGTCGGAAACGATTCTGGTTGCATCGGTGGCTCCCGGACGACGACCTTGTTCGTCGTCCCCCGTGCAGGCGACAAACCCGAACGCCAGAGCCAGCAATCCCGAATGGAATCGAGACGACGATGCCAATTCCGATCTCCACTTCGATCGCATGTATCTGCCTTGTCCTTTCGATGACGGCATGCCGGGACCCCGACGCCGCGACCGAAGGAGAGAATGCCGATGCCCCCTCCTCGACCACCGGGGTGATCACATTCGATCTCGAGCGGATCAACGAGGATGGGCTCGAGGGCCCGCCCGACGGGCTCCGTTCCGTGATGTACGAATTCTGCATTCCCGCCGACAGCGCCAGTGCGGCCGAAGTAGGCGCCATCGATCCGTCGCTCGAATTCTACGCTACCTCACCCGGACGTATCGGATGCACGGGTACACAGACCCTCTGTATCGGCTCCACGCACCAGGCCGACTGGCGGACGGTTCTCGAGCGCCTGGCGGCCCTGGAGTACGTGACGCGAATCGACGAGACGTTCTGGGAATGAGCCCTCATTCTCCCGGTCCGACCGCATACCGGACCGCATACTGGACGCCCCATTCATCCTCCTCGACGCCGTACACGAATCCGTTTGCGAATCGACGCGGCGAGAAGCCCGGGGGCAACGTGAGACGCCCGGTGTAGCGCCCATCGGCCTCGAATACATCCAGCCTCCTCGATGCGCTCTCGTCGAATGAATCGGCCGCCCAGGGAAGTACGAACAGCCGGCCGTCGGGATGCGACACCCAGAGTTCCGCCACGTGCGGGAGCGACTTCGGCCAGCGCGCTCTTTCGATAGCCTGCTCGATCACGGCGGCTCCGCCGGGACCGCTCGCAGCAGACGCTCGCAAACCGTCGATCAGTCTCTCCTCGATCTGGCGCGTGACTCTGATCGCAGCACGATCGAGCGTGATCGCCCGCACGGGACGGCCCGAGTCGTCGTACGCTCGGATCTCGTAGGGAGTGCCGGGCGCCCACCAGATGAGGCCCTCCGGTCCCGCCGACCAGCTCGGCCGGACCGGAACCAGCTCGATCGGCGAGGATGGACTCGCCGGCGTGGCGGGCAGCACCCAACGCTGGATCGTGTCGCGCTTCGAATCGTGCAGTTCGGGTGCTCCAAAGCGAACGAGGTCGTGGGCAACCGTCGGACCCTGGCCGGGACCCGGCACCGCGAACAGGTCGGCGAGAGGTCGCCCGTCCGGGGGAACCTGCCACACCGCAAATCGGGCCGGAAGCGGATTCCCATCCGCGTCTCGTGATTCCGTCAACCGCGAGGAGCCCAGATAGCCCCCCTCGGCGTCGAATCGATGCAGCGCCGGTGGGAAGGCAGAGCCGACGAATACGGTTCCGTCCTCGGTTTCGAAGAGCGTGGACGGTGTTCGCAGCTCTCCCGGTCCCTCGCCGTCCCCGCCAAACCGGACTTCCCGAGAACCGTCTTCCGCGAATCCGCTGATCCACCTGCTCTGTGCGTCCACGACCCAGAGTCCTCCAGCTGCGCGTGGAGCCACGTCCGCCACGCGTCCGAAGGCCGCATCTCCGTCCACTGCACCCACGCGCAGCTCATCCCGCACACGCCAGTTAGAGACAAGAGCGGAATCCGCGGTGTTTTGCACGATGGGAATATCGCCCGGCAGGGGGGCATTGCCCCTGTCCCCTTCCCCGATCTCGGGATCGTTGCATCCAGCCGGCGCGAAGAGGAGTCCCAACACCGCCGCTGTCGTCAAAGCCCGTCCAACCGCTCCTCGGACGGCAGACACGTCGGAACCACGCGCCGGGTCACCCCGACGCTCCGGAGACAAGAACTGCATGCGCCCTCCCTGTCAGTCCCCACCCCGCGCGACCAGGTACCGATACGCGACCGGAATCGCGACGAGCACGAACAGGGTGCTCGATATCAAGCCACCGATCGTCGCCAGTGCGAGGGAATTCCAGATGTTCTCGTCCTGGGACTCGGCGAACAGGACGAGCGGAAGCAACCCGAAAACCGTGGTGAACGTGGTCATCAGGATGGGGCGCACGCGCTCGAGCGTCCCCTGGAGGATCGCTGCGCGGGTGGGGAGCGTTCGCCGGAGCTCCCCGATGTGATAGACGATCAGGATCGCGTTGTTCACCACGATCCCGGCCATCATGATCGTTCCGATGTACGCAGTACGCGTGAAGGTCGCGTCGGTGTAGAAGAAGATCAGAAAGACGCCGATCAGAGCCAGCGGCAGTGTGAGGAGCACGACGAATGGGGCCGCGAGCGACTCGAACAGCGCAGCCGTGACCATGTAGATGAGCAGCACGGCAAAGACCAGAGCCAGGTATACCTGCGTCTGCTCTTCGTCGGTCCACCGCCAGTCTTCCTCGGCGTCGATGCTGAATCCGGGGGGAAGCTCCGTCGCTTCGACGGCCGCGTCCCGGATCAGGTCGCCCAGCTTCCTGGGACCGCGGAACTCCCACGCGACCGTGCGCTGGTACTGCTGATCCTCTCGCAGGATTCGGGCGAGCACGTCCCTGCGGTCCACGCGCGCGACATCGGCCAGTCGGACGTCCTCTCCATCGGAGGACGGAACCGTGAGCTGGCCCATCGCGAGCAGGTCGAATTCGTCGTATCCCGCCAGCTTGACCGTGAACGGCAGCTCCTCGCCCGCCACCCGAATCACCTGGAAACGAGGCCTGTCCCCCGGCAGATTCGCGCTGACATATCCGAGCAGCTCTTCAACTGTAAGCTCATGACTTCCCAGCGCTTCGCGATCGACTGTGAGGAAATACTCGAACTCCTTGTCGCGATCGAACCATCGACCGCTGGCGTTCGGATCGACGTCCTGAATCCGACTGAAGCGCTTGAGCCGCTCCGCGACGTCGTCGGCGATGGCCTGCACTTCGAGGTAATTGTAGCCGAGGATCTTCAGGGAATAGTTCGGCGGCGAGCCCCCCCCTCCATAGAAGCTCGGCCCGAAACCGTATACCCGGACCTCAGGCCCGGAGAACTGATAGCTGTACGCAACCATCTGCTCCTTGATCGCGACCGGCACCTGTGTGGATTCGAGCTCCTCGGGAAAGGTGACCCGGATGTTGGCATACTGGGGAAGCACGATCGCCTCGTATCGCTTCACCTCCGGAAGCGTGGCAATCTTCTCTTCGAACGAGCGAACCAGCTCGTCGGTGCGCTCGAGGCCGGCGCCCCGGGGAAAGCGAATGTTCACGTCGATGTAGGTCCGTTGCCCCCAGAAGGATGCCCAGCGCACTCCTCGAGTCACGTGCTTGTCGAACAGGTATGCGCTGCCGCCGAGCGCCAGCGCGCAGACCATGAGCACCAGGAACGGGTGATCCAGCCCGAATCCGAGAACCGATCTGTAGGCGCGGATGTAGATCGGTTCGCGGGAGCGCCGCGCATCGGATCGATCGTCTGCCTCGTGGTCGGCCGCAGGTCTGGCGAGCACATCCTCATCGGGACGCACACCAACTACCCTGCCCCGCCAATGATGCACTCGACTGGCCATCGTCGGGACGAACGTGAATGCCACGAACAGGCTCGAGAGAATGGCGAATGCGACGGCCCAGGCGAGTGGCAGGTAGTAGATCCGGAGCTCGCCCTGCAGGAAGAGGAACGGCACGAGCACGATGGCAGTCGTGGCCGTAGCGGCGATCACGGGGAGGACGACCTGGTGCGCGCCTGCGCTCGCCGCCTTCTTCGGATCCGGTTCGAGGTGGCTGTGCCGCTCGACGTTCTCGAGCACCACGATTCCGTTGTCCACGATCAGCCCGAATCCCCAAGCCAGCCCGGCCAACGTCAGGACGTTGAGCGAGAAGCCGCCCAGGTACAGCAGGTTGACGGCCATCAGGATGCTGAACGCGATCGTGGCGAACACGACGAGCACGGCTTCCAGAGAGCGCAGGAACAGCATCAGAACGAGCAGGATGACCACGGCCGCCATCATGGCCCGAAGACGCAGGTCCGTGAGCTGTTTGTGGATCTCCTCGCTCTCGTCCACATCGAGTTCGATGACCACCCCCGGTGGCATCTTGTCCTGGAGGGGTTCGATCTCAGCCTTCACCGCCTCGGCCACCCGCACGGCGTTGGTGCCGGACTCCCGCGAGATGATCAGAGAGATGGTCGGCAGTCCATCGATGCGGTAGTACATCAGCGGGTCGGCCGTCGTCTCGCGTACCCGTCCTACATCGCGGAGCCGCACCGGACCCTCGGGACGCGTCATCAGAACCAGATCCTCCAGCTCCGAGACCCGTTCGACCCGCGTGCGCACCGCCAGCGCCGTCTGCTGCCCGGCCAGAACCAGAGAGCCCGGAGCCCGCAGCGTCGAGAGCTCCCGGATCCGTGCCTCCACATCAGCCGGCCGCAAGCCCAGCGCCTCCAGCTTCGGCCCCTCCAGTTCTACCGCCACCTCGCGCTGTTCGTCGCCCCGAATCGTCACTGCGGCGACTCCGTCAACGGCGGCGAGCGCCGGCTGGATCTCTTCCTCTGCGAGCTGGGCGAGTCGGCCGAACGTGTATGGCCCGCGAATCTGGTAGGAGAGGAACGCCTGCTCTTCGTCCGAGAATTCCCGTGGCACGTACGGCTCCACCCGCGGAATCACGCCGGGCGGAAGCTCCTCCCGCAGCGCCGCGATCCGTTCGCTGAGGTCGAGCCGCGCGAAGTCCATCCGTACGTCGCGCTCGAACTCGACGTCAATCTCGGATGACGAACCGGTGCCGCGTTCGTCGGACCGGGACGTGGATGTGATCTTCCGGACACCTCTGACCTGCTGAGCCGCCGCCTCCAGAGGCGAGGTGACGAACGCTTCCATCGCCTCCGGCGATGCACCACCCCAGGTCGCGTTAATCGTGAGCCGGGGATAGTCCACATCCGGGAGCAGCTCGACGGGAATCAGTCGGAAGCTGTACGCCCCGAGAGCGACGAGCGCGATGTAGATCGCCGCCGTGGCGACGGGTCGGCGGATCGCGAGATCGATCACGGCAGAGTCGGCGCCAGACTGCCGTCTACTCCGGAATCCGATCGCACGGGTTCCCCGGGTGCAACGGCAAGGGAGTAGACGACCGGTACGACGATGAGGGTGAGCACCGTCGCTGAGATCAGTCCACCGATCACGGCCACGGCCAACGGCGCCCTCAAGTCCGCTCCCGCGCCCCAGCCCGCGGCCAGTGGCAGGAGACCCAGCACGGTCGTCACGGTCGTCATCAGGATCGGACGCAGACGCAGCCGTCCCGCTTCGAGTATCGCCTCACGCTTCGACGCTCCCTCGGCACGCTTCTGATTGATGAAATCCACCTTGATGATCGCGTCGTTGACCACGATCCCGATGAGGATCACCAGCCCGATTCCGCTCATCGCATTGATCCCGTCCCCCGCGATCCAGAGCCCCACGACGGCCCCGATGGCAGCAAGTGGGACGGACGCGAGGACCACGAGCGGCTGGACGAGCGACTCGAACTTGGCCGCCATGATCAGGAAGACGAGGAAGAGGGCGAGGCCGAATGCGAATCCGAGCGAGCGGAAGCTCGCACGCATTTCCTCGTTCTCCCCTCCCACGCGAACCGAGGTGAGCGGGGGCACGTGCATTCCTGTGAGCACGTTCTCCGCGTCCCGGACGGCTTCATCGAGCCCTCCGCCCCTGACATCCGCAAGCACCTGCACGGTACGGCTCTGGTCGACCCGACGGATCTCCACGGGTCCGTATCCCTGGCGAACACGTACCAGCTCCCCGATTGGAACGCCCTCGTGCGTAAGCGCCAGCACGTCGGAGAGCTCCGAGCGCCGCGACTCGGGCAACGAAACCCGGATGTCGATCTTCTCGGAGAATTCCGTGTACGGCCGCTCGGTCTCAACGCCCCGGAGATACGCCTCGATCGCATCCGCGACTTCGGTCACGGAAACCCCGTAGCGGGCGGCGGCCGCCCGATCTACTTCGATCTCGAGTTCGGGCTGCGTGATGTCGAGATCGATCCGCACGTCGGCCAGCCGCTCCGCGCCGTCCAGGCGAACCACGACCTCCTCGGCAACAGCGATCAGGCTGTCCAGGTTCTGACCGCGGACCTGCACAGCCAGATCGGCACCCGAAACGCCGAGCGCACGCCCGAGAGACGTGCTCCTGCCGGTCTCGATCGAGACCGTCTGCGGATCGATCCCCGTCGCCCCCACCCCGGTTCGGAACGCCGTAACGACCTCGTCTACCGAGGGTGCGTCCGATGAGAGACGCACCTCCAGTGCGGCGCTGTTCAGTCCACTGAGCTCGCGCGTGGCGATCTCCGACTCACGCGCCCGGCCGATACGCGAGAACACGGCATCGACACCGGGGGTCGAGAGCAGCAGGCGTTCCAGTCGCTCGACGGCCGATGCGGTCGCCTCGAGGGGGGTGCCGACGGGCAGATTCAGCTCGACCCGGAATGCGCCCTCGTCCACCTTGGGCATCATCCCGCGCGGCAGCGTCGAGCCGAGCCAGACCGCGAAGAGCAGACTGGCGGCGGCAAGAACCACGACGAGGCCTCGCCGGTCCAGAGCCCTGGCCAGAACGGATTCGTAGCGGGCCGTGAACCGGACGAATGCCCGATCGAAGGCGTCCAGCGCCGGGCGGGTCAACCGGTCCAGAATGCGACCGGTCGCGCCGAACAGGTCTCGAAACGTGAGCACAACCGAGCGACCGACGAATCGGAACATCCCCAGGATGCGTCCCGGCAGCGATCGAGCGCCCCGCGCGGCCGTGGTGGCCCATCGTCGCATGCGTCCACTCGCGGCGTCCGCACGGGTCCCGGGCACGGGGCTTCCATCGGGCCCGTCGCCTGCACCGGACGCGTGTCCCCCGCGCGCCGCGAACCTGGCGGCGAGGACGGGCAGCAGGGTGAGGGCGACCAGGAGGGACGCCAGCAGCGAGAAGGCCACTGCGAGGCTGAGATCGGCGAAGAGCGCGCCGGCGACCCCCTCCACGTACAGCACCGGGCCGAACACGGCGATCGTGGTAAGCGTCGAAGCCGTGATCGCGCCTGCCACCTCGCGCGCTCCGATCGAGGCCGACTCGACGGGGCCCCTGCCTTCCTCTTCCCTGTGGCGGAAGACATTCTCGAGCACCACGATGGAGTTGTCGACGAGCATTCCGACACCGAGCGCGAGTCCGCCCAACGACATCACGTTCAGGCTCACGTCGAACAGGTAGCAGAGCGAGAATGCGGCCAGCACAGAGATCGGAATCGCGAGACCGACCGCGATCGGATAGCGAGGGTCCCGGAGGAACAGAAAGAGGACGAGAAAGGCCAGCACGCCTCCCAGCGCGAGCGCCTGGACGACGTTGGAGATCGCGTCCCGAATGAACGTCGCCTGACTCGAAGCGACCTCGATCGTCACTCCCGGAAATTCGGCCCGCAGTTGTTCGAGCGTCTCCTCGACCGCCTCGGCCACCCGGACGGTGTTCGAGCCCGCCTCCTTGTAGACGAGCAAACCTATCGCCGGGACCCCGTCATATCGGGCGATCGTCTCGCGCTCCGCTTCCCCTTCGGCCACGGTGGCCACGTCGCGCAATCGTACGGCGCCACCCGCTGCCGGGCGGGCGACGACCACGTCCTCCAGGTCTGCGACGCGCTGGAACTCACCCAGGGTCCGAAGGCTGTAGCGAAATCGGCCACGCCGAATGGTGCCACCCGGTGCACTGTAGTTCGCGCGGTCCAGGGCCTCGGTGACGTCGGCGACTCGCACCCCGTGCACCTGCAGCAGCTCAGGCCGGACCACGACCTGGATCTCCCGGACCGGACCGCCCGTGATCGCGGCCAGAGCGACCCCGTCCAGCTGCTCCAGCCGGCGCTTGAACACGGCGTCGGCCAGATCACGAAGCTCGGCGAGATCGGCGCCCGTGACGGCGAGAGCGAGGACAGGGTCGTTCGTCGGATCCGAGCTGAGGATCACCGGACGGTCGGAGCTCTCCGGCAACACGCCGACCAGGTTGTCGAGCCTTTCACGCACGTGGAGCATGGCGAACTCCATGTCCGTGCCCCAGTAGAACTGGAGGCGGACGAGCGACTGCCCCTCCCTCGATCGCGAGTCCACCGAACGGACACCCGGCACGCGGCTCAGCGCCGCTTCCACCGGCTCCGTGACGAAACGTTCCACTTCGGCCGGCCCCGCATCTGCATATCCGGTCCAGACAGACAGGGTCGGAAAGGAGACGTCTGGGAGCAGGTCGATCGGAAGGCGCAGGAAGGAGACGACCCCCACCACGGCCACCGCCACGTAGAGCATCGAGGTTGCGACCGGCCGCCGGATCGAGAGATCGGAGAGCGACATGTCTGTCTCCGGGCTCAGGGGGTGTCTGCTGACGCCAGGGCCGCATCCGCCAGCGCCGGACCGACACGCTCCTCGAGTTCGGCCCAGCGGATCAGGTAGTCGTAGCGCTCGGTAAACAGCGATTGCTCTGCCTGCGTGGTTCGATCAATCGCCTGCTGCAGGTTGAAGTAGGGAATGCTGCCGAGCCGGTACTGCTCCCGGGCCAGCTCCAGTCGCTCGTCTGCGAGGTCCCGATTGCGAACCAGGATCGTGAGCCGCCGATCCCGTCGCTTCAGCTCCTGCACGAGGTCGCGCACGTCCTTGTCGAGCTGCAGCGCATTCGCAGTCCACTCCGCACGGGCACGCTGTACGCGGCCGCTCGCTTCGGCCGTCTGTCGCTTCCGCTCGAAGCCCTGAAAGAGATTCCACGAGCCAATGATCTGAAAGCTGCTCCGCGTATTCGCCGGCTCGAAATCGAACAGGCTCTCTTCCCGGCCGAGCTGCTTGCTGCGACCCAGTACGAACCCGAGATCGATGCGCGGCAGGTAATTCGCCCGGGCCGCCCATAGATCGCTGGATGCAGCATCCTCCTCCTTCAACAGGGCGGCGAGCGTCGGATTCGAAGCATGTGCGGCCCGGACCAACGAGGCGGCATCCAGGAAATCCGCGTCGGGCACTTCCTCCACGTCCACGAGAGAGACGAGATCGGGTTCGATGCTCACGGGGTTCGCCATTGCGACCTGCAGCGCCCGGATCGCAGCCGCCAGGCCGTCCTCGGCCTGGAGCACCCGGAGCTCGGCATCCGAGGCGTCGATCTCGGCGCCCAGCAGATCACTCCGGGAGGCCGCTGCGATGCGGTACCGATCCTGGGTCACCTCGAGGTCCACGTGGCGCGCCTCGAGCTGACGCTGGGCGACTTCCAGCAGGCGGCGCTGCTTCAAGGCCTCGAAATACGCCCGCTTCACATCGCGAATCACCGTTCGTTCGGCTGCCGTCAGGCGGAGCCACGCCGCATCCTTCCGCGACCCGCCGGCGTCGACGGCTGCAATGCGCTCCGGATTCAGCAGCGGCAGCGAGAAGCTGAGCGAGGCGTTGCTTCCCTTCGAGACATCGGTGAGGGGCGGGTCGATGATGTCGGGCGAACCTTCGGGCGTGAGATAGGTGACGTTGGTGAAATCGGTTGATGAGAGATCGACGTTCGCCCGGATCGTGGGCAGGAAAGCCCCCCAGTCGGCCCATCGGGCGGAGGACGCCGCCGCGGCCGTCGCATCCGCCGCCTCGATCGTCGGACTGCGCGACAGGGCCGATCCGAGCGCCTCTTCCAGGGTCACGATCTGCTGCGCCGGCAGGGCCCGCCCGGTCGCCGAAAGCCCGCCGAGCACGAGCAGCAGAAGCCCGCTGCCGCGCCGGGCTGTCCCCTTCCCGATCACTCCTCCTCCTCCGTGATCGCGAGCCGGACACGGGCGTCGTGGGTCAGGGTCGTATGCCCTGCCGTCAGGACCACTTCGCCCTCGGCGACCATGTCCGTGTCTTCCGAGGGTACGATCTCCACCCAGTCCTCGTTCTCGAGCCCGGTCGTCACGTAGCGCCACTTCGCGAGCCCGGTCTCTCCGTCCGTCTCGGACGGTTCGAAAACGAACACGACCTCGCGCCGGCTGCGCTCGACGATCGACTCCTTGGGGACCGAGACCCGGTCCTCGAACAACGACCCGGCGATCCGGACGTTCGCGTGCATGCCCGGCAGGATGCGCGCCTGCGGATTCGCGAGGCGGACGGTCACCCTTCCCACGTGGCTGATAGGGTCGACGACGGGGTTCACCGACACGACACTTCCGATGAAACTCTCTCCGGGGAAAGCCGTGAAGCTCACCGTGGCATCACGCCCCCGGGACACGGCCGCCATTTCGCTCTCGAGCACCTGGACATCGACGTCTACGCTGGAAACGTCCACGATGGCCGCGATCGAGTCACCCGGCCCCACCCGCGAGCCTACATCCACCCCGAGGTTGGCCACTCGACCGGCGTAGGGCGCCCGGAACTCCGTCTTTCTCAGATCGTAACGAGCCTTCTCGACGCGGGCTTCCTGCCCGGCCAGGCCACTCCGGACCCGGGCCTGGCGCTGGCGCTCGGTCCGCAGTGCCTCGTCACTGATGCGCTCGTCACCAAGGGTGAGTTCCTGGTACGTGGCTTCGGCCTGCTCCAGGGCCCCTTCAGCTTCCTTCAGATCGAGATCGTAAACGCTCGGGTCGATCCGGGCGATCAGCTGTCCGGCCTTGACGAAGTCTCCCTCCCGTACCGGCACCTCTACGATGGGTCCGTTGACCTCGGCCGCGAGCAGCGCCGTTCGAAGTGCCGCGGCCTGGCCCTCGGCATTGGCCCAGATCACGAAGGTCCCCCTGCGGACCTTTCGGCCCTCCACGGGAACGGCCACCCCGGTCGCGAACGCGGACGCCGCCGCCGTTCCCCTGGCGGCCTCCAGTGCAGAATCCACGACCGCGCTGTTCTCCCGGTCCGGCTCTTCGTCCGAGTCGGCATTCTCCTGCAGACGCAGGTAGATCCCGGTTATCGCTGCGATGCCGAGAACGAGCACGACGAGAGTTACGATGTAGCGTGACTTCATGGCTGTCCTGCGTCGATCGAGTTAGGAGCTGGGGGATGATGCGCGCCCTCATCATCCGTTCCTCACGAAAACACCCGGCCCGGTCCCACCGCTGGCTCCGACTTCGCGGCGGAACTGAGGGCCGGGCTCCCCGCTACTCGCTTGGATGCGAGCCGGGCGACCGGGGTTGCTCGGGTCCCATGTCTTGCTCAGACCGGCAGGAAGAAGAAGGCGATACCGAGCATCAGGTATACGGCGAGCAACTGAACCCCCTCCATCCAGTGCGATTCCCCGTCCTGGCAGACCAGTGCCATGATGCCTACCGACAGCACGACCGCCACCACCTCGAGACCGGTGAACCTCAGATCCATCGGTGCCGGTCCCACGAAGTAGCTGATGAACACCAGGAGCGGCGCGACGAAGAGCGCGATCTGAATCGAGGATCCGAGCGCGATGTTGACGCTCAGGTCCATCTTGTTCTTCAGCGCCATCAGAACGGATGTGGAATGCTCGGCCGCGTTGCCGACGAGGGCAACGAGGATCACGCCAACGAACACTTCGGTCATCCCGAGTTCGTGCGCGGCCTGCTCGAGGCTCCCTACCATCATCTCGGACATGAATCCGACCGCGGTCGCGGAGAGCGCCAGCAGCCCCAACGCCCGCATCGCTTCGCTCCGATTCTTCCCCGACTTTCCGTGTGACTCACCCTCGGGCCCATCGGCATGCGCCGCACCGAGGTACAGGTGCGAATGCGTTCGCAGGCTGAAGATCAGGCTGAGCACGTACGTGAGAATCAGGACGATCGAAATGTCGAAGCTCAGGTTCCGCTCGACGCCTGCGTGCCCGTCACCCGCAAGGGCGTGGAAGATCGCCGGTATGACGAGGCCGATCGCGCTGAGCACGAGCATCGTCGCGCCGAGACTGGCTGCCGTGCGGTTGAATTTCTGGATCGGGGGATGCTTCAGCCCCCCCGCCAGGGCGGCCAGTCCGAATACGAGCAGGATGTTCCCGATGATCGAGCCGGTGAGCGAGGCTTTCACGACGCCCTGCAGACCGGCGCGCAGCGCGAGAATGGCGATGATCATCTCGGCGGCATTCCCGAATGTCGCATTCAGCAGCCCGCCGATACCGGCCCCCACCTGATCGGCCAGTCGCTCGGTCGCCCGCCCCATGTAGCCCGCGAGCGGAATGATGCTGATCGCGGCGGTCAGGAAGATCGGCGTCCCGTCCATGTCCATCACGTAGCGCATGACGACGGCTGCCGGAATGAACACGAGCAGAGAGGCCAGCACGTTGTCGATGGTGACGAAACGCTTCACGCGTCGTACCTCGGCCCGGGGGGTGTGCCGCCGGCCGGAAGCCACGGGCCCGGCTGGCAGTCACGCGGGCCTTCCGACAGACCTGGAGAAGAGGCGCCGTCCGGATTCGAACCGGAGTAGGGGGCTTTGCAGGCCCCTGCCTAACCACTCGGCCACGGCGCCGTCGAGCCCGATCGGGTCGGGCGCGGCAACATCGTATCGAAGCACGCGGAGCCGGGAAAGGGGCGGGCCGTCGGATCGGGGCTGACTTGTGCCCGTTTCGCAGGGATGAGCATATTCGCCCCCACCGCCGGACTCGACCCGCTCGCGGAGAGCCGATGCAGATCATCTCAAGCAGCCGGACCGGCGCCGCCCTTCGCAGCGCCATGGCCCCGGCGGCGCTGGCGCTGGTTCTGACGTCTCCCTCTGCCGCTCTCGCGCAGGCGTACGATCGAGACGCGCGCATTCCCCGGCACGGCTCGTTGTGGATCGAATTCGCCCCCAGCTGGGAGATCTGGAGCGACAAGTTCGGCGAGGACGGCGCGCGCCAGCCGCTTCACTCCGATTACGATGGCTCGATCGTGAACCGGCTGTTTCCGGGCGTCGATCCCCTGCTCGCCGACCTGAATCGGGACGCCATGGCGCTCGGCTACGACTCGCTCGCGGCCGGGGACGTGTCGCTCGGGAGCACGGTCTACGGCGCCATCACGCGGGACATTCGAACGGTACCGCTGGGCCTCTCGTTCGGACTGTTCGGCCGGGTGGCCGTGGATCTCTCCGTTCCTCTGGTGCGAGGCACGGTCGAGACCTCCTTCGCGTATGATTCTACGACGGCCGGCTTCGTGCCGTCGTCCACCGTGTTCCCCTCACCCGATGGCTACTTCTCGTCATTCGACGCGGCACGCTCGGATCTGCAGGCCCTGATCGAGGGAGGCACCCTCACGCCGGAACAGGAAGCCGACGCTGTCGACCTTCTGGAGGCATCGGGATCCTACCGGGACGCGCTCGCAGCCCGGGTCGATGCGGATGAACTGCTGCCGACCGCGGGGTCGGACGCCGGAACCGGCATGTCAGGCCGCTACACCGATCTCTCCACCGGATACGAATCGTTCGGACTCCAGCTGCCCGAATTCGCGCTTCCCGATTCGGCTCAGGCGTCCGACTTCCAGCGCATGCTCGGCGGGTCTCCGATCGGGCTCGATTCGCTCCAGACGACCGTCCGTGGCTGGGCACCCGGGGAGATCGACATCGGCCTCCGGGTTCTTCTCCTGGACACGTTCGATCCGATCCGGCCCGTGGATGAGGACAGATTCCGTGCGACCCGGGAGCCGGACCTCAGGGGCGAAGGGATCCGGTTTCGCACGACCGCAGGTGCTCGCCTGCGGCTCCCTCTCGGCGACCCTGACGCCGATCCATACCTGGTGCCCTCGAGTCCGCTCCAGCAACCCATCGGCACCGGTCAGACCGACGTGGAGCTCGGCCTCTGGCAGGACGCGCAGTTCGGCCGCTGGCTCTGGGTCGTGGGCAGTCTGAGGTACGTGCTGCAGCTGGAGGATGAACTGGTCATGAGAGTGGCGACCGCAGGGGCTCCCTTCGCGTATGCGGCGCAGCAACGAAGCGTTACCCGGAATCTCGGCGACATCTTCGAGCTCCGACTCTCTCCCCGGTTCCGTCTCAACGAGACCCTCTCGCTGGGCATCGAGTATCGCTGGCGCAGCAAGGGAGAGGACGCGTACTCGGGAGACGGCGTACCGGATCCCTCCCCCCTGGGCGCAGGGACCGGACAGACCCGGCATCGGCTGGGAATCGGCGGCTGGTATCGCACCACGCCGCGCTACCTTGCGGGGATCGCGAATTTCCCGGTCGAGATCTCGGTTGTATGGCAGGGATCGATCGCGGGCAGCGGTGGGCTGACGCCGGCGTCCGACATCATGACGTTCAGTCTGCGGGTTCCGCTTCAGCTCTTCTGACCCCGGCAGCCGCGACGAGGCGACGTCGCTCGAGAAGCTCCTTCGCGTGCTTGAGCGACACTTCGCTTTCCGGGTCTCCTCCCAGCATCCGGGAGATTTCGATCGGGCGTTCCTCCTCAGAGAGCCGGACGACGCGCGTTGCGACCGCTCCAGCCCGCTGGATCTTCTCGACGCGGTATTGCGTGTCGGCGCGGGCCGCGATCTGAGCGAGATGCGTAATCGCGAAGACCTGGTGAGAATCCGCGACACCGCCGAGCCGATCGGCCACCGCGTGCGCGACCTGTCCGCCGACGCCGGAATCGATCTCATCGAACACCAGGCTCGGCACCGCATCGGCGTCCGCCAGAACGCTCTTCAGCGCCAGCATGACGCGGCTCAACTCGCCGCCCGAGGCGACGCGGCCGAGCGGTCCCGGCGCGAACCCGGGATTCAAGCTGACCAGGAAGGCGATCGTCTCCGCGCCCTCGGATCCGGGGGCGTCGAGCGGGACGACTTCGACTCGGAAGCGTCCTCCCGGCAATCCGAGCTCGGCGAGCTGCTCCGTCACCTCGCGTTCGAGTCGTTCAGCGGCCGTACGCCGTATCGAACCGAGCTGATCTGCCAGTGACTCCAGCTCCGCACGAGCCTCACTCACCGCGCTCTGGAGTCGACCCACCTCGGCCTCCGAGGTCTCGATCTTCAGGAGCTCGGTCCGGGCTTCCCTGCCCGCCTCGATCAGATCTTCCACCGTGCCCCCGTAGGTCCGACGAAGGTGCGAGAGGAGCTCCTGCCGCTGCCGCAGACTCGCGAGACGCCCGGGATCGTGCTCCACCGAGTACCGGTAGTCCCGCAACCTCCGGCCGAGCTCGTCGAGGCTCGCCAGTCCCGATTCGAACAGCGCTTCCAGCTCGCCGACTCCGGGATC
>CBDTXM010000060.1:0-16027 GCA_965364445.1 uncultured bacterium | reverse complement strand
GGGGGCACTCGATTCGTGGCAACGCCGGGACGAGAACCTGTAGCACGGAAGCGACGATTTGCGGAGCCGCGAGTGGCCTCAACTGGAGGCGTTCGCCGACTCATTCTGTAATATTATGTAATATATGTATTTACGAAATCGATATCATGAACGTGGTATCCCGGATTCGGGCACGCTTCCTGCTTGATCACCCGACGTCCCGCCGTCTCTCCCCCGGGTGCGGTCGGCTGGCGCGGATTTGACGATGCAGCTTGAAGGCGCGCCGTCGGAACGGGGACAGATTCCTTCTAAAGCGCCACCTAAGGGCCTGGCCGTTAACGCGGTCAGGCCCTTTTTCATGCATGTGCGGCCGGCCCGTCGAGGATCCCGGCCATGTCAGTCCGGATTGACCCGATTCGCCACCACGACGGATCGGCTGTTCACGCAGCTGCTCACTCCATCCGTCCAGGACCAGATCTCGTTGCCCGTCATTCGATTCCAGTCGGCGTCGACGGTCAGATTGTAGGTCGCGCTGGTGGTCCCCCCTCCCTCGGGATACTCGCCGACCGCCTGAATGTCCATCCCATTGAGCGTGCCGACGAATGCGTACGGGCCATCGACTCCGTCCGAGTTCCAGTTGCTGGAGATCACCACCGCGACACCCGTCTGCGTGATCTCGGCGAGGGCGTTCCACGGGGGTTCGTTGCTCCCGGCACAATCGCCTGTCTCCTCGACGATCGTCACACCGAAATTCCAGTCGCCGGTGAGGATCTGGGAAGCCGGTCCCTCGTACGGAGTGTCCTCCGCGCAGCCGGGGGAGATGAGCGCAACAGCCAGGATCGGCAGGATGACCCCGCCGGCGAGTCGCATACGCATGAAGAGCCTCCTCACGGAAATGTGATCCGGAGAGAGGGGGGACTTCCAATCTAACCGGTGGTTCGAAGTGTCAACAACCGCCGTGGCCACCTGCGGGATGCAACTTCCCGGTAGCCCGGGCTGTTCATTCGGTGTGACGCACCGAAGACGTCTGCCTCCGCCAACCGAAACCCGATGAACGGGATGGTCTCAGAGTTCCTCGTCTACCTGCGGCTGGGCTTCGAGCACATTACGGATCCCGGAGGCTACGACCACCTGCTGTTCGTGGCAGCGCTGACGGCATCCGACCTCGGTGACCTGCGCCGCCTGTTCTGGCTGGTGACGGCATTCACGGTCGGGCACTCGATCACGCTGGCACTCGCCACGCTTGGGCTGGTTCGGATCGATACCGGATTGGTGGAGCTCCTGATTCCGTTGACGATCTTCGCGACCAGCGTCGTGAACCTGGTAGCCTGGAGGGCGCGCGCAGACCCGAGAGGGGATCTGGTGCCGGAATCGGGTTCGACGCAGGCTCGCCCCGGGGTGAACGATCGAGTCCGCTACGCCATAGCGGTGGGATTCGGGCTGATTCACGGCCTCGGTTTCTCGGCGTTCCTTCGAGCGGCGCTGGGCGGAGAGGCGAGTATCTTCCTGCCGCTTCTCTCGTTCAACATCGGGCTCGAAATCGGCCAATTGGCGATCGTCGCGGTGCTGTCGGTGATCGCGGCGCTCCTCGTTCGCGGGCTCGGCCTTCCAACGCGAGCGTGGGTGCTCGGGATCTCGGCGGTTACAGGGCTGCTCGCCCTCGCGATATTCGTGGAAAGACTCCAGTTTCCGACCTGAGTCGGATCGTCAGGCACCAACATCGGGGAAGAGGGACAAAGGGACATGAAGAACGGGACGTGGACGAAGCGGGTCGGAACGGTCACCGCTGTCACGGCGGGGCTCCTCCTTCTCACGACGCCGGCCGGCGCCCAACACTGGCTGCATCCCGATTCGGTGGGCCGGACGAATCAGTCGATCTTCCGCTCGCTCGAGGACTGGCCGGCGCCCAACGACCTGCGCACGGGTTCCGGAGCCCCCGGGGCGCGGTACTGGCAGCAGAAGGTGGACTACCAGATCGAGGCCGAACTCGACACGGTAGCGCATCGCATGTCGGGGACCGAACGGATCACCTACCACAACAACTCCCCGGATGCGCTCGACTACCTCTGGATTCAACTTGATCAGAACGTGAGATCTCTCGAACACAGCAGAACATACAAGATGCGGAGAGCACTGCCCGAGGAGATTGATCCGCGTGCACGCCGCTGGCTCGGGGTCGATCTGTTCGACGGGGGACACGAGATCGGACGGGTGCAGGTCGCCGATGCAGCCGGGGGACTGAGAGATGCGCCGTACCGGATCAACGGTACGCTGATGAAGGTCTCTCTGCCCGAGCCCGTGATGCCCGGAGCGACGACCGAGCTCGAAATCGACTGGACCTTCGCGATTCCGGATTGGGGACGGGGCGGGAAGGAAGAGGTGAGCGATGGCTGGATCTACGAACTGGCCCAGTGGTTCCCGAGGCTCTCCGTCTACGACGACGTGAACGGCTGGCAGACCGACCAGTTTCTCGGACGCGGGGAATTCTACCTCGAGTTCGGCGACTACGATGTCCGCCTCACGGTGCCTTCGAATCACATCGTCGATGCGACCGGGATGCTGCAGAACTCCGAGGAAGTCCTTACGGCCGCACAGCGCGAGAGGCTGGCCCGTGCGTATCGAAGCCAGGAGCCCGTTTTCATCGTCGGGCCGGACGAGGTCATGACGGCCGGCAGCCGACCCAGGCAGGACGGCATGCTGACGTGGCACTTCCAGGCCGAGAACGTCCGGGACTTCGCGTGGGCTTCCTCCAAGACCTTCGTCTGGGATGCGGCGGGATATCAGTATCGACCCGATCAGCCGCCGATCGCGGTTCACTCCCTCTATCCGCGCGACGCGATGCCGTTGTGGAATGACATCTCCACGGCGGCCGTGATCCAGACGCTCGAGACGTATGGCCGCATGGCGTTCGAATACCCCTATCCGAAGGCCAGCAACATCAACGGGCCGGCGGGTGGGATGGAGTATCCCATGGTCGCGTTCTGCGGCGCGCGGCCGCGTGGCGACGTGGAGGGCGGCTACTCGGACGGTCTCAAGTATGCCCTGATCGGAGTGACCATCCACGAGGTCGGGCACAACTGGTTCCCGATGATCGTGAATTCGGACGAAAGGAAGTGGACCTGGATGGATGAAGGTCTCAACACCTTCCTCCAGCACTATGCCGAGGTGGAGCTCGACCCGGGCTTTCCGCGCTGGCGGGGTTCTCCCCAGGAGATCGTCGAGTACATGCGCGATCCCGACCAGGTACCGATCATGACTCACTCGGATCTGATCCATAAGGACTTCGGCAACAACGGGTACGCCAAGCCGGCTGCCGGACTCACGATGCTCCGTGAGGCCGTGCTCGGTCCGGAGGTCTTCGACGACGCGTTCAGCGGCTACGCGCAGCGCTGGGCGTTCAAGAAGCCGCAGCCGTCGGACTTCTTCCGATCGATGGAGGAAGGCGCCGGCGAGGACCTCGCGTGGATGTGGCGCGGCTGGTTCTACACGACGCACGCGAACGACCAGAGGATCGCGGATGTGAGCCGCCAGGATACCGAGGAACTCCTCGGCTCGGCGGAGCGTGGTCGCTACTACTACCGGATTACGATTCAGAATGATGGCGGCCTGGTGATGCCGGTACAGATGGATATCACCTTCGAGAATGGCGAGACTGAACGGGTGGAGTTGCCGGTGGACGTGTGGCGGGCGAATGAGCAGGAATTCGTGTTCGGGCTGTTCAGTGACGATGAGCTGACGAAGGTGGTGGTCGACCCCGACGGATGGTTTGCCGACATCGACCGGGACGACAACGAGTGGGTCGCGCCCGCCACGTGATGGCGGGCTTCGCGGGGACGATCGCGCTGCTCGGACTGTACGCGTCCGCCGCGGGGACGGGGCCCGCTCCCCCCGTCGTGGCGGCCCATCCGCTCCACCTCTCCACCGCGCAGCTGGTCGTGGAGGATGGCGCGCTCTACCTGCGCATCCGGATGTTCAAGGACGACCTCGAGGAGGCGCTGGCGGCGCGCGAGGGAGTGGAGCTGTTCACCTTGAGCCCGACCCCGGAATCGGACGCGGCGTTCCTCGCCTATCTCGGCGCCATGCTCTCGATCCAGGCCGACGGCGTGGAATTGAGTGCCGCCGTGATCTCGAGCGGCGTGGACCTGGAAGCGGGTCAGGGCGACGCTACGGTCTGGTGGTATCTCCTGGAGTATCGCACCGATGCTCCGGCGCGGGCGATAACGATTCTCGACACCGTCCTGTACGATCGCTTCGACGACCAGCGAAACATCGTCCGGGTGCTCCATTCGGCGTCGGGCCGGCAGCGTACGCTCTACTTCGCCGCCCCCGATGACGATCCGATTACGGTGGAGTTCGGCTGATGGGTTTCGAAATCCGTCCGTTTCCCGAATTCTCCTGGTCGCAGAGCCGAAGATCGATGTTCCAGGATTGTCCGCGAAGGTACTTCTGGAACTACTACGGATCGCACAACGGCTGGATCGAAGACTCGCCTGCCGAGGCGCGCGCCGCGTGGCGCTTGAAGAAGATCTCGAATCTGCACATGACGCTCGGAAACGTGGTGCACGAGATCGCCGCCGATGCCTTGAGCCGCGTGCGCGGTGGAGCGGGGCCACCAACGGCGCCGGAATTGATCGAAGAGGGTCGCGGTCGCCTGAACCGGGCATGGGTTCTGTCTCAGCAGCGGGAGGAGTGGGAACGCAGCCCGGGCCGGCACCCCATGCTGATGGAGTTCTACCGGGGCAGCGGACCGTCGGGCGATCTGGTTCAGAGGATCCGCAACCGTCTGTACGATTGCCTCCGGAATCTGCCCGAGTCCGAGAGCTTTCGGGAAGCGGCCGAGGCGCCGCGGGTGGAGATCCGGGAGGTGGACCGGCTGGACTTCGTCGAACTGGATGGCGTGAAGCTCTACGCGCAGCCGGATCTGCTGTACCGGCTGGGCGATGCCTGGAGGATCGTGGACTGGAAGACCGGTGCCAGCGACAAGAGCCACGCGGCGCAGCTGCGCACGTATGCCCTCTACTTGCGCCTGCGCGGAGATCTGCCGCCCGGCCCGATCATCGGCCGGCGCGAATACCTGGAGAAGGGGACCGCGGTCAACGAGCCGATCACCGATCGAGACATCGAGAACGAGACACAGTCGATCCGGGACAGCGTCGCCGCCATGCGTACCTACCTCCAGGACCCGATCCGCAACGTGCCGAAGTCACGTGAGAGCTTTCCTCTGACCGACAACCGGCGCCGCTGCCCGAGCTGCAACTTCTTCGAGTTGTGCGAGGCCGAGCTCGCGGCGACCGAGACCGCCGGTCCGTTCTGATCCCTATCGTCCTTCCGCACCATCGTTGGTGAATCCGGCGGTATTGCGTCCGCGGGATTGACGGCCGCTGGGGCGCGGGCTTCCTTGAGAGGAGCTCCCCGAAGGTGAACGGAGGTGCGATGGGCGACGTGCGCGCGCGGCTCGCCGCAGCGTTGAGGGACCGGTACGAGGTCGGCGAGGAGATCGGCCGGGGCGGAATGGCACGAGTCTTCAGCGCCCGCGACCTGCGCCACGATCGGGAAGTCGCACTCAAGCTGCTCGATCCGCAACTGGCCGTGACGCTCGGTCCGGAGCGATTTCTCCGTGAAATCCGGATCGCGTCCCGGCTCCAGCACCCGAACATCGTCCCCCTGTTCGATTCGGGCGCGGATGACGACCTCTTCTGGTACACGATGCCGCGGGTGGAGGGGGAGACCGTCGAGCAGCTGATCGACCGATCGGGCGCTCTGCCTGTCGACTCCGCGATCCGGATCGCCCGCCAGGTCGCCACGGCGCTGACTCAGGCGCACCGGGACGGGGTCGTTCACCGGGACATCAAGCCAGGCAACATCATGCTGACCGGCGAGGTCGCGGTCGTAACGGACTTCGGCGTTGCCCGTGCGCTCGATGAGGCCTCTCGCGACCGGCTGACCTCCACGGGCCTGGCGATTGGATCCGTCGCCTACATGAGTCCCGAACAATGGAGCGCCGGTTCGGAGGTGGATGGTCGCGCCGACATCTACTCGCTCGGATGCGTTCTGTACGAGATGTTGACGGGGCGACCGCCGTTCCGGGCCGACACGGCGACCGGCTACATGTCGCAACATCTCACGAAGCCACCGGACCCGCTGCGGGACTCCAGGGGCCCGGTGCCGTACCCGACGGAGCGAGCCCTGTTCAAGGCGCTCGAGAAGGAGCCCGAGGCCCGGTTCGCCGATGCCTCGTCGTTCGCGGAGGCGCTCGTCACGGCGCCGGGCTGGCGCGGGAAGGCGACCGATGTGGCAACCGATCTGTGGCGCCGACGGGTGCCTCACGCCTTCGTCGCGTACCTCATCGCGACCTGGGGGGCAGTCTTTCTCACCCGGGTTCTGGCCGACCGGCTGATGCTGTCGCCCGACGTTCCGGCGCTGGTCCTGACGGCGATGGTCGCTCTGCTCCCGAGCGTGGTGTTGATCGGCTACTTCCACGGCGGAACCGGACGGGCCTGGCCCCCGGCTGAACGTGCCGGAGTGGCCCTCAACGCGGTGGGCGCCGCGGCGATTCTGCTGCTCCTGTTCCGGGACAGCCACCTCGGGCCCGTCGCTCTGCCCGAGCCGTACACCGACAGCCGGGACGTCGAGGGAGTCGAGTGGGTGCCGGCGCCCGGCCAGGTGAGACGAGCGGCCCTGTTCTTCCTCGAGAACCGGACGGGAGACCCGGAGCTCGACTGGATCTCCTACGCCATCCCGTTCGCGCTGCAGGCCGACCTCGACCAGGACCTTCTCCTGCTGACCGAGACGGGTCTCGTCCGGGCGCTGCGAGAACGCGGGGAAGAACGATGGACGTCGGTACCGGATCCTCTGAAGCGGGAATTGGCCCGCGAAAGGGGACTGGGGTGGGTGGTGAGCGGCTGGTTCGAAGGTCGATCGGACAGCCTCGTGGTTCATTCGACCCTGACGGGGCTGGCGCGCCGCGCCACGACCACGCAGCAGTCCTGGATCACCGACGTCGACGGACTGCTGCCGACGGTGGATCGATTCAGTCGCTTCATCCGGGAGGGAGTCGCCCTGCCGTCCGCGTACCTTTCGAAAGTCGAGGACCGGCCGGCGACGGAGATGCTCAGCGATCGCCCCGCCGCATTCCGGGCGTACGTCGAGGGGATGCGCCTCCGCCTGGTGGCGGGAGACCCGGAGGGTGCGAGGGACGCGATGCGGGTGGCTACCGCCAGGGATCCCGACTTTGCGCTCGGGTGGAACGAGCTGTCACTGGCGACTTTCAGCCAGGGAGACGCGGAGAGCGCGATCGAGGCGAAGCAGCGAGTGATCGATCTGGACTACCGGCTCCCGCGCTGGAAGTACCTGTCGCTGCTTCAGGGCTACTATCTGATGACAGGTCAAGGCGACGCAGCTCTCGCCGTAGCGGAGGAGCGCGTCGAGCGGTATCCCGACGACCTGGAAGCCCGGGAACAGCTTGCAAACCTGTATGCGAATGCCGGACAAACGGAGGCGTCGACGGAAACTCTCGAATCCCTGTTCGAGAGTGACCCGGACCGTCTCGACTACCTGCTGAAGATCGCGACGATCCAGGCGGCGGCTGGGAATCCGGAAGCAGCCCGTGAAGCCTATGAAAGGTATCGTGCCGCGGGAGGCGATTCGCGGGAAGGCATCCAGGAATACGCCGAGTTCCTTCGTTCTCAGGGCGCTCTGATCGAGGCCGAGGCCCTGTACCGGGACGCACTTCTCCTCAGTCCCGATGACGCTCCCCTGCGGATCGGAGCGGCCGGGGTGCTCGCAACACTCGGACGCTATGAAGATGCGGAGAGCGAGCTGACCGGAGCGCTCGAGTCCGCGGTGAGTGCCGAACAGCGATCCGCCGTAGACAGCGCACGTGCGGAGCTCTACCTGACCCTCGGCAGGCTCCGGGCGGCACGAGACGCCGAGGAAGAAGCGCGGCTCGCCCGGCCGGAATTCCTCGATCCGTTGAATCAGGCGCTCAGCGCCCTGCAGGGCATGCACAGGGTCGCGCCATCGGTCGGTCTCGCGGAGTCCCTGCAGCAGGTGGAGGCGCTTGGTGCGTCGCTTCCGGGCGCCCTTCGCCCGCTCGCCTCGATCGGGCGATGGAAGACGTTCTCGTCGCTGGGCATGGGGGACAGCCTGCTGGCGGTCCTGCCCGAGGTGGAGGACGCCGTCGCGAGAATCGGGTTGGACGAGGTACTCGCCCCCGACCTGATGCTCGGCCGTGCGGATGGGCTTCGAATGCGGGGCGAATGCGGGGCCGCGCGAGAGGTGTATGAATCGGCGCTCGAGGCGGGGCTCGATATGGAGGCCACGTCGGCCTGGATCGGGCTGTCCATGGCGAGGCTGGAGTGCGGCGACGCGGAGGTCGCTCTCGCCGCGGCCGATTCGGCTCTCGCTCTCACCCCGGGATCTCCCCGGGGCGCGCTGGTCCGCGCGGAGGCGCTGGCTGAAACGGGCCGCGAGGTCGAGGCGCTCGAGGCCCTCGCGCCCGCCCTCTCCGCCTGGAGTGGGGCGGACCCCGGGTTCGGACTCGCGGAGCGAGCGCGCCGCCTGGAGACGGCTCTCAGAGGAGCCGCGGGCTGACGGTCTGAGGCGGCCCGGGCCGTGATCAGCAGATCGTGACGGTCTTTCCCCGGATCCGCACCTCGATGCACTGGTCGTCGGCAGCTGCCTGCTGGAGCGCGAACAACCGGAGCCCGTACTCCTCGTCAGGGGGTGCCTGAGTCTAACGACCTCCCCCCGGAGTCTGTGAAGCCCGACCGAGCGCCCGGATCCGGCAACCGAGCCGATCGGCGAGCGACGTTCGCCTATCCGGCCGACTCGATCAGCGCCTCCAGAAAGGCCCCGAATACCTGCGTGTGGGGTCCGAACACGTTCCAGGAATTCGCGACACCCACGATCCGCTGAGCCGGCAGGACAAACAGGTATTGTCCGCCGTACCCCAGACCTGCCCAGACCTCGACGCCATCCGTATCCACCCGCCACCACTGGTAGCCGTAGCCGGCATTCCAGTTCGGATTCTCCGGGGCCACGTCGGCCACGTGCCGGGTTACGGAAGCCTCGACCCACCCCTCCGGGAGGAGCCGCACACCCTGCCACATTCCGTCGTCCAGGTAGAGCTGGCCGATGCGGGCCAGATCCTCGGCTTCCAGGTAGAGGCCTCCTTCCGTGTCCGGAAGACCAGCCGGCTCCCGCTTCCAATGATAGGAGTCGATCCCCAGGGGACCGAACAGGTGTTCCTCAGCGTAGAGGTCCACCGTTTTCCGGGCGGCACTCCGCAGGATCGCCGACATCAGGTGGCTGGCCCCGCTGTTGTAGACGAATCGCTCTCCGGGCTCTGCATCCATGGGCTGCGAAAGGGTGAATTCCACCCAGTCATCGCTGAACTCGAGCTGAATCGTCGTATTCTCGGGGCCGATCGGACGATCCTGTTCATGCCACTCGATCCCGAGGCGCATCGTCAGCAGATCCTCGAGCCGGGCCCGCTCCAGACGCTCGTCGGAACCGGATGTGTCGTAGTCGTGCAGGAGAGGGAGAAGCGGAGCATCGACCCCGGGCAATTCGCCCCGTCCGATCGCGATTCCGATCAGCGCGGAAGTCACGGACTTGGTCACCGACTGCAACGAGTGGACATCGCGCCCCATGTAGAACGGATGCCAGTCCGGATGCTGGTAGTTGAACTGGTGCGGGCGCAGGTCGAATTCCGCGCTTATCGAATCGTAGTCACGGGGATATCGTTCGCTGAATACGAGCTTCCCGTCCCGAACGACCACCATCCGATCCACGTTATCGAATCGGCCTGCCCGAATTGCGCTGTCCAGCGCGAGCAGCGGCGCAGGATCGAGCCCGACCGCCTCGAGAGAGGCGCGCTCCCAGGTCTGCCCGACTGCCGGCGCGACCGGTCCCGACACCATGAGGGCGGCCGCCGCGGCCACGGCCATCCGGAGACAATCAGCTCGGCGGGAGCGCTTCTCCAGAGATCTCATTCATCGACTCCTGTCGCCGGTCGCCGGCCACGTGGGTCACACATCCGGCAGCTGGCCGGGCCTGAGCATGCCGTATTCGCCGGGTCCGAATTCCCGGGCCGCCGACGCGGCGTTGCCGCTATCGACAACACTCACCATATCACTTTCAATACTGGGGTTATATACGCAAACCTCAAGTGTATTCGATGTTCTGCGCAGAAGCGTCGGCAGGCTCCACCGCGCATCCACCCGAACCGGGGGAACGATCGGAGCCAGATCGGGATTCGCCCGATAGGCGAGCAGCGGATGAGCGGACTCGAGCCCTGCTCTCTCGGCGCGGGGCAGGTCGAAACCCCCGTGCGGCTGAAGAACGAAGCGGATCGCGTGGGGCCCTTCCTGCGCGGCCCGGTAGTTGGTCTCCCAGTAGTTGTTCATCAGGTACGAGTAGAGAACGGGAGACGGGTCCACGCGCTCGCGCCATCCGGCGACGATGGGATCGGATCCGGGGGAGCCGAACTGGACGAGGGGAGCATCCACCGAGAACAGGTTGAGCCCCCCGGACGCATCGTGGATGTCCGCCCACCTCTCGATCGTGTACCAGTTCCGATTCGCACCCGGCGCCTGGTCGCCGTCGGACCGGAACGGGGCCAGGGCCCCTCCGACGACGCGATCCAGCGATGCCGGGGAGAGCGCCAGCGGAAACTCGATGAGCACGGATTCGGGATCGAGCGTCCACTCCTTGTCGAAGCGGTACTCGAGCTCGAGCCGGTCGCTCCCGGCCACGAGTCGGATGATGAGTGTGAGTCCCTCCCGGGTGCCCGGTGCCTCACGGCGAACGACCGCGCGCCATACGATCGGTCCGGCATCGGTAACCTCCACGGTGCCGCTGGAGGCCCTCTCGGCCTGCTCCGGATCTCGTCCGCGCACGTACAACCATTCGGCCAATGCTCTGCCCTCGGGCACCAGATTGCGACGAGGTCCGGCTCCGTCGATCCGGCGCACTGACTCGATCCGACCCGAAAGAGGGGCCAGACCCACCTGCAGGACCCCGTTGTCCAGGACGATCCTGCTCCCCGCGTCGGCGCCGACCGTCGCTGCGGGGGTGGCCGTCTCCCGGTCGCTGGTCCGTCTCAGACGCACCGACCCGTATCCGGGAATGGCCGGCGACCGGAACGCGATGCCTCCGTCCCGCAGTCGCTGACAGGGAAGCGGTGCGCCGTTCTCGGTCGAAACACCCGAGAAATCGGCGCACGTGCTGCGGTCGAGGATCACGACCTCGGACCGGGCCCAGCCCAGCGGATTGAGGACTTCGATCCATCCCGAACGACCCGTCTCCGGCTTCGCCGTGTCGATCCGGTGCCGCAACGAGGCTGCCACGAGGGCATTCGTGCGCTCGGCCGCTTCCCGGACAAAGGCCTGCTTCCGATCCCACTGGCCCCGCACCAGGTCGGCATCGGGCTCGCTGATGCTGTTCCAGGCTCCCCAGGTGTGCTCGTACGACAGCAAAACGCAGCGCCAGGCAGAGTAGACATCCTCAGCATCGAGAGGGGTGTCGCACATGGCGGCCAGCGATTCGGCGGCGGTCAGCCATTCGGCCGCACGGCGGATCGACTGGGTCTCCCGCGCGGTCGAGCCGACGCCATCCTCCCAGATTCCGTTCAGGTCCGCCCGCACGACCGGGAGCTCGGACCCGGCACAGGCCTCGAGTTCGGCCAGTGCGCGCTCGCTGCTGCCGATCTCGAGCCGCGGCGACTCATACCGCTCGTTCCAGGCGCACACCGTCTCGGAGAGCGTCGGGTCCGGCGGGCCGTTGTCGGAACCGATGTTGTAGCGAAGCGCAGTGACAGGGTGCTTCCAGCCGCGCGCGCGGAGGGACTCGACGGCCGATAGAACGCGATCGGCGTCCAGCCGCGTCTCCAGGTGTTCGTAGCCGAGGCCGGTATGGAACAGCGAATATCCCTCGCCATGCACCCACACGAGGATTCGATGATCGCCATTCGGGGACTCCCACCAGAACGGCCGGTCGGCCCAGGTCTCGAGGAAGTGACCGATCCGGTGCCAGCGATTCGGGCCGACCGAGAGATATCGCACCCCGGCCCGGGCCAGCACTGACGCGAGCCCCCAGGCGAAGCCGGGAATGTCCGTAAACATCGCCGAGCGGATCGGTACGCCGGTGCGCTCCGCCAGCTTCAGGGCAGGCTCCAGCTCGCGGACCAGACCTTCGGCCGTCGCGATGCCGGTAAGCAGATTGGTGTGCAGCGCATCCAGGTGGATCCAGCCGCGGCGAATCCCCTCGATCAGTTGCTCGTTCTCGGCTTCGCCGTGGTGCTCGAGATAGGTCTCGACTGCCCACACCGCCTCGGGGTGCCAGACGAACCGGGCCTCGGATGGCAAGGACTCGCTGGCCGCGCCCAGGCGCAACGCCTCCTCCAGGTGGCTCCACTGCAGCCGTTCGACCTCGTCCTGGAGGTGCGTGTAGCCAATGTCGAGGTGGGTATGGTGGACCAGATGAATAGTGAGGGGGTCCACCGGGTCGATGGGAATCCGCGCGTCGTACCGGTCGCCGGCGAGCTCGAACGCGACGGGAACCTCTGTGCGGTGCGCCACCGCCGGCACTTCGAGCGCACCACGCGTGGGTCCGAACCCGGATTCGATCTGCTGGATGCCGGCCTCGCTGTGCAGCCGAACCGGGCCGCCTTCGTCGAGTCGCAACAGCTCCACCCGGATCTCCTGCCGCGGGCCCTCGGCCGACTTCACGATCGCGGGGACGGGGTGGATGTCTATGCACGGCCGGACCTCGTCCGCGAACACCAGGAACCAGGTTCGGGAGCCGGCGCTCTCCCCCCGGATCGAGAGGCGCAGCGGAGCTCCCGGGACTGCGAGCGCACGGGGCACGTGCAGGAACAGGAAGCCCATGGCGTCGGCGTATCGATCCACCAGGGTTACCCGGAATTCGGCCCGAACGCCTTCGCTGCCTTCCCAGGTGACGGTGCCCGTGGCGGCCCGGGCGGGATTCTCGAACTGGAGCACCGGGCGGTCGTCGATCGAGAGTTCGAATCGGCGGCGATCATCGTTCGCGTCGATTCCGGCGAGCATCACGAACGTGACCGTCTCGGCCGCGGCGAAATCGTCCGGAACGGCGGCCGTCTCCCACGCGATCGACCGGTTCTCGTCTTCCGAGCGGACTACCAGGCATCGGTCCACACCGGGAACCGGGGCATGGTACTCGATCTCCTCGCCCGACAGGGAACGGGCGAAACCGGGCACGGTCGTGGACGGCAGAAGGATCTTCATCACTCAGTTCGGAATCGATAAACGGTGGTCGACCTGTACTTCTCGCCGGGACGAAGAACGGTGGAAGGAAATGCTGCCTGGTTCGGCGAATCGGGAAAGTGCTGAGTCTCGAGACAGAGTCCGGACCTGGGCCGATACGCGGCTCCGGCCTTCCCGGGAATCGAGTCGCCCAGGAAGTTGCCGGAGTAGAGCTGGATCCCCGGCTCACTGGTCAGCACCTCCATCACCCGGCCGCTCGTCGGATCGCGCAGTCGGGCCGCGAGGATCAGCGCCCCATCTCCCGTCCAGTCATCGAGTACGAAGTTGTGATCGTATCCGCCCGCAATGCGAAGTTGTTCGTCGTCCGCATCGATCCTCGCCCCGATCGTCTCAGGCGTCCGGAAGTCGAAAGGCGTACTCGCTACGTGACGCAACTCTCCAGTGGGAATCAGCACCGAATCCACAGGCGTGAAGCGGCTGGCGAACAACTGCAGCTCGTGGCCGAGGATCGATCCGGACTCGTGACCTGCGAGGTTCCAGTAGTCGTGGTGCGTAAGGTTCACGACCGTAGGCGCGTCGGTAGTTGCCTCGTAATCGAACTTGAGCTCGTTTCCGTTCGTCAGGGACACAGTGACCGTGGTCTCCAGCCGGCCCGGGTAGCCCTCTTCTCCCGCTTCGCTGACCCGCGACAGAACCACGCTCGCCCGCCCGGCGCCCGGTACATCGAAGGGACTGCCCGGGATCGGGCCCGAGACCGTGGTGAACGTCTCCCAGGGGCGACTGTCGAAGCCTCGGGGGCCCCCATGGAGGTGGTGGGGATCATCGTTGACGGGCAGTTCGATGCGTGTTCCGTCCAGCTCCAGCCTTCCCCGGTCGATCCGGTTCGCGAATCGCCCGACGATCGCCCCGACGTAGGCGCTGTCGGCGAGGTAATCGGCCAGGGAATCGTAGCCGAGCACGACATCGGCCAATTCCCCTTCACGATCGGGGACAGCGACCTGCTTCACGATCCCCCCCCAATCGGAGAGCTGGACCACCATCCCGTGGCGGTTCCGAAGCGTGAACAGTGTGACCGAGTCTCCGTCGAAGGTGGTTCCCCAGGCCTCGGACGAGATCGTGGGAGGTCCTCGCATGGTGGCGTCCCCCTCCTGCGGGGAATCAATGCGTTGTTGGGCGTTCCGATCTCCCCCACAGGCCGCGAGCAGGGCCAGTGCCATCACCAGCGGCTGGACCCGCCGATGCGGAATGCGAACCGGAGTCAAAGGTGTGTTCATGCGGAAACGTGCGCCGATCGCCGCACAGAAGCAACGCGACCGGTGCCGGTCTGCCGGCCGCACCATTAGATTGCTCCGAATGACTGAATCCCCTGCTCACCAGCGCTTCTTCGCCGAGCTGAAGCGGCGAAAGGTCTTTCGCTCCGCCGCCCTGTACGGGGCGGGCGCCTTCGCCGTGCTGCAGGTGGCAGACATCGTGTTTCCCGCCATCGGATTGCCGGACAGCGCGATCACCTGGCTGGTGGTGCTCTGCATGCTCGGCCTGCCCGTGGCCGTATTTCTGGCCTGGACATTCGACCTCACGAGCGATGGCATGCACCGCACGGAGGTGGCGGAATCTGCCGAGCTCGAGGCGATCGCAATGCAGCCGCGATCGCAGCGCTGGCCGGCCGGCATCCTCGCGCTGGTGGGAATCGGGCTGCTGATGCTCGGAAGCTGGTGGGTCGGGATGAGGAGCTCCGGCCTCGAACCGGCTTCCGATCCGGCCGCCGTCTCCATCGACGCCCGACCCGTGGATTCGGTCGAGTCGATCGCCGTGCTTCCGTTCGTGAACATCGGGGGGAACCCTTCGGACGAACCCTTCAGCGATGGACTCACGGAAGAGCTCGGAAACGCCCTGGCGCAGATCGAGGGTCTGCAGGTCGCCGCACGCAGCTCCGCATTCGCGTTCAAGGATCGGGATGTCGGAGTCAGACAGGTCGGAAGGGAATTGGGGGTTGGATCGATCGTCGAGGGCACGGTACGTCGATCCGGCGGTACGGTGCGGGTATCCGCCCAGCTGAGCCGGACCTCCGACGGATTCCGCCTCTGGTCGAACAGCTGGGAGCGTGAATTGACCGCGGCCAACGTGTTCGCGATCCAGGATGAGATCACCGAAGACATCGCCCGTGCGCTGACCCGGGAATTGCGGCCGGGCGCGGCCACGGCGATCTCGGCCCGCCGTACCGAGGACCTCGAAGCGTATGACCTCTATCTGCTGGGTCGCCATCGCTGGGCGACCCGCGAAGTGTCGGCGATCCGGGAAGCGATCGGCTACTACGAGCAGGCGATCGCCCGCGATTCGGGCTTCGCGCTGGCGTGGGCCGGTCTGGCCGATGCGTGGGGGGTGCTGCCCTTCTACGACCGGACACTGACGGGTGCAGTCGCCTACCCGGAGGCCGTCTTCGCCGCCGATCGAGCGCTCAGCCTCGAACCCGATCTGGCCGAGTCGAATGCGGCGCGCGGAATCATCGCCACGGAGTACGAGTTCGATCTCGCCGCCGGTGCCCGGCTGCTGGAACGAGCGATCGAGTTGAATCCCAACTACTCGCAGGCCTACGCCTGGCACTGCGAAACGCTTGCGATCAGCGGCGACGATGCCCGGGCCCTCGATCAGTGCCTGCGAGCGCTGGAGCTGGATCCGGTGGGGCTGATCCCGAACATGCTTCTGTCCGTACCGCTGGCGGGACTGGGTCGCGGGGAGGAAGCACTGGAGCAGATCGAGGCGACGCTCGGACTGTATCCCACAGTCACCATGGCGCACTTCCT
>CBDTXM010000059.1:0-16313 GCA_965364445.1 uncultured bacterium | reverse complement strand
ATCGGCCTCGCACGCCTCGAGGCCCTGCTCGGCGCCGACCTCGGGAACTGACCCGGGGGGCTTCGAGGTATCAGTGGGCGAACCTGTCCACACCGCGCGATGGATGAAGGACTGACGACAGGCCGGGCACGTCCCGGCCGTCGATGCATGTGAATCGACTGGAATGAAGGAACCTGACCCTATGAGCAACTGGAATCACCGCCGGGCGATCGCCGCCGGGCTTGGACTCGCCGTCGTCTCGGCGGTCGTTTCGGCATGCGGCCAGTCACAGGCCGACGAACCTTCGATGGGTCTGGAGAGCGTGACGGCCGAACGTCGCGAGATCACTTCCAGCGTCGCGGCCACCGGCACGATCGAGCCGATCACGATCATCGACGTGAAGTCGCAGGCCTCCGGTGAGGTACTCGAGGTCCCCGTCGAGCTTGGCGACAAGGTCGAAAAGGGAGCGCTTCTGGTCCGGATCAATCCGAGGGATGTGCGCAACGCCTACGATCAGGCGGTGGCCGACCTGGAGGTCGCGCGTGCCCGCAGCTCGATCGCGAAACGTCAGCTCGATCGCACCAGTTCGCTTCGTGACCGACAGGTCGTGACCGAGGAAGAGTACGAGACCTCGTTGCTCGAGGCGGCCAACGCGAAGGCCTCCCTCGTCAAGGCGGAGACCAACCTGGAGCTCGCCGAGGATCGCCTCAACGACGTGACCGTGCGCTCTCCCATCTCCGGGACGATTGTCGAGAAGACAGCCGAAGAAGGACAGATCATCACCTCGGCCAGAGAGATGACGGGTGGCACGATCCTCATGCGCATGGCGGATCTCAATGAAGTGCAGGTCCGTACGCTGGTGGACGAGACCGACATCGGCTCGATCGCGCCGGGACTCGGCGCGTCCATCCGTGTGGAAGCGTACCCGGATCAGGAATTCAGAGGCCAGGTGCTGAAGGTCGAACCCCAGGCCGTCGTCGAGCAGAACGTCACGCTGTTCGCGGTTCTCACGAGGATTCGCAACGAGCAGGATCTTCTGAAGCCCGGGATGAACGCCGACGTCGAGGTTCTCATTGGCGTCCGGGACGACGTGCTCTCCCTTCCCAACGCCGCCATCCGGACGCCGGATGAGGCCCGACAGCTGGTGACGGCGCTCGGCATGGACCCCGATCTCCTCGAGGCCCGCGTTCCTTCTGAGGGCGACGCCGACGAGCCGGTCGAAGCTGCGGAGGAGGAGCCGCAGACCACCGAAGACGGTCTCCCGACGATGGCCGCACTGCAGAAGATGTCGCGCGAGGAGCGGATGAGTCTGGTTCAGGACCTCGAGCCGGCCCAGCGGCAGAAGTTGTTCTCCATGTTCCAGCAGATGCGCGAACAGCAGGAGCAGGCGTCACGCGGTGACCCCAGCGCCCCGAAAGATGCGTTCGTCTTCGTCGATGACGAGCAGGGACTGTTGACTCTGAGACCGATCCGAATCGGCCTTTCGAGCTGGGAGTACACGGAAGTGCTCGGCGGACTCGAAGAAGGAGAGCCGGTCGTGCAGGTCCCGATGGCGCTCGTTCAGCAGTCGGAATTCCTGGAGCGGATCCGCAGCCGGACTTCGATCCCCGGCGTCAGCCGCAGCTGAGGACAGGGAGAGACGATGCTGTTCGGAGAAATCATGCGGGTGGCCCTCGAGGCCATCGCGGCCAACAAGCTCAGGAGCCTGCTCACGATGCTCGGCATCGTGATCGGCGTCGCCGCCGTGATCACGATGGTCGCTCTTGGAACCGGAGCCCAGCGGGCGGTCCAGGACCAGATCGATCAGCTGGGCACGAACGTGCTGTCGGTACGCCCGGGCCAGGCCTGGTTCCGGGGGGCTCGAGGTGGCGACGCGAAGATGGAGGTGAAGGACGCGCTGGCCGTGGAACGCGAGGCGAGCTCCATCACGGCCGTTGCACCGGAAATGATGTCCAACGCCCAGATCGAATACGGCCGCAGCAACGCGAGCCTTCGCGTCACTGGAACCACTCCCAACTACTACGAGGTGAACAACTACAAGGTGGAGGTCGGCCGGTTCTTCGACGACCAGGAGAACGAGGGCCGGCGTCGCGTGGCCGTCCTGGGTGGAGCCGTCCCGGCCGTACTGGGAACGACTGCCGAGATGATCGTCGGTGAGCAGATTTCCATCCGGAACGTGACGTTCGAAGTCGTCGGCGTCCTCGGCGAGAAGGGAGGGTGGAGCTGGTTCAACATGGACGAGCGCATCTTCGTGCCGGTCAACACCGCCCAGTTCCGGCTCTTCGGAACGGAAAGGATCGGCTCCTTCAACGCCGAAGTCCGTGACGGCGCGAGCCAGACGCTCGCGATGGCGCAGATCGAGGAAGTCCTCCGGCGAGAGCATCGGTTGCGCGTGGGCGAGGAGAACGACTTCTGGATTCAGGACCGTGCCGAGCTCATGGGCACTCAGCAGGAAACGACGAAGACCTTCACGTACCTCCTGGCCGGAATCGCGCTGGTCAGCCTCCTGGTGGGCGGAATCGGCATCATGAACATCATGCTGGTCTCGGTCACCGAGCGGACCCGGGAGATCGGAATCCGGATGGCGCTCGGCGCGACTCGGAAGAACGTCCTCGGTCAGTTTCTGTTCGAGGCCCTGGTTCTCTGCCTCGTCGGCGGCCTGATCGGAATCGGCCTCGGATTCGGAGCGGCCTTCGCTCTCTCCGAACTCGCGAACTGGAATACCGCCGTGTCTCCCCGGGCCGTGCTGCTGGCCGTCGCATTCTCGGCCACGGTCGGGCTGTTCTTCGGCCTGTGGCCGGCCCGGCGCGCAGCTTCGCTGAATCCGATCGAAGCGCTTCGTTACGAGTGAGCCCACCGTGAGTCGGGTACCCTTCGATTCCCTTCCCGGGGCTGCTCGGGTCTGGTGCTTCGCCGCCGAGCCCGAACCCGGGCCGAGGGAGACCGAACGTCTGCTGGACGCAATGCACGCATTCGTGGAGAGCTGGACCGCTCACCGTGAGGATCTGGTCGCCGCTGTGGACTGGTGGCACCAGCGATTTCTGCTCGTGGGTCTCGACGAAACGCGGGTGGGGGCGTCCGGCTGTTCCATCGATGCCCTGATGGGCCGTCTCACGTCTCTCGAGCGAGAGCTGGGCATTCGTCTTTCCGACTCCGCCCCCGTATGGTACCGGGACGCGGACGACCGAATCCAGTCGGTGACCCGGGATGAGTTCCGGCTGCTGTCGTCGGACGGAACCGTGGGGCCCGAAACCCGGGTCTTCGACCTGACGGTAACGGAGGTCGGGACCGCTCGCCTGAACCGTCTCGAGCGACGAGCCGCGGAGTCCTGGCACGCGCGACTGCTCTGAACGGGAGCTTCGTTGGACACTCGGGAAACCGAAAGCCGGCCGCAGGCACCGGGATCCAGGACCGCCCTGGTCCTCTCGGGCGGCGGGGCGAGGGGAGCCTACCAGGTCGGCGTCCTTCGCTGGATCGCCCGGCAATACCCGGAACTCCGCATTCCCATCCTCACGGGCGTGTCGGCGGGAGCGATCAACGCGGCCTACCTCGCCGGAAGGCCGGAACCGCTGCCGGAATCGGTGGATCGGCTCGCCGCGCTATGGAGTGACCTCTCCACCGAAGACATCCTGCGGGCCGACTTCATCTCGCTGATCGGAAACGCTCTGAAGGTCGCCCTGAACCTTGGCAGCGGCGGCTCGCGGCTCGCGCCCGGCGTCCGGGGGCTCGTCGATACCAGTCCTCTCGAACGAACGCTCGCAGGAGTTCTTTCGCCCGAACGGATTGCCGAGAATATCGCGGCAGATCGCCTTCACGCCGTCGCGGTCTCGGCGACGTCCTATGCCAGTGGACGGACGGTCACATTCGTCCAGGCAGCCGCGGGAGCGCGCATGTGGGCGCGAACCCGACGCGAGTCGGTCGCTGCGGAGGTCGGGGTGGACCAGGTCATGGCCTCGTCGGCCATTCCCCTTTTCTTTCCGGCCCGAGAGGTTGACGGGGAGTGGTTCGGCGACGGAAGCCTGCGCCAGGGAAGTCCTCTTTCACCTGCCGTCTTTCTCGGAGCCGATCGGATCCTGGCCGTCTCGTCCCGCTACAGCAGCGAGACCCGTGAGCCGATCGGAGCCGATGACGATGGATACCCGCCGGCAGCCCAGATTCTGGGCCTGATGCTGAACTCGATCTTCCTCGACAATCTCGATGCCGATGCCGAGCGGCTCGAGCGGATCAACGCAATCGTGGCCCGGATTCCCGACGAGAAGCAGTGGCTGGTGCCCGAAAGAGAGGTCAGGTTTCTCGTGATCCGACCTTCCAGTGACCTCGGGCGTATGGCGGCCCGCCACGAGGCCGAGCTGCCGAGGACTCTCCGGTACTTGATCCGCGGATTGGGCTCCGGCCGGGTGGCCAGCCCGGATCTCCTCTCCTACCTGATGTTCGAGGGGGGGTACCTCACCGAGCTCATCCAGCTCGGCGAAAGGGACGCAGAGCGAAACTGGCTGAGGATCCGAAAGTTCTTCGAGGGTGGGAGCGGCTGACCGACGTCGTTCGATTCCGACTGACAGGCAGACCGACAGTCGGAATCTCAGACGTGGTTCAGCAGCATCATTTCGTGCGGGTGAGGCCAGAGATACACCTGGTTCTGCAACGTCTCCACACCAAACTTTCGGACGTAGTGACGCAACAGCGTGATCGGCACGATGAGCGGCAACAGGCCGGCGTGGTACTGGCCGATCGCCTCGGTGAGTTCTGCCCGGTCCTCGGCGTCGAGCTGGTCGGACACGTACCCCGCCATGTGCCGGAGCACGTTCGTGTGCCCCTTTCGGGTCGGGACGCGGCGCATCACGGCGGGCATTCCGGTCTGGTATTCCTCGGCGAGCCTGTCCATGGGACCGCCCTTCGGCGCTTGGCCCAACAGCTGGCCGAGTCGGCGCATGCCCGCCTGATTCCGTGACATCAGGACGTACTTGTGAGCCGCGTGGTATTCCATCAGCGACCTGCGGGTGGGGCCCGCATCGACGAGGTCCAGCCAGCGCTGGTAGGCGAAGATCCGGGTGATGAAGTTCTCGCGCAGTCGCGGGTCGTTGAGCCGGCCCTCTTCTTCGACCGGAAGGTCAGGCGCGAGACGCATCAACTCCGCGGCGTAGACACCGATTCCCGTGCGGGCCGGAACGTCGTTTCGGTCGCGGATTTTCACGCGCTCCATGCCACAACTCGGGGAGTCCTTCTTCAGCACGTACCCGGCGAGACCGTGCTTCTCCAAACGCCGGACCCGATCCACCGAATAGTCTCGCATCGTTGCTGTGAGGTCGTCCCCGGTGGAGGGCATCACGAGTCGGACGCCCTCGCTCGTCTCCTCGAGACGAATGGTTGGTCGAGGCGTACCCAGGCCGATTTCGACTTCCGGACACACCGGGACCCAGCTGACGTACTCCCCGAGTATGTCCGTCAGGAACCGGTCCCGCTTGTGTCCCCCATCGTACCGGACTTCCTGCCCCAGCAGGCAGGACGAGATGCCGAGCCGAAGGCGATCGCCCGGGTCACCTGAACCGTTCGTTCCCCGCCACACCGATCTCTTCTCCGTTTCGGAATTCATTCTCCCTCCGTGCGTCCCAGCATGTGACGCAGGGCAGGATCGAGCTCAGGGTCACGGAACGGGAATCCCGTCGCCCCGAGGCGCTCCGGGAAGACCCGGCTGCTTGCCAGCAGCAACTCGTCGGCCATCGCCCCCAGGGCCAGGCGGAGCGCAGGCGCCGGCGTCGGAACCAGGGTCGGGCGCCGCAGCACCGAACCGAGAACTGACGTGAAGTCCCGATTCCGGATCGGCTCGGGCGCGACTACGTTGACCGGCCCCTCCAGCTCCTCATGGGCGGCGGCGTGCATGACCGCACCCACGGCGTCGTCCAGAGACACCCAGCTCCAGAACTGATCGCCGGACCCCATCCGGCCTCCCGCGCCCGCCAGGAATGGAAGGAGCATCCGTTCGAGCGCGCCGCCGGCCGGCCAGAGAATCATGCCGAAACGCAGGTGAACGACACGTATGCCTGACTCCCGGGCCGGGTCTGCTGCCGCTTCCCACTCCCGGCATACGTCCGGCAGGAAACCCTGTCCCGGACCCGAGCTCTCATCGAGCCGCTCGTCCCCGCGGTCGCCGTACCAGCCGGTGGCGGAGGCACAGATCAGTGCCTTCGGCGGTCGTTCGAGTCCCGCGAGGGCCTCGGCGATCAGTCGGGTGCCCTGGACGCGGCTTTGCCGGATCAGCGAACGGCGCTCCTCCGACCAGCGCCCGTCGGCGATCGAAGCACCGGCCAGGTGGACTACGTAATCCATCCCTTCGAGCGCCGCAGTATCGATCGATCCATTCCGCGGATCCCACGATACGGATCCGGCCGACGCACCGGGTAGCCGCGACCCGGATCCTGCCCGGGCCAGCGACCACGCCTCGTGGCCGCCGGTTGCCAGCACTTCCGTCAGCGTGGACCCGAGCAGACCGGACGCGCCGCTCACGGCGAATCTGCTTCCCGGTTCGAGACCGATGCGGGCGTGCAGGTCGAGATCCCGTCCGGTTACCCGGTGCCGGTAGTCGAACCCGCGCCGCAACCGTGACTCGACGAAGCCTCGGGAGAGAAACGAGTGGATGGCCTCCAGGGGAAGTGCATACTCGATTCGGTCCTCCAGGACGCTCGCCTCATCGTCGATCGGTTCGAACCGGTGAGCGTGCTCCCACCGGGCGAACGGGCCCTCCACCTGCACGTCGGTAAACTGTCGGCCGGGAACGTTGTCTCGATGCTCCGCGACCCAGGTCACCGGAACCGGGCCGACCTGCAGCTCCAGGACGGCGCGGGCGCCGTCCTCTATCCCACCCGTGTGCTCGATCAGCCGCACCGAGTCCCACGGAGGTGCGAGGCGTTGAAAGGCGCCCGGTCGCGAATGCCAGTCATAAACCGCCTGCGCGGAGTGTCCCATCCGGCTCGTCTTCCGGAATACCTGGAGTCCCAAGGGTTCGCGTCCCGGTCTGGAGTCGCGGATTCGCCGCCAGCGATGCGATTACATTACAATACGGCCGATCGGCGCGCCCGGGCATCGGCCATCCCGTCGCTCTAATCTACAGTTGGCCCAACGGTTCGGTCGACCCGCGTGTTCTTTACGGGTCGCGTCAAGCCGTGGATACCAGGCAATCACGGAGGTCCAGTTGTTTCTGTCAGACACGAGCATTCGGAGGCCGGTGCTCACGTCGATGGTCGCCCTCGCGCTCGTCCTGTTCGGGGCCATCAGCTTCACCCGGCTCTCGGTGCGGGAGCTGCCCGATGTAGATACGCCCAACGTCTCCGTGTCCGTCTTTCTGCGGGGTGCGAACCCTCGCGTCATGGAGTCCACCGTGACCGACGTGCTCGAGGAGGAGCTGAGCACGATCCCGGGCGTGCGCACCCTCCGCAGCACGAGCTCCGAGCAGTCAACCAATATCAGCCTGGAATTCGAGCTCGACCGCGACCTGGAACTCGCCGCACAGGACGTGCGCGACGTCGTCTCGAGGGTCCGGGGCCGGCTTCCCGAAGACGTTCTCGACCCGGTAGTCGCCAAGCAGGAATCCGATGCGCAGCCCTTCCTCTGGCTCGCGCTCTCGGCCGAGAACTACGACCTGCTTCAGCTCTCCGATGTCGCCGACCGTGAAGTGAAGCGTCGGCTGCAGTCTCTGGACGGCGTGGGCCGTGCGCTGATCGCGGGAGAGCGCCGCTACTCCATGCGCATCTGGCTCAAGTCAAGGGAATTGGCCGCGCGCGGGTTGACGGTGCAGAACGTCCGAGAGGCGATCCGTACCCGGAGCGTGGAGATCCCGGCCGGACGGATCGAGTCGGAGCGCCGGGAGTTCACGGTCCGATCCCTGGGCGAGCTCAAGACACCCGAAGAATTCGGGAACCTCGTGGTCTCCAGTCAGGACGGACAGGTCGTCCGACTCGAGGACGTGGCGAGGGTCGAGTTGGGGCCGGAAGACTATCGATCGTCGCTGCGTTACAACGGCAGACCGGCCATCGCGATCGGAGTGATTCGCCAGTCGAAGGCCAACCTCATCGAGGTATCCGATGCGGTGCAGGCGGAGCTTCCCGCGATTCAGGCTGCCCTGCCCCCCGGGGTGACGATCGACATCGGCTTCGATCAGGCTCTCTTCGTTCGCAGATCGATCAAGGAAGCGGAGGAGACGCTGGTCCTCGCGGGCATCCTCGTCATCGTCATCATCTTCGTGTTTCTGAGGAATTTCAGGGCGACGATCATCCCGGGACTCGCGATCCCGACCTCAATCCTCGCCGCGTTCGCGGTTCTCTACGCGCTCGGGTTCACGATCAACAACTTCACGCTGCTCGCGTTGATTCTGGGCATCGGGATCGTGGTGGACGACGCGATCATCGTGATGGAAAATGCGTACCGGCACCAGGAGGAGCTGGGCGAAAGCCCGACCGTCGCGGCGCAACAGGGAACCAGCGAAATCGCCTTCGCGGTCATCGCGACGACGGTGGCGCTGGTCGCGGTGTTCACCCCGCTGGCCTTCCTTCAGGGCACGGCAGGGCGCCTGTTCAACGAATTCGGAATCGCGCTGACGGGTGCCGTGATCGTATCGAGCTTCGTTGCGCTGACGCTGACCCCGATGCTCTGCGCCAAGATCCTCCGCGTCCCCGAGACGCACGGCAAGCTGTTCCTGATGTTCGAGAACACCTTCCTCTCGATCGCGGAGAAGTACCAGAAGAGCCTGCAGTTCGCCGTGCGTCACCGGGCGTTCGTCGTGCTCGGAGCGGTGCTCGTGGTAGGACTGGCCTTCCTGGTCTTCAACCGGCTGGAGCGCGAGTTCCTCCCTCCGGAGGACCGCGGGGCGATCCTCACGTTCGTGATCGCGCCCGAGGGTGCCTCCCTCGAGTACACCGACGAGTACCAGATTCAGGTCGAACAGGTGCTCGGGAGCGTGCCCGAGATCCAGAGCTACTTCAGCATCGTCGGCGGCTTCCTGGGCAGCGTGAACCGGGGCATCATCTTCGCCCGACTGGTCGACTGGGAGGAGCGGGAACGCACCGTTCAGGAGGTGACCAACGAGATCCGGCCCCGACTGTTCGCGATACCGGGGATCCTGGCATTCGCCAGCGCCCCGGCGGCGATCGGATTCGGAAGCCCAGTGCAGTATGTCGTCCGGAATCCGAACTTCGACTCGCTCGCCACGGGGATGGACCGGATGACGGCCCGGGCGCGGCAGGTTCCCGGCCTGATCAACGTGGACACGGATCTGCGCGTCAACAAACCCGAACTCACGGTAGAGTACGAGCGGGATCGGGCCGAAGATCTGGGCATCGCGATCGCAGACATCTCCGGCACGCTGCAGGTGATGCTGGGCGGTCAGCGTGTGAGCACGTTTACGCGGGACAACAAGCTGTACGACGTGATCATTCAACTCGAGCCGGAGTCCCGATCCACGCCCGAAGCCATGTCAGATCTCTACGTCAGGGGCCGGGACGGCGTGCTCGTATCGGTTGACGCCGTCGCACGCGTGGAAGAAGGAGTCGGCCCGCGTCAGTTGAACCACTTCGAGCGGGTCCGATCGTTCACCCTGTCGGCGAGCCTCGCGGACGGGTTTCCGCTGGGTTCGGCCATCGACTCGCTTCACGCCATTTCGGAAGAAGTGCTCCCTCCCGGCAGCAGTATCGCCCTCGCGGGGGAATCGAGGGAGCTCGAGGAGAGCGGAAACGCGCTCTACTTCGCCTTCATACTGGCATTGATCGTCGTGTTCATGGTGCTCGCAGCTCAGTTCGAGTCTCTCATTCACCCGTTCACGGTGCTGCTGGCCGTGCCGCTGGCCGTGACCGGAGCATTGGCCACCCTCCTGGTGGCGGGCTCCACCCTGAACCTGTTCAGCCAGATCGGGATGATCCTCCTGATCGGGATCGTGACGAAGAACTCGATTCTGCTGGTCGAGTACGCGAACCAGTTGAAACGGAAAGGGATGACCGGAACGGAAGCGATGCTCGAGTCCGGGCGCATCCGGCTTCGTCCGATCATGATGACCTCGGTGGCCACGATCATCGCGCTGACACCCATCGCACTGGGTCTGGGGGCTGGATCCGCGAGCCGCAGGCCTCTCGGCTATGCGATCGTGGGAGGGCTCCTGTTTTCTACGGTTCTCACCCTCTACCTGGTTCCGGTCGTCTACATCCTTCTCGACGAAGCAAGGGCGAGGGTGGGTCGTCGCGCCGAGAAACTGGAGCCTGTGGAGGCGGATGCGTGAAGAAACTCACGATGCGATGCCTCGAGGCTGGACGACGGGGACCCGGATTGGTCGCGGGACGTGAGGGCTCACTGCGGCGTTTGACGCCCATGGCGTGGCTGGTTGCGAGCTCGTTGCTTTCGCCGGCCGCGGTGCAGATGGCGATCGCGCAGGAGCCGGCCGCCGCGCGGGACCCGGCGGAGGGTCTGTCTCCCACCCAGCTCGCCACCAGGGCGGCGGAGGGCGTACCACTGGCGACGGTTACTCTTGCTGAAGCGCTCCAGCGCGCAGCGGGCGTGGACCCCGACTACGTGGCCGCCCTGCGAGGAGTGGGAGACGCGGATTGGGTGCGGCGGTCCGCATGGTCCGCCTTTCTGCTCCCGGTGGTCGACTTTCGCTGGAATTACAGCAAGTACTCGAGTCCACAGTTCAACATCGGCACGGGGGAAGAGACCGACCGTCTGACTCAGTTCAGTCTCAGCGGCGCGTACACGCTGTTCGCGGGCGGCGGGCGCATCTTCGACATGCAGGCGGCGAACGCCGGCGTGGAGGGAGCCGCGGCGAACGAACGGCGCCAGCGGTTCACGACGGCCCTGGGCACAGAGGCGGACTATTACGACGTACTCGCGCAGTCCGAATTGCTTCGCGTCTCCGAGGAGCGTGTCCGGCGTGCCGAGGAGCAGCTGGCCGTCGCCCGGGCCCGCGTCCTGGCTGGAGCCGCCGTTCAGACGGATTCGCTGCAGCTGCTCCTCGAATTGACCCGTGCCAAGGTTGACTTTCTGCGACAGGAGTCCGCACTGGCGGTCTCGCGTCTGCAGCTCGGCCGACGTACGGGGATTCCGGGCCCGGTCGACGCAGCCAAGCTGGACACCCTCGCCGCCCCACCCCTCCCGATCTCGGAGGCGCAGGCGATCGAGGAGGCGGTCACGATCAGTCCGATCGTCGAGGTCGCGCGGGCCGAGGAGCGGAGGACGAACGCTCTCTTCAAATCGGAACGCTCCGCGTACCTGCCATCGCTCAGTCTGTTCGGAAGCTGGAACGGGTTCGACGACGACTTCGTGCCGGACGCGACGAAGCGAGCCACCTTCGGTCTCTCGCTGAATTTTCCGATCTGGGATGGTGCGCAACGCGAGATCCGCATTTACCGTGCGAGTACGGCGCGTCAGATCGCGGAGGCGGCGCGGCGGAACACCGAGCTCGGAATCGGCCGCGACATGGCCGAGGCCTACCAGGCCTACAACACCGCCAGAGCGAGTGCCGAGCTGGCAGGAAACGCGGTTCTGGTCGCGCGCGAGAATCTTCGGGTCCAGGAAGAGAGGTATCGGGCGGGAGCCACGACGATCATCGACCTGGTGACGGCGCAGGTCGATCTGACGGAAGCGGAGGCGGGGCTCGTGCAGTCGCGCTACACGACAAGACTGGCCCGCGCCGGTGTGGAGGCGATCCTGGGCCGACGACTCACGGAGACACGATGATGTGGGAGCAGTTCGGGGGAGCGAGGCGCATCCCGGCGTGGCGGACGACCGGACTGGTGGCGGCGATCGCGATCGCCGGCGCCTGCGGCGGCGATGCGGAGAGTGGCGCGGCGGGCGGCGGACCCGGCGGTCCGGGAGGAGCAGGAGGTCCACCTCCCATGCCCGTTGACGTCGCCGTTGCGATGCAGGACACGGTGCTCGAGGATATCCGCGCCACCGGACAGATCGAGGCGGTCCAGTCGATCCGCCTGCAGCCCGAGGTATCTGGCAGGCTCGCGGGCATCTACGCGTCCGAAGGCCGCGAAGTGGGGCGAGGAGCCCCCCTGTTCAAGATCGATGACTCGGAACTCGAGGCGCAGGTTGCCCGACTCGAGGCCCAGCTGGACCTGGCCGAACAGGCGCTGAGCCGGACTCGCGATCTCCTCGAGCGAAACGCATCGTCACAGGCGGATCTCGAACAGGCCGAGGCCACGGCGCGGAGCGCCAGGGCCGACCTCCAGCTCCAGCAGACGAGACTCGAGAGAACCGTGGTCCGTGCGCCGTTCGCGGGGGTCGTGGGCGAGCGACTCGTCAGCGTGGGAGACTACATCACGCCGCAGACCCAACTCACCACGCTCCAGACCGTCGATCCGCAGCGCGCCGCATTTCGCGTCCCGGAACGGTACGCCGGCCTTCTGGATGTCGGGCAGACAGTGAGCTTCGAGGTGGCGGCGATGGCGGGGCGTCAGTACGCCGGGGTGGTCGACTTCGTAGATCCCCGGGTCGAGCTGCCGGGCCGCACGATTACCGTCAAGGCGCTCGTGGAGAATGACGACCGGTCGCTGAAGCCCGGAATGTTCATCGAGGCGCGACTCGTGATTGACGTTCGCCCCGAAGCTGTGGTCGTCCCGGAGGACGCGATTCTGCCTCTCCAGGGGCAGGACTACGTCTGGGTCGCCACACCCGAGGGAACGGCGACCCGCAAAGAAGTCCTGATCGGCGTCCGCACATCCGGGTTCGTCGAGATTCGTGAAGGGATCTCGGCGGGTGAGCAGGTCGTGGTCGGGGGAGTCGAACGGCTGGGCGAGGGCGCTCCGGTCGCGCCCAACGTGGTGGAGAGATCCCGCGGCTGATCGGAATTCAACCGAGACGGCTTCGCTGACCCTGCTGCGGATCTCCGCCGATCAGACCGACGATTGGTCCCCCACCGTCTGATGGCCATCCCACGATAGCCGGAGGCCCGCCGTTCCGTAGTCGAGTATCGCGTAAACCGAAGCCGCGCCGACGAGGAGAATCGGAATGTTGATGTAGGTCGGCGCGAATATCAGCGTGAACAGGGCCAGCACCTGCAAGGCCGTGGTGAGGCGCCCGCCCTGCCGGGAATGGAAGGGAAGGTGCTGCCCGGCCAGCCGGGTCACCACGAACACCCCACCCGTGAAGATATCTCGCAGCACGAGAATCACGAATCCCGCCCAATCCAGGTTTCCCGAAGGAAGGAACGACACGAGACCCAGGAAGACGAACACCCTGTCACAAAGCGGGTCCAGCAGAGCCCCGATTTCGCTCTGGGTGCGTGTCAACCGCGCAATCCAACCGTCCAGCAGATCCGTGGCGGCACCCACGGCGACGATCGCGGCACTCCAGCGGGGATCGTGGACGGCCAGGAAGCCCACCCCGAGTGGGATCCGGACGAGCGAGAGGAAGTTCGCGGCTGTCAGAAATCCCGCGTCTCCGGCCGATCCAGCGTCTCGTGCATTCATTCAGAGTTCGGCGCCGGTCTGCATCATCAGACGATCTCCAGGTAATCTCTCACCGCGTCGGCAAATGGAAGCGGTTTGATATGGAACACGTTCCGGACCGGATTCTCATCGGTCGGAAGCACGCTTCCATATCGCAGTATGTCCAGCTGTGCCTCCGAGAACGGGCTCGGCAGTCCGATGGCGGCCGCGACCCTCGCCGCAGGGGCGGCGAATGCCGCTGGCAGCGGGAGGATCGGACGGGTGCGGCCGATCGTCTTGCCGAGGATTCTCACGATGCGGACGAAGCTCAGCCGTTCCGGACCGGCCAGGTCCACCGATCGTCCCGCGAGATCCGATCTCTCGACGCCCTGCGTCAGGATATCCACCATGTCTTCCACCGCCAGCGGCTGCAACTGGAACGTCCCGTCACCCATCATCGGAAAGACCGGCAGAGACTTCAGGATTCGGGCCACAGGCTCCGTGAAGTGATCTCCCGGCCCGTAAACGACCGAAGGTCGAAGAATCACGTGCTCCAGGGAGCAGGACAGGACGATGTCCTCGGCTTCGAACTTCGATCGGAAGAACTCTCCTCCGGCGGGACTCGCGCCGAGGGCGCTCACGAGCACGATGCGATCTACATCCGACTTCAGGATCTCCCAGACGAGATTGCGGGTCCCCGTTCCGTGCAGCCGCCCGAGCCGCACTCCGTGCACCGTTTCGAAGCTGCCTGCGAGATGAACAACGCGGTCGCAGCCGTTTGCGACACCGGCGAGAGAGCCTCGATCCGTGAGATCGGCGATTCGCCATTCGATTCCGGGAGCGGAGCGGCTCGGCCGGGCAGGCTCTCGTCGGACCAGTGCCCGGACCCTGTGCCCACGGGACACCAGTCGCGGAAGGAGGTGACGACCGATGAACCCGTCGGCTCCCGTCACCAGCACCCGCAACGAGCCCTGGACTTCTGACTCTACTGGCCTGGGCAGCTCACGGGTGGACAGCTTTCCGGTGCTCTGCGTGGCTGACTCGTCGTCCGGATCCGGAAACGGGCCCATCGACATGCACGCTCCTGTCGCGGTGGTGCGAATCGCCGAAGATTCCCGCTTTTCCGGCTCGCGCGCAACGGGCCCGGCGTGGAAGACGTGAGCCCCGGAGGACGTCGCTAGGTCAGCGGGTCGTCCGGCTCCGCACTCGGTTCGGTCACTTCGTCCGACCCGTTTCTGGCGTCCAGCATCACGAATTCCTGGACGATCACGTCTGCCGTCGGTATGGAGACTCCGTCCCGGTCGTAGGCCCCGTACTCGAGACGGCCCTCCACGTAGAGTCGACTGCCGCGGTGAACGAACCGCTCCACCGTTTCGGCGGCTCCCGACCAGAACGTGAGCCGATGCCAGTCCGTGCGCCGCTGCTCCTCGCCGTCCCGCAGGAAGACCCTGTTGGTGGCGAGTGACAGGTGCGCTACGGTCCTGCCGGAAGAGGTCCGTCGGACGTCAGGGTCCGCGCCGGCATTACCTACCAGGATCACTCGATTCACGGAACGGCCCACTCGCACCTCCTCGCTCGGATGTCCGGCGACACGCGAACTGGCGCGTCGCTCCCGGAGAGGATGCGCGGAAGGAAGAGATCCGGGAACGAGATACCGGACAGTACGGATTCCGTCCGAAGAGCGGGGTCAGAATATCGAGAAGTTGAAGTACCGGTCGGGGTTGGTCTTGATCTCATCGAGCAGGGCCCGCAGCTCGGAAAGCGCCGCGGCGGTGTTCTCATAGAGGACCGTATCGGCCGACAGCTGTCCCAGACTGCCTTCTCCCTTCTCGATCCGGCCCAGAACCAGGCTGGCCTGGGCGAGCGCGGTGTCGGCACGGGCAAGCACCTGGTTGGCACGGCCGCCCGCCTCCGACCACTCGGAGGAGAGACGTACGAGTTGGCTCGCGGTGACTTCCGCATCGGCGAGGATCGACTCCAGCCGCTCACCGGACGTGGCCGAATCCAGGCGCGACACGGTCGCGAGGAGCGCGTCCGAAGTCTCGCGAACCGCACGTCCCGTTGCGGTCACATCCCCGGCCAGTGTGTCGAAGGCGGCGCGCTGGCCTCGCAGCAGGTCACGAAGCTCGACCGTCACCTGATTGATGTTGCTGATCGCCTCGGCCAGCTGATCCGCCGTTTCCTGGCTGATCGCCCGATCCAGGCGATCGGTGATTCCCCGGAGATTCTCCGCGATGCGGGCCGTGTGATCGGTGAGCCTCGAGAATTCGGGGACGGCCGCACCCGGAATCACGCCGGGTGCGATCACCGCCGAATCGAGAAGAGCCTCGGGGCGTTCGTCGGAACTCACGATCGAGGCCTCCCAGTCGCCGAACAGCGACGATGCCTGAAGGAGAGCTACCGGCTCGTCAGGCAGGCTGACGCCCTCCCGGATCCGCATCGTGACGTCCACCAGGCCGCCATCCACGAGGCGGATCGACTCCACGGTCCCGATCGTGACTCCGCGCGTGGAGACCGGATTCCCTTCCTTCAGCTGGCCGACCCCATGAAAACGCGCCGTGATCGCGGCTCCCTGCTCCCGCCAGCGACCACCCGCCAGCCAGACCGAAGCCCAACCGACGACAGCAATTCCCAGCAGGACGAAAAGACCCGTGATGATCTCGTTGCGTCGGGTCACGTTTCCTCCCCATGGTTCGGCCCACGGCGCATCTCGCGTCCTCGTTCTCTCGCGTGGCCGTCTACACGGAGTCCGGAGGCCACAGCTCCTGGCGTCCCTCGACGAATGCGCGCACGAGCGGATCGGTGGAACTCCGCGTTTCCTCGGGCGTGCCCTCGAAGCAAACCCGGCCCGCGTGGAGCAGCGCCAGGCGGTCCGCCACCCGGAACGCGCTCTGGATATCGTGGGTCACGAGGATGCTCGTCGCC
>CBDTXM010000058.1:0-16379 GCA_965364445.1 uncultured bacterium | reverse complement strand
AGCCGGGTCTCCAGGGAGGTGGCGTCCTCGCCCCGGCGTCGTGCGTTCGCCGCGGCGAGTCGCAACTGGGCAACCGCCTGCGCCCTGTGTCCTTGCTCGGAGAGCAGCTCGGCGATCGCAAGTCTGATGTCGTCATCTCCCGCGGCGTCGACGAACTGTTGCACGCCCTCGAGGGCCGCCTCCAGGTCTCCGGCGGCCTGCATTCGATCGACATACTGAAGCAGCGACGATCGGGCCTCGACGATCAGGCCGGTGGTCGCGTGCAGAAGGGCGAGTCTGCGGAAGATGTCCGTGCGTTCGGGTGCGACCCTGAGAATCTTGTTGCACAGTGCGACGGCGCTCGTCGGAAGCTGATTCTCGGCATACCGGTCCGCGGCGGTCTCATAGCATTCAACGGCCTGCGGTACTTCACCGAGTCGGATGTGCAGATCACCGATCCGGTTGTACAGGCCGAGCTCGTCGGGGCCTCCTCGACGCTCGTCCAGCCGCAAGGCCTCTCGATACAGGTTGATGGCCTTGCGCCAGTCCGACCGTTGCTCTGCCCGTCGGGCCTCGTGCTTGAGCTTCTGAAACGTCGTCATGGACCTCTCTTCTGCCGTTCGGTCGGTCGTCGGACACCCGCAGGTCACAACGCGATCGTGCGGTCTGCCAATCCGTTCACGGCCGCGTTGAGGACTCGAGTTCCGATCGCTTGCCCGGAATCCCCTCCTCGGTTCCCGAAAGCGCAGAAAACACGGGTGGATCCGGTCTCACGTCGCTCGGTCGCAGTTCCCGGGCCGAAATGCCCGCGCGGACGCTGGACTTCGGACGTTCAAGAAGCCGGCCATGATTCATCGTGCCGTGCAGCGGAACTTCGGAGGGGGCGCCGAGTGGTGGCAGATCCGATTCAGTTGGTACGCTGATTGTAGTCGCCGTGCAGCTCCGGCGCGTCCGTCAGGCGGACGCTCACGCTGAACAGGGTGTTGCCGTTCGGAGCCCGGGAGAACTGGAAGGAGGCCCGCCAGCGATGAAGATCCCGATCGAGCGTGATGAACTGCGTTCCGAACTCACCCTGAGTGAAGTTGTACTGGGTGGTCCAGCGGACCGACCAGCCGGGCGTCGGCTGGAATGTGAGGGTGCCGTCGACCGTCTGGCTTTCCCTGCCCGTTTCCAGGGGACGCGAACGGATCAGGGAATATCGCAGTGAAACCGACCAGCTTCCGCCGCCGCGCGCGTTCGAGAACGGATCCGAACGGTAGGATCCTTCGAACTCCCGCAGCCGGTACCGGGAGTCCACGTTCTGCGGAGACTCGGCCTCCGTGTCTACGCGGCCCGTGCCACCGGTGTTTCCGAGGCCGAAGATGTCTCCCAGGCCCGTGCCCGACCGGAGGGAGAAGCTCATCGCCAGCGATTCCATGAATGGCTTGAATCGACGATCTGTCCCGGCCCCCTCGAACAGATCGTGCCTGATATTGAGCTGGAATCCCCTCAACAGGTCCGAGCTGAAGGCATTGCTCAGTTTCTCGGTCACCAGGCTCGAGCTTCCGTCGTCGCGTGCGAAATCGAAGGCGAGCGCATCGGTCCGAATGGCCAGGAGAGTCACCGTGCGGCTGACGGGGGGCCGTGTCGGCCCATCATCCCGGCCGAAGACGGCATTCGGGTCGCGCGCGCCTCCGACCGGACCCGTCCCGAGGGCCACGGAATCGTCCGGCAGCACGTCCAGCCCTTCCACGTCTGGGACCCGGACTTCGGTTCCCGCCGGAATCGAATCGCGTTGCCCGGTATCGATGCGCCGGTCCAGCGAATCCTGCCAGGCGACCCGAATTGAGTCGGCCTGCGGTGCATCCGAGCGATCCGGTCTGATCTTCGCCTCGAACGTCTGGTTGAACCCGACACTCAGCGTATTGCGGAGATCTGCCGCGCCGCCGAGACCGGGGATGCCGGCGAGGGTCGAGTCGATCGAGGTCGCCGGGGAGTAGGCCCAGCTGAGCTGCGGCGAGATCTTGTGGCGAACGCGATCGAACGAAGCGAATCCGGGGTAGAATCCGTAGATATCACTGGAAATGGTGGCTCCGAAACTGGCACGCACCGGGGCGGACACGAACCCGAGTCCCAGCGTGTCGATATTCACGGATGCGCCGGAAAGCTGAGCCGTCGGGCGAAAGGTCGTCGAGCCGATCAGATTCACCTGGTAGTTCAACGACGCGTTCCACCCGAGTGTCTGCTCCAGGTTGGAGGGTAGCTCGGCGACCAGCGAGTCGAAGGGAGTCTGGTTCAATCGCCCGTAGTTGGCGCTCCCCCGAAGGGTGAATTTCCGCAAGGTCAGACTTCCGCTGGAAGTCACGGAGGTCTGATCCAGATCGGTGCCCTCGTCGAGCTCCACCAGGCGCCGGTTCCCGCTCGCCGATCCGCTGAGCACGATGTTGTTGAACAGTCCCTGGCGTGTCGTCGGAGCCCGGAACAGGGTCAGGGGCGAGAAGGAAAGATTGATCGCGGGAAGCGTGGTCTCCACCCTGTCGTCGTTGAGATACTGACGTCGTCGCGCACTCACCGAGAGGTTTGCGAATTGAAAGCGGCGATTCAGGCCGATGTCCGAATCGATCGTCTGCGTCTGCTCGTCCGGTCGGAAGCTCTCATCCTGATAGATCTGCTTGTCCTCGATGTACTGGATCGACGCCCTCAGCTGTGTGTTCAGCCCGATGCTCTGATCGTGATCCCAGTCGAGACGCAGGTTGCTTCCGGAATCCCTGAAGCTCTGGCTGTAGAGCAGTCCGCCGCGGACGAATTTCTTCAGCCACCGATAATTGAATCGCCCGTTGAGTCGGGTATACTCGCCGCTGAACCAGTCCACCGTGGCCTGGGCGTCCATGTAGTCGCTGATCGCCCAGTAGTACCCGAAGTCGGTGACATTGCGACTTGCCCCCGACGAGGTCTGAACGATGTCGTTGAATCCGAACCTCGGCGGCAGCAGACCGCTGCGCCGTCCCTGTCGGATCTCGGAGGCGAAGAATGGCAGCCAGAATACCGGCACGTTGCTGACGTAAAGCACGACCGGCCACGCAACGATCACGTCGTCGTTTACCAGCTTGATCTTGCTCGCGTGAAACGAGTAGTGCGGCTCGTCGATGTCACAGGACGTGAATTCGCTGCGGGCAGCGAACAGAGTGTCCTGCGACTTGGGAATCACGTTTCCGATGACCCGCCAGTTCGCGCCGCGCTGGGCAAACTGGGTTTCAGCGCGGTAAATCGTCCCGGTCATCGACGCGAGATCAAAATAGAGCACCGAATCGCTGGTCACCTCGGTGCCGTCGAGCCCCACGAGCTCGATGCTGCGTCGGGCCTCCATGAATCGGACGGAGCCGCGGTAGAGAATCGAATCCGCGGTCAGGACATCCTTCTCGCGATTGACCTGGGCATCGCCTGCCAGAGACAGGTTCTGACTCTCCACCTCGACCCGCGCCTCCCTGCCCCGGTATTCCAGCGCGTGGTATCCGGGCAGATCGAGCAGCGAGTTGAAGACTGCGTCCCGATTCGGAAATCCGCCCGTGCCGCCCAGGTCCTGCATGCGGGCCCTGACATCGATCTCGGGAATGGTATCGGCCGGATCCAGCCGTCGCAGGCTGTCCTCGAAGAATGCCTCGTCATCTTCGATCCCCACAGGCCTGTCAGGAACTGTCCGGCGAGGAGGGCGGTCCTGGGCCTTCGCAGGAAGAGCAGACAGAAGAGAGGCGAACAGGAACAGGAAGGAAACGGCCGACCTCATGACCCGTCCGGCTCTCCGTCCCCGCCTTCCCCGCCCGGCGGTGCGGACTCCTCCTCCGACCGGAACCGACCCCCGGAGCCCTTCTTGCCGACCACCAGCTGAACGAGCCAGATGGATGATTCATAGAGCAGGATCATGGGAGTGAACAGCATGGCCATCGTGCCCACATCGGCGGGCGTGAGCAGGGCCGACGTGATGGCCAGCCCGACGACGGCGTGCCGGCGGTACTTCCGAAGTCCGGCAGGCGTGACGATACCCAGCATTCCGAGGACCACGAGCACCACGGGCATCTCGAAGATCAGGCCGAATGCGAGGATCAGCCGGGTAGCGAACTTCAGGTACTCATCGACGGTGATGATCGGTTCCAGGCTTTCGGCCTGAAAGCCCAGAAGGAAATTCAGTCCCAGCGGAAGCACGAAGAAGTACGCCATCGCGATGCCGGCCAGAAACAGCAGGAAGCCGATCGCGATCGCGGGAACGATCAGGCGTCGTTCGTTCTCGTACAGCGCGGGGGAGAAGAAGGCCCAGGCCTGGTAGGCGATCATGGGGAGCGCGAGAATGAATCCCACCACGAAAGCCAGTTTGAAGGTCACGACGACCGGAGTGGTCGGACTCGTGAACAACAGGTTCTGGTCCGGCATCACCTGCTGGAAGGGGCGCTCGAGGAGCCCGATGACGTCCAGCTCGGTAACCACGAAGAAGCCGAGTACGGCACAGATCGCGAGAGCGAGCAGCGCCCAGATGATGCGACGGCGCAACTCCTCGAGATGATCCAGGAAGGGCATCTCCGCCGCTTCGGTCGTCACGCCTCCTCGTCCTCCCCGTTGTCCTCCCCGGGACCCTCGAACATCTCCTGCTGTCCGCGAGCCTCGTATCTCGCCCGGTTCACGAGCTCCCGCACCTCTTCCATGAACTCCGTCGTGTCCTGGAAGTTTCGATACACGGATGCGAATCGCACGTAGGCTACCTGGTCCAGGGCCCGCAGCTGGGCCATCACCAGCTCTCCAATCTGCTGGCTGCTGACCTCCCGTTCATCCAGGCCCTCGAGGTCTTCCTCGACCTGGTCCACCATCTCTTCGATCCGCACCAGCGAGACGGGTCGTTTCGCGCACGCGATTCCAATGCTCTTGAGGAGTTTGGCTCGATCGAAGGGCTCGATCGCACCCGTGGATTTCCGGATGCTGAGCGCTTCCTGTTCGATGTGCTCGTACGTGGTGAACCGGAACCCGCAGCCCAGGCATTCGCGTCGCCGACGGATTGCCCGGCCGGCCCGGCTGGTGCGCGAGTCCACGACGCGGTCCTCGACGTGATCACACCTGGGGCAGCGCACCTGTTCTCCTTCCGGTCGGAACCGGCGACCTGTGATCCCGCAGGAGTCGTCGCTCGACCCGCCGGGTCAGCGACTCAGTCGCTCGAGCTCACGCCTCGCCAGCTCGAACTCGTCGCTGTCCGGGTATCCCTGGACTACCCGGTTGAAGAACGTCCTGGCGTCATCGACGTTGCCGCGACGCAGCTCGAGGAGACCGCTCTTGTAAAGCGCCGTGGGCGCGCGGCGGGAGTTGGGATACAGCTCCAGCACACGGGCGTACTCGTCGAGAGCCGCTTCGGCGTTGCCTTCTTCGGCGAAACTCTCCGCGCGGAAATACTGCGCGTCCGGAGCGAGCTCGTGATTCGGATACGTGGCGAGAAACTGGTCCAGGGCTTCCCGGGCCGTCCCGTACGAACCGCGCCGAAACTGGCGGAGCGCGGCCTCGTAGAGCGCCTGGGGATCACCGGCCGCTTCCGCGCCAGACGGCTCTCCCCCGGTCTGCGGCGGGGGCACACGAGCACCCGGCGCCCCACCCGTTCCGGTCGTATCGACCGGAGAAACCGACATCAGGGCCAGGTTGCGCTGGGTCTGACCCGTCAACTCGATCAGCTGAGCCAGGTTGGTATTGAGGTCCTGAATCTGGCGCTGAAGATCGACCCGTCCCGTGATGTCACGGCGCTGCTGGACGTTCAGACTGTCCAGCAGCACCGCGCGCAGTTCCTGAATCTCCGCGATCAGCGCCTCACGCTGCGAACGCTCGGCTTCGAACTCCCCGGTCACCGTATTCCGGAGCTCGGCCATGTCGCTCTTGGTGGCGCAACCGGTCGCGGCGAGCGTCGCCGCCGCGAGAAGGACCGCGGAGCGCGCCGTCACTGCAGCATCGAAGCCGTGTTCGGCAGGACGAACTCGTCGCGCCGATTCTCGGCCCAGGCCGATTCGTTCGCGCCCTGCGCAATCGGACGCTCCTCGCCGAAGCTGACCGTGCGGAACATACCGGCCGAAAGCCCGAGGTTCACGAGATAGCTTCGTGCCGATTCAGCCCTTCGCTGACCGAGCGCCTGGTTGTATTCCAGAGAGCCGCGCTCGTCCGCGTGACCCTCGATGGTGACCGAGACATTCGGATAGTTGCGGAGGACTTCGGCCTTGCGCTGCAGAATGGCAGCAGCCTCGTCGGTGATCCGGGACCGGTCGAACTCGAAGTGAATGCGTTCGCGAACGACCATGACCGCCTCGACGCCCTCAGCCAGCATGCCCGCCGCATCGGCGCACTCGGTGCCCGGGTAATCGCGCTGGACCTGCTCGAGAATCCGTCGTGCGCGATCATAATCCCCGTTGGCGATCGCCGTCCGGGCATCCGCGCACATCTGCGAGGCCGCCGCTTCCATTCGGGCGAGCTCGGCGGCAGCCAGGCTGTCGGCATCTGGCATCGCGGCCGTGGTCTCGTCAACGACCGGCGGAGGCGGAGGTGGCTCCTTGCCTCCGCAGGCGGACAGTCCGATGGCCGAAACGGCGATCAGGGCTGCAAAACCAACCTTGAAACGCATGGATGTACTCCTTGACGCGAGAATAATGAGCGGGAGCGAAGAACGGGGACGCACCCCGTCGTCCCGCTCGCCGATCGCCGTTGGAACGGCGCGCACCCGCTTTATCATACGCGGCGTCGATGGAGTTGCCAAGCGGTCGAAATCGCTGGATTCCGCGGTCAGAGAACGCCCGACCATGACGGCAGCTGATCGACCCTTCCCGAGGTCAGGTTGCGGACCCTGCCGGTTACCGTATCGAGGATCAGCATCGCCGAGCCATCGCGCCCCGTGGAGGCGAATACGAGGTGTCTTCCGTCGGGCGCCCAGCTGGGGTCCTCGTTACTCCCTCGCGACGTCAGGACCCGCCGATCGGACCCGTCGGGAGACACCGTCACGACCTGGAAGGAGCTCTCGATCCAGGCCTGATAGGCGATCCGGTCCCCTCGCGGCGACCAGTCGGGGGATGTCGCGTATCCCCTTTCCCCGTACACATATCGGCTGAGTATGCGAGGCTCGCCCCGACCCTGTCTCGGGATGACGTAGATGTGCGGCAACCCGAGCGGCGAGGACGTCATCACCAGCTGCCGCCCGTCGGGCGAATAGCCGCCATTCAGTGTCTCTCCGACGCTCGTATAGGTGACCCTGCGACCGCAGCAGATCGGATTCCGCTGCAATTCGAAGAGCTCCGTGTGATCCCCCTCGGTGCGGGCATAGAGGATGTGACGTCCATCCGGCGAGTAGACGGGTGTCACGTTGAGCCCCTGTTCGGCCGACACCGTCTGTACCGCGCCCGTCGCCAGGTTCTTCTCGTACGCGACCGGTCCGCCGCTGACGTACGAGACGTACAGCAGGTGAGAACCATCCGGTGACAGGTCGGGCGAGTAGACGATCGACTCGTCGCTCGTGAGACGCCGCAGACCATTGCCGTCCGAATCGATGATCCAGACGTCGGAAGCGCCCTCTGCGCCTTTCCGCCGGAAGACGATCCGGGTCGCGGCGATACCCGGCTCGCCGGTCGCCCACAGAACCACCTGGTCCGAAACCCGGTGGACCGCCATCCGGAAGTCCGATGAGCCGACAGCCGGGAGACTGAACGCCCGCACCTCCTTCAGCTCCCCGAATACGACATCGTGGAGGCTTACGCGGAGCACCGGCGCGGCGGCGCTGCCCGAGACCTGGCTGGCCACGAGCCAGACCGCCCCGAGCTGATTCCACAGCCCGTAGTTGACGGCTTCGCCGGCCCGGAAATCGCCCGGAATATCGATCATCTCGAAGCGATCGCTGAAGTCCAGGTCCTGCCGGAGGATCGAGTCGGCGTCGCGTGCGACCTCCTCGAGGCCATCCGCGCTTTCGACCGGGGTGAGAACCAGGCCGGGCATGTAGCCGGGCGTATACGTGATCCCGATCCTCACGTCCCCCGGCTCCTGCGCCGCGACCGGCGTCGTGATCGAGCCGAAAGCGGCCGCGGCGAGAAACAGTGCTGCGAATCGGATGCTCTTGCTGGTCATCAATACCTTCATCTGGTCGTCGGGTCGAAAAAGAATGAAATCCGCAGACGATCCCGCGGCCAGGCCTCGGGCAGTGGACCGAATGCCCGTGCCCGACCCGCCGCTTCGATCGCTCCGCGTGCCTCGAGATCGAAACTCATGTCTCCCGATCGGGTGAGCATCTCGATCTCGTCGACCGATCCGTCACTCGAAATCACGAACACGACTTCGGCTCTGAGATGCCGCCCACCGGCGGGTGGTCTCCAGTACCGATTCACCTGCCGGATGATGTTCTGCAGGTACGAGGGATCCACGAAGGCGGCGCCCTCCAGCTGCACGTTGATCGCCTCGTCTCCCTCTTCGGGCGCACGCGCCGGCTCCCGGGTCTCCTCCACGGGTGGAGGGATTTCCTCGACGACCGTCGGAAGCTCGGTCTGCGGTACGGGCTGCTCGGTCGGTTGAGGGGGAGGGGGACGGTTCTCTTCCTCGGCCGGCCGGGCCGGCTGGGGTGTCAGCCTCTCCGGAGCCGATTCGTCGGCTGCCGCGACCAGCCTCACGCGGTACGTCTGCGCCGGAAGCGTGCGTGGGCGCATCGTGGCGGTACCGATGACGAGAGCGATGCCGGCGATCAGGTGGAGGATCGTCGACGCGAGCAGCGCCCCGGCCGGCGGTCGATGTCTCGGCTCACGCACCTCAGCGATCCGCTTCCGGCTCTGCCACGAGGCTCACCGCTTCGATCTCCGCTTCCTTCAACGTACCGATCACCCAGAGCACGGCACCGTACGGCACGTCCCGATCTCCCTTCACGTAGACGGTCTCTGCCCCGCTCCGTTCCACGAGCGTGCCGATCGTAGCGTCGAACTCCTCCCGGGTCACCGCATCATCCTCGACGTAGATCGTGCCTTCCCTGTCGATCGAGATCACGAGGCCTTCGCTCACCTGCAACGGCGCCGCAGGCGCTTTCGGTATCGTGACCTCGACACCTCCCTGGAGGATCGGCGCCGTGATCATGAAGATCACGAGCAGCGTGAACGCGACGTCCACCAGGCTGGTCACGTTGATCTCGGCCCGCACGGGCAGACCGCCGTGCGTGTCGTGCCGGGACGCCCGTCCGATCATACTCGGCCCTCGCGGGCCAGGGTGCCGATGAACTCGGCGGCGAATCCTTCGAGCTCACCCGTGAACAGCCCGAGCTTTCCGGCGAAGTGGTTGTAGGCAATCACCGCCGGAATCGCGACGGCGAGCCCGACCACCGTCGTCACGAGGGCCTCGGCGATACCGGGCGCTACGGCCGCGATGTTGGCGCTTCCCTGGCTCGTGATACCGATGAAGGAATTCATCACGCCGACCACGGTGCCGAGCAGGCCCATCAGCGGGCTCACCGACCCGATGATCGCCAGCCACGTGAGGCCGTGGGCCATATCATCGCGCTCCTCCGACAACTCCTTCTCCAGGACCAGCCTGAGGGCTTCCAGCTGCGCGGGCGTCAGACCAGGACCCGTGTGCACCTCGTCCCTGAGCGCGGTCGGCCTCAGTTCCGTGAAGAAGTTCACGCCTCGGCGAAAGACCCGGGTATACGGGGACTCGGGCAAGCGAGTCAGGGTCTGGTACACCTCGCGGAGGCCCGCAGCGTCCTGCATCGCCTCTACGAACTCGTCACCGGTCGCGCGCAAGCGGCGAAACTCGGACCACTTCCAGAATATCAACACCCACGAGAGCACGGAGAAGGCGGCCAGGACGATCAGAATGATCTTGGTCATCGGCGTCGCGCCGAGAACCAGGTCCCACGGACGTGCGGCGATCGGCTGTCCGGCCTGCAAAGTCAAGGAAAAGGCGAATGGCCCCATCGAGTGAATCCTCAGATCTCTTGCGCGATATGCTCGAACGTGTTGCCGAGCCCCTGCTCCAGCGACACTTCGGGAGCCCACCCCAGGGCCCGCAACTTCTCCGCTCGCAGACAACTGCGTTGGACCTCGCCCTTTCGTGGCGGTGCATGCTGCACCTCCACCTTCGCCCCGGCTGCCTTCAACAGGGTATCGGCGAGCTTCACGACCGACGTCTCCTCTCCCGTCGCGACGTTGAATGCGACATCGTCAACGGACGCCGGATCGGGCAGCGACGCGGTGGTGAGAAGCAGATTCGCCCGGGCCACGTCGCCGGCGTAGACGTAATCGCGCGTCTGCATTCCGTCGCCGTAGATGGTCAGAGGCTCTCCCGCGAGAAGTCGGCTGCTGAAGACGGCAACTACCCCCGCTTCACCGTTCGGATCCTGCCGCGGCCCGTAGACATTCGAATACCGGAGCGAGGCGCCCTCGATACCGAACAGTTTCCGGAACGTGAACAGGTAGTGCTCCCCTGACAGCTTGCTGACGCCGTATCCCGACAGCGGCGCCTTGAGCGTCGTTTCCGGAGAGGGAATCTCACCGGCCTCGCCGTAAATCGCTCCGCCCGACGACACGAACAGGAATCGAGGAACCTGCCCGTCGCGGGCAGCCTCGAGCAGATTGAGCAGTCCGTCGATATTGATCGAGGCGTCGTGTCGCGGTCGGGCGACCGAGACTCGCACGTCGATCTGCGCCGCGTGGTGATTCACCAGATCGAAGCGGCCGCCTCGCACGAGGTCGGCGGCGGCTTCCGACCGAATGTCCTCCTCGACCAGCGCCACTCCGTCGGGGAGGTTCGACCGTCGGCCCGTGCTGAGATCGTCGAGAGCCGTAACTTCCCAACCGGCGTCCCTGTAGATCTGGCAGACGTGGGACCCGATGAACCCGGCTCCCCCGGTAACGAGGACCCGCGGAGATCCGCTCACGATGCACTCCTGTCCTGGTGAAACGGCTCGAACCGCTCAAGCGGCTCGAAGCCGAAAATCGGGGGACGTCCGATCGGCGGACGCGACTCACCCCGGCAGTCGGAATTTCGACCCGAAGCTACCGGGATCCGCCGGAGGGGGAAAGGACGACGATCAGCCTGAGAGTCGGCGCGAGAGTCGAACCGGATTGCCCTCTCGCGTGCCCGGATCGCGGACCTTGTGCACCACGGCCGTCGAGGTGTTTCCCGTCACTCGAACGACTCGCAGCACGCACAGCGCGTCTTCCGGTTCCGCGAGAGCCGGCGATGGCTCGAGGTGCGAGAACACGAGGAATTCGTCACCGATCTTCACGCCGGCCGTACGGCCGAGGTCCAGAAACACCTCGTCGTACAGGTCGAGAACCGTCTGATTCTCGACGGCGAACGCGATGATCCGTCCGTTGAGGACCTCGCCCGACTCGGTGTGTTCCATCTCGGGATCGAGGAAGAAGTCGGCCGCCCGGAGCACCGGATCGCCCACCCGGTAGTCGCCGTACACGTCGACGACGCGAGCGCGAGCGCTGTCGGCGGCCGTGCGAGTGACCAGAAGGAGCGCCTTCGACTCCAGGACCTGGCCGAAAGGCGTGATGTCGCGCCCCCAACGCACCGACTGGAGAAGGTCCCCCGGCGTCGTCTGCAGCCCCGCGAGATGCAAGACGACATCCTGATGCAACCGCGCAGAGGGCGGGAGGTTCAGGTCGAGCGGGTTCTCCTCGATCACGCGCACCGTGCGCCCCATCGGTCCCGACTCGGAGGGATCGACCAGCAGGCTGGCCTGGAAGAAATCGCTGACGCTGACTACCGCCGGGCGTGAGTCTTCGTCCACCTGGAGGGCCGAAAGCGACAGCAGCTGATCACTGCGCGTACCGAACACCGTGCCGGACAGGTCCGTGGCAGGCGCCGGCCGGCCGGTACGATAACCGGCGGGAGGTCGCCCTTCGTCGTAAGAGCGACTCGAAACGACGGCGGCGGCATCGCCGGGCATCCGAAGCCGTTCGCCCGGGAAGATCCAGTGCGGATCCTGCACGACGTCCCGATTCAATTCGTAGATGTCGGGCCAGCGGTAGGGATTGCGAAGATAGCGCGCGGACAGTTCCCACAGCGTCTCGCCCCGGCGTACCTCGTGGGGGGAACGAGGGGCCTCACCGGCCTCCTGGGCCCCCGCGGACCGCACTCCACCGAGAGCCAGCGCCATCGCCCCCGCGATGAGAGCCGTCGTGCGTGCCATCCTGTTCATCCGCCGCTCCTCAGAAGGGCAGGTCGTCGTCACCCGCTGGCGTCAGCGACTCGTTCGAGAACTCCTCGTAGTCGTCCCGGGCGCTCTGACCTCCACTGCGCCCCGCATCCCTCGAGCCGGACGTCGAAGGCCCGAAGTCGGCACCCTCCCCTCGTCCACCGAGCATGATCATCTCTCGCCCACGAATCTCCGTGATGTACCGGGTCTGGCCGTCCTTGTCCTCGTACTGCCTGTACTCGATCGAGCCTTCGATGTAGACCCGATCCCCCTTCTTCAGGTACCGCTCGGCGAGCTCGGCGACCTTCTCCCAGAAGATCACCCTGTGCCACTCGGTCTTTTCCTGCGGCTGGCCCTGCCGGTCCGTCCAACGGCGACTCGTGGCCACCGATAGTGTGGCAACTCTCGCGCCGCCGGGGGTGGTACGGAGCTCTGGATCGGCTCCCAGGTTTCCGATGATCTGAACGCGGTTCAGAGAACGCGACATGAATCCCTCGTATTCATATGTGACAGTTCACGTTACGAATGGTGCGCCAGGTGCGCGTCGTACATCGGACCCGTTGTCCTTCCCGGCTCCCCGAGTCAACCTAGACGCGGTTTCGGAGCACTGTCAACGCGCGTCATTCTGCAGGTCGAGCCTCATCACGCACGCATCTTCGAGCGGTTCGCTGTAGTACCCCGGTCGTCGGCCGATGACCTGGAAGCCCCGTTTCTCGTACAGGGCCCGTGCGGCCGCGTTGCTCTCGCGCACCTCCAGGTAGAGCGTGCGTGCGCCCCGGTTCCGTGCCAATTCGATCGAGCTCTCGAGAAGCCGGGTACCGATTCCCCGGCCCCGCCAATCGGGATCCACGGCGAAGTCACCGAGCTCCGCTTCGTCGGCCGCAAACCACAGAACGGCGAAGCCGACGATCTCCTCTACAGCTTCCGGGTCGTCTGCGCCCATGCCGATCGTCTCGGCCGTGAGCAGCGCGGCGCTCGGGCGCCGCATCAGCGCCCGGAAGGTGCTCTCCTGCCAGGGCATCGTGAACGACTGCCGTTCGATCCGCATGACGTCGGACAGGTCCGCCGGTCTCATGGTGCGGATGGCGATCGGCCGACTCGCGCCCTTCAAGATCAGGCTTCCCGCTCGGCGGAGGAGGCTCGCACGTAGTCGGGTTGCCATACGTTCGGATTCTCGACCTTGCCCCGGTCGGGGAAGCTCCGGGTCAGCCGCAGCAGAGCGCCGGCGGCAGATTCCCCGTCCGCGGGCGAGCACCAGTCTATGCCGGCGCTCCGCGCAGACCGACCGAGAGGCTCGGGGAGCTCCGCAGCCAGCGTCCAGGCGCCGGCCGGCGTGAGCCGGCCGAGCGTCGTCTCGAACAGCTCGGCGACCGGGCCGAACACCGGTTCCAGCCTGACCAGTTCGGGACCATCCCGCTCGATCTCGTATCCCGCCGCGTACACCTGGCCCCGTCGCGCGTCGATCGCGGCGCAGACGAGTCCCGAGGCCCCGGAGCCGACCGCGATCGCGGCAAGGCTGGACCAGGCATGCAATTCGGCCCCGAGGGCCGCACGAATCCCCTTGGCCAGAGCAGCCGAGATTCGGACGCCGGTGAAGGAACCGGGGCCGGCACCGACGACGACGCGGGCGATGTCGGTCGGTCGGCACCCTGCGGATCGCACGAGACGGTCGATCCCGGGAAGCACGGATTCCGAGCGAACCGCCTGCACCGGGAGCTGCATCTCGACCACGCTTTCCTGCGCCTCGGTCGGAAGTCCTCCCAGGGCGATGCTGCCGGTCGGCGTGCTGGTGTCCAGCGCGAGAGTCAACACGGGTCGATCCTCGGTTCCGGAGGCTCTGCGCTGCCGCCGAGAGAGCGGACTTCGACGCGCCGCCTGTCCGGACGGTCGGCGAAGGTCAGCCTGACCTCCCATCGGTCAGCCGGAAGCCAGTCAGCCGCGCGCTCCGCCCACTCCACGAATACGGCATCGTCACTATCGACGAGCTCCGGCCAGCCCAGATCCACCAGGAGCTCGGGCGACTCGAGACGATAGAGGTCGGCGTGCCAGATGGTCTCTCCGGAAAGGGTTCGATGCCGATTCACGAGGGTGAAGGTGGGACTCGGAATCGCGCCTTCGACCCCCGCCGCCCGACAGGCGGCTCTCACGAAGGTGGACTTTCCCGCTCCCAGGGGTCCGTAGAGGCAGACGAATCGGCCTGTGCTGACCGCCGCGCGCCCTACACGAGCGGCCCATGCCTCGAGAGCGGCCTGGTCCAGGTCCGCTGGCCCGGAGATCGCCGGGCCCCTCAGGGCCGTGTCCTCGCTCACCCGCCCGCTCTCCGCCCGGTCCCCGCCTTCCCTCGACGATTGCGACCTCCGCGGCGGTCCGGTGCCGTCTCCATTCGAGCCTTTACGTCGAACAGCTGATCGCGAAGCCGGGCGGCTCGCTCGAAATCCAGTTGTTCGGCCGCTTCGCGCATCTCCGCCTCGATCTTCCGGATGAGAACCGCGGGATCCCGCGCCTCGTAGTCCGCATCCGACTCCGCGACCGCGCGACCTTCGCCCGTCTGATCCGCCTCCACCGTGCGGGCATCCGCGACGGCGGTCGTGAACCGGATCTCCCTGATCGATTTCCGGATCGACTGCGGCGTGATTCCATGTTCCTCGTTGTAGCGGGCCTGGACCTCCCGGCGCCGATTCGTCTCCTCGATCGCCCGTTCCATGGAGCCCGTGATACGGTCCGCGTAGAGGATTGCGGTTCCGTTCAGATTTCGGGCAGCGCGACCGATGGTCTGAACGAGAGAGGTTTCCGAGCGCAGGAATCCCTCCTTGTCCGCGTCGAGAATCGCCACAAGGGACACCTCGGGCAGATCGAGCCCCTCTCGCAGCAGGTTGATTCCGACCAGAACGTCAAAACTCCCGAGACGAAGATCCCGGAGGATCTCCACACGCTCGATCGAATCGATGTCGCTGTGCATGTACCGCACCCGCACGCCCCGGGCCGCGAGAAACTCGGTGAGGTCTTCGGCCATCCGTTTCGTCAGCGTCGTCACCAGCACCCGCTCCCGGCGTCCGGTGCGCTCCCGGATCTCCTCCAGCAGATCATCCACCTGAGTCGCGACCGGGCGGATCTCCACCTTCGGATCGAGCAGGCCCGTCGGCCGCACCAGCTGCTCGGTCACGATCCCTCCGGACTTACGCAGCTCGTAGTCGGCCGGTGTCGCACTGAGGAATATGGCCGCGGGAACGAGTTCCTCCCACTCATCGAATTCCAGCGGCCGGTTGTCGAGCGCCGACGGAAGACGGAACCCATGCTCCACCAGGGTCAGCTTTCGACTGCGGTCTCCCTTGTACATCGCGCCGATCTGCGGAATGGAAACGTGGGATTCATCGACGATGACGAGGTGATCGTCTGGGAAGTAATCGAGCAGGCAGTAGGGCCGCTCCCCCGGTTCGCGACCGTCGAAATACCGGGAGTAGTTCTCGATACCGGGGCAGACACCGATCTCGCGCAGCATCTCGATGTCGAAACGGGTGCGGCTCTCGAGTCGCTGGGCCTCGAGCAACCGCCCGTTGGTACGCAACTCCAGCAGCCTCGCCTCCAGCTCCGTCAGGATTCCGTCGATCGCCCGTTCCAGTCGATCCGGATCCACGGCGTAATGGGTCGCAGGGAATACCGCCGTACGGTCCAGAGTAGCGATCGCCTTGCCCGTCAGAGGGTCGATCTTGGTGATCCGTTCGACCTCGTCGCCGAACAGCTCGATGCGCACCGCCTGTTCCTCGTAGGCAGGCATCACCTCGATCACATCGCCACGCACCCGGAAGGTGCCGCGACGCAGGTCGAGATCGTTCCGACTGTACTGGATCGCCACCAGCCCCGAGAGGATCTCGCGCCGGGACATCCGGGCGCCACGGTCCACGGTCAGCATCATCTGCCGGTACCCGCGTGGATCACCCAGCCCGTAGATCGCCGACACCGAGGCGACCACGATCACGTCCCGGCGCTCCATCAGGGCGGAGGTCGCCCTGAGTCTCAGTCGATCGATGTCGTCGTTGATCGACGAGTCCTTCTCGATGTAGGTGTCGGTTCGGGGTACGTAGGCCTCCGGCTGGTAGTAGTCGTAATAGGAGATGAAATACTCGACCGCGTTGGTCGGAAAGAACTGCCTCAGCTCCCCGTAGAGCTGGGCGGCCAGCGTCTTGTTGTGGCTCATCACCAGCGTCGGCCGGCCGGTCTCCTGGATCACGCCCGCCAT
>CBDTXM010000057.1:0-16416 GCA_965364445.1 uncultured bacterium | reverse complement strand
CCTGAGGCACTCCACCCGGCACGAAATCGCACGAGAGGCGGTACGTGGTCGCCGAGAGGCGGTCGTCCTGTTCGTCTGCCACGGAAACATCTGCCGCAGCCCGTACGCGGAACACGCACTCGTCCGGGAGTTGGGCGATCCCGAAGGGTGGCGGATCACTTCGGCCGGATTCGTCAAGCCGGATCGACAGTCACCGGCCGAAGCGCGCGCCGTGGCACTCCGCCGAGGCGTCAATCTCGAGGCCCACCGATCCCGTCTTCTCACCCATGCCAGCGTGAATGCGGCCGACCTGATTTACGTGATGAGCGCGGCTCAGGACCGGGATATCCGGCGCCTGTTCGGAGCCGACCCTGAGAAGGTCTGGGTCCTCGGCGACCTCGATCCCGAACCGATTCTCAAGCGGACGATCCGGGATCCGGTGGAACAGCCGGAGACGGTATTTGAACAGGTCTACGAGAGGATCGATCGGTGCATCCGCGTCATGGCCGAGTCGGCGGATCTGCCCGCAGTCTGAATCTTCGAGGCACCCACCGTCCCGCAGCATCTCCCGCCAGGAGTCCCGCGCCGGCACCCGCGATCGTCGTGAGCAGGTCGGCTCCGGCCACGCCTCCCCCCAGCAGACCTGCTGCCGCCAGTCCCAGCAGCCCGACCAGGAGACCGGACCACCAGCCGGTCCTCGGCCGGAATCCATACCCGAGGGGCATGAACAACAGAGCCAGCCAGGCCCCATCGGCCAGCCGCTCGAAGCCGTTCGTCGGAGCCGCCCCGAGCAGCAGGCTCCAGCCTCGGCCCGGCGGTGAGATCGAGCGACAGGGATCATCCCTCAGATCCGTGCAAATCGTCCGACGACCGACCGTCACCGCGACGAGGGTCGTGTCACCGGGCAGGGGAGCAGATGCTTCGAACAGGGCCTGCGGGGCGCGCAGCGTGAGGTCCGATGCGCGGCGACGCAGCCGCACGATGAGGTCTGCTCGCCGCTGTCCCAGGACGAAGATCTCCCGCTCCATCCCATCGTAGATGGAAAAGATCGGAGCCAGATCCGCAGGGTTCTTCCCGGCGACGAATGCCACCTCGACGGGTTCTCCGGCCAACAGATCGGCCCGAATTTCAGGCGCGTTCTCGAGCTGTTGGCCGGGAACTTCCATGCTCCCGATCCGCACATCGAGCACCTCGCCCGCGTAGCGTTCGTAGTGCCCGAGATCCGGCGTCCATTGGCCGAACCAGTTCGACTCCGGAAGTTCAGGTCGAAGCAGAAGGGTACTGCCCACGCACACGATCGCCGCGAGGGACCCGGCGAACAGGGGCAGCGGACCTGCGCGCCTGGCATGCACCGGTGCGCCCCTCCTCCACAAGCCCGCCATCACCAGCCCCAGTGCCGCACCGGTCGAGTTGGCGATCACATCCGAGAGTGTGGGGAAGCGTCCCGGAAGAAATACCTGTGCGAATTCTATCGCCCCCGCGAGAAGTGTCAGACCGGCCCAGGCCCGCCACCTCGACGGGCGTCCGATCAGCCCGAGCACGTACCCGAGCGGCACGAACAGCAGAATGTTGAGTATCGCGTCGGCGAGGGCGAAATGGCCACACCAGATGCAGGTTCCCGGGATCGCGGTCTCCGTCGTCTCGACCGGTGCCAATGTGAGGGCCAGGACGATCATCAGGAGACCGACCGAGACGATCGTCCCTCGGGCCCGACGGGACCGAAGACGATTCCAGCCGTGCCTCCGACGCGATCGGCTTCGTCCGGGGCCCGGCATGGCGACCCGGATCGTCGATCTCTTTCGGCGCTTCCTTTCAACCATCTCGGGCCCTCGACCGGAGTTGCCGGAACACGTGAGATTACACCAGGACACCGTCCGGATGCGAAACCGGGGCCATTCCCGAACGGTGGCGGTGCGACCCGCCCGGGGAAAGGCCCGGGGCACGGGGCTTGCTCTCAGAAGCTTCCGCACGTATCCGGACGAATCGAAGCGAAGGAGTGCCTTGGCCATGGATCCGAAGCGGATTCTCGTAACCGGGGGTGCCGGTTTCATCGGCTCGCACCTGGTGGATGCTCTCGTCGAGCGGGGACACAGGGTGCGCGTTCTCGACAATCTCGATCCACAGGTGCACGGAGAGGCCAGCGGACCGGCATCGATCGCCGGGCACGTGCAATCCGGCGCGGTGGAATTCGTGCGCGGCGACGTGCGCGACCCCGAACAGGTGCGTGGCGCCCTTCGCGACATCGACCTGGTCAGCCACCAGGCCGCGGCCGTGGGGGTTGGACAGTCGATGTACCGGATCGCTGACTACGTCCGGGCGAACTGCGAGGGAACCGGCATTCTCCTCCAGGCGATCATCGAGCGCGAACGGCCGATCGAAGGCCTCGTGGTGGCCAGTTCCATGTCGATCTACGGCGAAGGGCAGTATCGCTGCGAGGCGCACGGTACTCTGTATCCGCCGCTCCGCCCCGCAGAGCAGCTGGAGCGAAGCGACTGGGAGATGCGCTGCCCCGAGTGCGACGAGGTCCTGTCGCCGGCGCCAACGTCCGAGGCGAAACCTCTCCACCCGACCTCGGTGTACGCGGTCAGCAAGCGGGACCAGGAAGAGCTCTGCCTGAGCGTGGGAGGCGCCTACGGGATCCCGACGGTCGCGCTTCGCTATTTCAACGTGTACGGTCCCCGCCAGTCCCTGAACAATCCGTACACGGGTGTGGCGGCGATATTCACCTGTCGGCTGCTCAACGGCCGGGCCCCCGTGGTGTTCGAGGATGGAGCCCAGAGTCGCGACTTCGTGCACGTCTCCGACATCGTGAGGGCGAACCTGCTGGCACTGGAGCCGAATCGAGCCGATGGGCAGGCGGTCAACGTGTGCACCGGGCGTTCCCTCGGTCTCCGGGAGCTGACCGATGCACTGAGGACCCGGCTGGGCGGTCCCGAACCGGAGTACGTGGGCCGCTTCCGCAAGGGCGACATCCGGCACTGCTACGGCGATCCCGCCAGAGCGCGCGACCTCCTGGGCTTCGAAGCGCGAGTCCGGTTCGAGGACGGGATCGACGACCTGGCCGCCTGGGCCGACGGCCAGGAGGCGGTGGACCGGGTCGACGTCGCGCGTCGCGAGCTGGAGGCAGCCGGGCTGACGGTTTAGGGAACATGTATCGCATCCTGATGATCGCGCCGACTCCGTTCTTCGCGGACCGCGGCTGCCACGTGCGGATTCTCGGTGAGGTACGGGCGCTGCAGGCAGCCGGGCACCGGGTCACCGTCTGTACCTACCATCACGGACGAGACGTGGAAGGCGTCCACACCGTTCGAATTCCGCGGCTTCCCGGCTACCGGAAACTGTCTGCGGGTCCCTCGAACGCGAAGTACGCGGCCGACCCGCTCCTGCTCCTCCAGTGCCTGCGGGAAGCTCGTCGCCAGCCGCCGGACGTGATTCACGGGCATCTGCATGAGGGCGCTCTGATCGGACGCATCGTGCGCGCCGCAACCGGGTCTCCCCTCGTATTCGACTATCAGGGCAGCCTCACCGATGAGCTGGCCGCGCACGGGTACCTCGACGAGAACGGTAGCGCGGGCCGTGCATTCGCGGCGCTGGAGCGCTGGATCGATGCTGGAGCCGATGCCGTGGTGGCGAGCTCGGGTCGAGCCGCGGACGCTCTTCTGAAGTCCCTCGAGCCCGCGCGAATCCGCACCGTGCTCGACGGTGTGGACACCCGTGAATTCCGCCCCCTCGGCCGAGCCGAGCGTGCGGCCGTGCGTGCCCGATACGGAGTCCCGGAGGACGCGGTGCTGGCCCTGTACGTCGGCGTGCTCGCAGACTACCAGGGGATCGATCTTCTCCTCGAGCACCTGCGGCCCGTGCTGATCGACCGGCCCGCTCTTCGGGTACTGCTGGCCGGCTATCCTGAGGAGACGTATCGCCAGCGCGCCGCCGAGCTCGGTCTCTCCGGGCAGGTGCTCCTGCCCGGGCGGGTCGCCTTCGAGGATACGAGGGCACTGACCGGCGCGGCGGATATCGGCCTGACGCCGAAACTCTCGGCGTCCGAGGGAAACCTGAAGGTCTACAACTACCTGGCCTGCGGTCTCCCGGTGGTGGCATTCGACAACCGGGTCAATCGGGAGATTCTCGGCGACCTCGGCGTTTTCGCGGCAAATGGCGATGGTGCGGCATTCGCCGGCGCGTTGGGCCAGTTGGCCGACGATCCGGCTCGCAGGGAGCGGCTCGGACGCCTTGGCCGGGCGAGGGCCGAGAACGAGCTGTCCTGGACGCGAGCCGCTTCCGATCTCGCCCGGCTCTACGGCGAGTTGCTCGGCGCGGCTCAGAGGTAGCCGTTCTCCCGGTACCAGTCGAACGTCCGTTTCAGACCCTCCTCGAGTCCAACGGTCGGCCTGTACCCGAGCTCGTCGCGTGCCCGGTCGATCCGAAAGGCCCGGACCTGCCGGAACCAGTCCACCCTGCGACGGAACAGCGGGGGAGAGATCTTCAGAGGGGCGCAGACCGATTCGCACGCGACGGCGGCCAGCCAGAGCGGTCGGAACGGCAAATGGACGATATCTACCTCGATCTCCATCGCGCGGCCGACCGCTGCGACCAGATCGTTGAGCGTGAAATACTCGTCGTCGCCCCCGATGTACGTGCGGCCACGCGCCTCGGCACGGTCCGCGGCGAGCTCGAACAGGTCCACGAGGTTGTCGATGTACACGGGATGGTAAGTGGTCTCGCCGTCCCCGAACATCAGGAACCTGCCCTTTCTTGCCATTCGGTAGAGCAGCAGGAAACGCCCGGGGTCTCCCGGTCCGTAGATCGCCGTCGGCCGTACGATGGCGATGTCCATCCCCGCATCAGAGTACTCGGAGCAGACGAGCTCACCCTCGTACTTCGTCTGCTGGTAGTAGTCCTCCGGGGCGATCGGGGAATCCTCGTCGCCGGGAGGATTCGTCACGTGTCCATGCACGCCCTGCGTGCTGCAGTAGACGACCCGACGGACGCCCGCCGCTCGCGCGGCCTCCAGTACATTGCGGGTCCCCTCCACGTTGACCTGCCGATAGACGGACTGCGGGACATCGAGCTGCCGGAACGCGGCGGCCAGGTGGTGCACGACCTCCGCGCCGCGGGACGATCTCCGGACGAGGTCGGAGTCCGTGACCGACCCGATCACGACCTCGGCTCCGAGTTCCCGGAGCTCTTCGGCGAACAGACCCGGCTGGTTGTCCAGGCACACGACTTCGTGGCCGCGGCCGAGGAGCCGCCGCACCACATGGCTTCCCGTGAAGCCGGTACCGCCGGTTACGAGCACCCTCACACCGAACCCTCCGTCTCGGGGGACGTCACGCCAAGCCTCTCGTAGAACTGCGCGAAACTCCGGATCTCGGCCTGCCGTTGAGCTTCAGTCCAGACCAGGGCCCGCGCCAGTTCCGTCGCGGCCGACTCGAGCACGTCGCGTGCCGGAAGGCCGAACTGGCCGGCTACGCTGCGGCGCAGAAACAGGTCCGCGAGCGAGCCGGCCTGTTCTCGCTCGACCGCGACTTCCGCGAGTCGGCGAGCCTGCTCCGGGTTCCGTATCGGTTCGAATCCGATGCCTTCGACCGGCGCCGGTCTGGCTCCGGGAAGCGGCCCGGCATCCGCTGTCGCACACGGTGACCAGCGCATTCCGGACCTCGCCGCCAGCCCGTCCAGAACCCGTTCCGCCAGAGCGCGTGCCGTCGTCAACTTGACGCCGATAACGGTGATCAGGCCCACCGGGCCGATTTCGTCACCGTGGTAGTGAACGAAGGGGTGACGCGCTACGGCGTACCGGTCGTCGGGCACGGAATCAACGCCGAATCGGGGATAGAGCCCGGCGACGGCGTACCGGACGCGATCCGCGGTAATACCAAGGTCCGGCCAACGGGCATCGAGCCCCTGCCGGAATTCGTCGACCTCGTCACCGTCGGCCGCCACGATTCCAGCGGGCGGGGAGCCGACCGGTAGCCAGGACGCGCCGACCAGTGTGATTCCGGCCCACGGCATCACGAACACGCGCCGGGCGCGGCCCCACCTGCCGTCCGCGGATTGCTCGCTCCAGGAGAGCCCGAGAGCCATCGGCGGCGGGGTCCGGTCAACAACCAGGTGAACGCCACGGGCGAATCCGATCCGCGGGCGCGGACCCGACTCTTCCGGCCACAAGCGCGGCGCCCACGGCCCCGCTGCGTTGATCACGTATGTCGCGCGGATCTCCAGCGTCCGATCACTTACCCTGTCACGCGCCCTCACGCCTGCGACCCGGCCGCCGTGCCGAATGATCTCCTCTGCTTCCAGTCGATTGCAGATGACGGCGCCCGCAGCTTCAGCGGCGGCGAGGACCGCGAGCACGAGTCGCTCCGGAGAGACGATCTGGCGGTCGTGCACGAGCAGGCCACCGCAGGGAGCGAGGCTCGCCACCTCCGCGGGGAGTTGCGAGCCGGACGAGACGAACCTGGCGGGTGGGGACACGCGCCCCGGCATCGTGCGCACGAATCCGTTCCAGGCGAATGCGGCCCCCCGGAACAGAAAGGTCTCGAGCCTCCCGCCATCGACCGGTAGCAGAAAGGGGAGCGGCGAACACAGCCCGGGGGCCAGGCGGGCCACGGCATCTCGCTCGCGCAGCGAGCGGGCGGCGGCGCGCGGTTCCATGTGTTGAAGAGATCGCAGCCCGCCGTGCAGGACTCGTCCGGAGGCCGCGGTGGTTGCCCCGCCGAAGTCATCCCGTTCGACGAGGCCCGTCTTCAGGCCCCGAAGCGAGGCGTCCCAGGCCAGAAATGCCCCCAGGATGCCTCCGCCAATCACGAGCAGGTCGAATGGATCGTTCTCGAGCTGAGCGGGAGCGCGGGCGCTGATCACACTGCCTCCGCGTACCGTCGTTCCGTCGGACTCCTAACGGGCACGATCGCGGGAGCCTGTCCCGCGATCCATTCGCCGACCGTTTCGCGCGAATCGCCGTCGACGAACAGGCGATGCCAGATTTCGAGATTCAGGAACACCCAGAGCCGGTAGTTGTGATCCCGTGCCCCCGAGCGGTGTTCCTCCGACATGCGCTGCAGGGTCTCACGTCGAAAGACACCTCTGTCCACGAATCGCGATGTCCTGACCGCCTCATCGAGGAATGGTGCCAGGTCGTCGCGCAGCCAGAAAGCGATGGGGAAGGCGAATCCCTGCTTCCGGCGCGCCGCGATGCGAGGCGGCAGGTAGCGGCCGGACAGCTGCCTGAGCAGGTATTTCAGGGTGAGCCCACGCAGTTTCCATTCGGACGGGATGCGGGCCGCGAACTCCACCATCCGATGTTCCAGCAGGGGAGCTCGGACTTCGAGTCCGTGCGCCATCGACATCCGGTCGACGATCGTGAGCAAGTGGTCCGGCACTCGCGTGTGAAGATCCGCGTAGAGCATCCGATGCAACTCGTCCTCCGTGCCTGCGCTATCGAACTGTTCGGCGATCAGGGCCCGTGAATCGAGATTGCCCAGCTCGCGGATCACCGATTCCGTGAAGAGCGTCCGCTTGGCCTGCTCGGTGAACCGAAGATAGCTCAGGCTCTCGGCGTAGCGCCCCGGTCCGTCGGCGAGGGAGAGGTCGTTGAGCCAGCGCAGCTTCTGCGACAGCCCCTTGTAGGCGAAGCTGTCGGGGAAGGCTTCGATCGCCGGTCGAATCACTCGCCGCCGGACGGAAGACGGTACGTATGCCAGCAGGGCGGCGAGGCGTTGACCGGCAAATCGATCGTACCCGGCGAACAGTTCGTCTCCCCCGTCGCCACTGAGCACCACCTTGACGCTCCCGGCAGCGAGCCGCGAGGCGAGGTAGACGCCGACCCCGAACGGATCCGAGGGCTCATCCATCTGCCAGACCATGTCCGGAACGATTCGGACCAGGTTCGCCGAAACGATCGCTTCGTGATGACGGGTGCCGCAGTGCTCCGCGACGATCCGGGCGTAGGGAAGCTCGTTGAACGAAGCTTCTTCGACCCCGATCGCGAACGTGGAGAGCGACGAGTCGGATTCCCGGGCGGCGATCGCAGAAACGAGGCTCGAGTCGATGCCTCCACTGAGGAAGGCACCTACCGGCACGTCCGCCATCAGATGGCTACGCACGGCTCCGGTCAATGCGTCGTCGAGGGCATCCAGCAATTCCGGTTCCCCGCACCGGAGAGGGTCGGCGAACGAGAAGTCCCAGTATCGCTCGATACGTACCGATCCAGGATCGATCACCATCCGGTGACCGGCCTCCAGCTTCCGGATCTCCCGGAAGAAGCTGCGGTCGCCCGGGACGTAGCGCATCGAGACGTAGTGGTAAATCGCTTCCAGGTCGGGCGTCGGCTCGACGAGTCCTGAAGCGAGAAGTGACTTCGCCTCGGAGGCGAACGCGAAACTGCGCCCGGTCTGCGAGTGGAATAGCGGTTTCTGACCCATGTGGTCGCGAGCGAGAAGAAGCCTGTGCCGCTCGGCATCCCAGATCGCGAACGCGAACATCCCGTCCAGCGCGTGCACCAGTTCTGGTCCCTCCAGGGCGTAGAGGTGAAGCAGAACCTCGGTGTCGCATCGGGTCCGGAAGCGGCACCCCTTTCCCTCCAGGTCGCGTCGGAGCTCCGGATAGTTGAAGATCTCCCCGTTGAACACGACGGTCGCAGAGCCGTCGGCCGAGCGCATCGGCTGGGCGCCACCCGCCGCGTCCACGATGCTGAGCCGGCGGTGTGCGAGAGCGATCTCTCCGTCGCCGATCCGCCCCTCGCCGTCCGGGCCCCTGTGGCCGATCGCGTCGGCCATCTGACGCACCCTGGCGCGCACGAGCGGGTCGGGTGACAGGATACCTGCGAATCCGCACACGGGTCAGTCCTCCCTGATGTGTCGGGCGCCGACGCGCATCGCGACCAGCACGAGCGTCGCCCAGCCGAGGCTGGTTCCGTAGATCGTCCCGGCGAGTCCGAACCGCGATCCCACGACCGCGCCCGCGACGCCCACGCAGACGGCGAACCAGGCCTGGGCGTTGAGCCGGGTCAGCTCGGCGGTAGTTCCGAGGGCCGCCGCCGTGGTTCGGGCCAGCCCCGAGGCGACGCGGAGCAGTCCGGCCACGACGGCCGCCAGTACGAGCCCGCGTCCCAGATCGTATTTGCCGGCGAGAAGAAGGTCAGCCAGCCAGGGGACGATTCCGACCGCGAGCAGACCGGCGGGAAGTCCGATCCCGAACAGGGCGAGAGCCTCGGTGCGCAGAAGCCGTCGCCGCTCCTCATGCGCCTCGGCATGCCGGAGCCGCGGCAGGAGCGTGTGTTCGACGGCCAGCTGGAGTACGTGAAACGGAGCGATGACGAGCACGGCCAGGACACTGAAACTTGCGAGTGCCTCGAAGGAGAGAAGTCGGGGAATCACCAGGCGATCCAGTTGTTGGAGCGCCATCGCTCCGGCGACGAACCCGGCGTAAGAGAGAGACTCCCGCCACGAGAGCGGAACGGGTCCAGCGGCGGACCCGTTCGACCGTCGCACTCTGGCGAAGACCAGGGGGGCCGCGATCAGGTGCCCTCCCACCACGATGCCCAACGGTGCGGCAGGTTCCCGGAACAGCACCGCCAGGGAGACGATCCCGGCAACGAGGACCGTGAAATCGGTTGCGTGATTCACGAGAGCGGAGGGCACGAACCGGTGTCGCGCCTGGAGCAACGATGCTCCGAGATACGAGGTGGCACCTGCGAGAATGCCGATCCCCAGCCAGGTCAGCTCGCGGGCTCCGAGTCCGTACACGGCTCTCGAGGCTACGAGCACGAAGACGGTGACGGGTACGGCGGCCGTGTACAGGCGTGCCAGAAGTGCGGGACCGAGGTCCACCGGGTGGCGGTTGACGAGACCATCGAGCCCGAGCGGTGCAACCCGGTGCGACAGGTTGAGCAGCGCGATGAGCAGCGCCAGTTGTCCGTAGGCCGCCTCCGGCATGGTACGGGCGAGCAGAAGCTGGCCCACGGCGAATCCGGCGCCTGAGACCGCGTAAACCGCGGCTACGGAGAAGGTCGCGCTTCTCGGCTCTCGTTGTTTCTTCCCGGAATGCTCGATGCCGTCCCCCGGTGTCCATGAGCGGGTGGATTGGCTCCACGCGCGCCGTCATTCGCCTCCCGCTCCCTGTCAGTGCGGCGCGCGCGTATTCTGCACACCACGTTCCACACGGTGCCCGGTGTTGCGCTACTGCCACCATTCCGGGCCGGACTCGTTGCACAGGGTCAACGGACCGGCGCAGAATGGTGGGGGGAATCGATGATATTTCGCGTGGAAGGCGGCACGCCGGTTGCTCTGCACAGGATCGATGAATTCCGAGATCCGATTGTCCGTGATCGTCCCGCTCTACAACGAGCGGGAGAACGTTCCTCACCTGGTGCGCGCAGTCCGCGACGCCCTCGGAGAGGGCGAGGACTGGGAGCTCCTGCTGGTGGACGACGGGAGCACCGACGGTACCCGGAGGGTGGCCGAGGACGCAGAGCGGGCGGACGCCCGGGTCCGCCTGCTGCCGCTGGCGAGGAACTACGGGCAGACGGCGGCGATGCAGGCGGGATTCGATCATTCGCGCGGCCGGGCGGTGGTGAGCATGGATGGGGATCTGCAGAATGACCCGGCCGACATTCCGGCCCTCGTGGCCAGACTGGACGACGGATATGACCTCGTGGCCGGCTACAGGGTGCGCCGACAGGACCGACTGCTGACACGCAAACTGCCCTCGTGGGCGGCAAATCGCGTGATCGGGTGGGTGACGGGAGTTCCGATCAGAGACAACGGATGCTCGCTGAAGGCATATCGGCGCGAGCTGCTCGAGAGGATGCACCTGTACTCCGACATGCACCGGTTCATCCCGGCGATGGCGGTGGCGACGGCCGGGGCCCGGGTAACCGAGATGCCTGTCCGGCACCACGCACGCCGGTTCGGCGAAAGCAAGTACGGGTTGTCGAGAATCTGGAAGGTCACATCGGACCTGATCACCCTGAGGATGTTGAGCGGCTTTCGCGGGCGTCCCCTCCTGATGTTCGGCGTCGGCGCATTCGGCTCGTCGCTGTTCGCCCTGGTCTTCATCCTGCTGACGGCAATCGGTCTCGCTGGAGCCGAGGCCGGCAGAGGGGTCGCGACCGGCGACTTCGTATTCCCGAGCGTGGCGCTGGTGTTTCTGTCGCTCGCTTTCTTCCTCCTTCTCCTGGGGCTGGTGGGAGAGGTCGCGATCAGCGGAGCGAGGGAAACCGGCGAGCTGCACCTGCCGGTAACAACGGAGCAATCCCGATGGTAGACGTGAGACGGCTGGGCGACCGACGCGACGTACGCGTCGCGGAACTGGTAATGCCGACCTCCCGGGTCTTCGAGATGCACCCCGTCGTCTCCGTCATCGTGCCAGTGACCGAGCGACCGGAGCCGCTCGCAGAGCTGTTTCTGGAGTACTCGGCGCCGCTCGCGGAGGCCGGAATTCCGTACGAGTTCGTGTTCGTCGCGGAGCCTCGCAACCGTGAACGGGTCGAACCCCTGCGCGCTCTGGCAGAGCGCGGGCAGCCGATCCGCGTGTACGAGGTCGGGCACACCGTGGGCGAATCGGTGCTGCTGAAGTTAGGCGCCGCGCATAGCCGCTCGGATGTACTGCTCGTTCTGCCGGCCTACCGGCGTGTCGAGGCGTCCGTGCTCACCGAGCTGCTGGATCGGATCCAGGATGGTGCCGACCTCGTGAACTGCCGGCGGTCTCCACGGTCGGATTCCTGGCTGAACCGGATTCAGACCCGCCTGCTGCACCTCGTCGTCGGCGGCCTCTCCGGAGGCCAGGTGCGCGACGTGGCATCCGGCGTACGGGGTGTCCGGCGGGATGTGCTCGCAGAGATTCCGCTCTACGGCGATTTCTACCGGTTCCTGCCCGTGATCGCGATGCGCGAGGGCTACCGCGTCGAAGAAGTAGACGCCCCGCAGCACGCCCGGGACGCGAAGACACGAATCCACTCGCCGGGCATCTACCTGCGTCGCCTGATCGATGTCTTCGGCTTGTTCTTCCTCGCGCGATTCACCTTCAAGCCGCTACGTTTCTTCGGGATGATCGGGGGCATCATGACCATCCTGGGCGGCTCGATCCTGGCCCTTCTGTTCGTGCAGCGGCTCATGGGTGAGTCTCTCGCGGGTCGGCCGCTTCTGCTGCTCGGGGTCCTCGTATTCACCCTCGGCATCCAGGCCATCGCGCTGGGGCTCATTGGTGAGATCATCGTGCACTTCAACGCCGCGAATCGAAGTCCGTACCGGGTGCAGGTCCGGGCGGCGGAAGATGAGACGAAGAACGGAGCGGTCGAGGACGCGCCTGCCGAGTCCATGGCCCGGTCCGCAACCGACGACCCCGAACGCGTGATTCGATAGATGCCTACAGCTGACGCAGGCGCCCGGAGACCCGGCCGGCACGTCTTCTCCGTGGACCTCGAGGAGTACTTCCAGGTTCACGCGTTCGACGGAATCGTGGAGCGCGAGGAGTGGAGCGTGATCCCGAGTCGCGTGGCGCACTCCACGGAGCGCATCCTGGACCTTCTGGATTCGGCCGAGGCGAAAGCCACGTTCTTCACGCTCGGCTGGATCGCCGACCGACATCCCGACCTGGTCCGGAGAATCGCGAGCCGGGGACATGAGATCGCCTCTCACGGATACGGCCACCGCCGGATCACCGAGATGCGGGCCGACGAATTCCGGCAGGATATCCGTCGATCACGGCAGGCGCTCGAGGACGTGGCGGGCGCGCCCGTCCTGGGGTACCGGGCTCCCACTTTCTCCCTCGTGCCCGAGACGGCCTGGGCGTTCGACGTGCTGATCGAGGAAGGCTTCGAATACGATTCGAGTCTGTTTCCGATTCGACGCCGGGGCTACGGATTCCCGGATGCCAACCCCGACGTGCACGTGCTCGTGCGTCCCTCCGGTCGCCTGCTCGAGATCCCGATGACGACCACCGTTATCGCTGGCGTTCGCTTGCCCGCAGCGGGCGGCGGCTGGTTCCGGCAACTGCCATATGCCCTGACCCGGAGCGGGTTTCTGCGCTGCGAGGCGGAGGGAAAACCGGGGATGTTCTACATACACCCCTGGGAACTCGACCCGGACCAGCCCCGGATTCCGGTGCCCTTCCTCCAGCGCATCCGGCACTATCGGGGGCTGGGGCGGATGGAGGATCGCCTGTCCAGGCTCCTGCGGGAATTTCGCTTCACTTCGGTTCGGGAGCGTTTCTTCGAGGCGCATTCCACGGCCGCATGAGGTCTGTCTTCGGCGTGGCCGGCGATGTCGTTCCCGGCGACTTGCGGCGCCTCAGGAAACGTCTCGAGGCCGGCGGTGCGGTCGTCGAGACGCTTCGCGCGCCGGGGCTCGAGATGCTGATGGTGGGTCGATCCGCCGATGATCTCGCGCGAGGGCGGATCAAGGAAGGCGAGAGACACGCGTTGGTGGTCGGGCGTCCCTTGCCTGCGGAGGGGGCTTCGGGACCGGACACCCTGCGTACGACATTGTGGGACCGGGGGACCGATGCCGATTCGGTGACCGAATCGTGGCTCGGCGAATTCAATCTCTTCCGCGTGGATCCTTCCAGTCGATCCCTTCAGATCGAGACGGACTGCCTCGGGCTGCGACCGCTCTTCATCCGCACGTCGGCGGGCCGGGCGGTGTTCGGATCCGAGGTGCTGCCACTCGTCGAAGCCGGCCTGGTGCCATCCCGGCTCGATCCCGATGCCTTCGCCGCCTGGCTACTGCTCGAGCATCCGCTGAATGGACGCAGCCTCGTGGACGGGCTCCACCGCCTGCCTCCGGGTCGAGCGCGCATCGATCTGGTCACGGGCCAGTTGGAAATCAGACCGTTCGGAAGAGTGGAAGGAGCAGCCGATTTGTCGCGCTCCGAGCTGGTGGAGCGCATCGGGGCTTCGGTGGACGGCCTGTTGAGCCGAGTCATACGGGACGAAGCTCGCATCGGATCGTTCCTCTCCGGTGGGTACGACAGCCGGTACGTGGCCTGTCGTCTCGTAGCGCTCGGTCATACGCCGGACGAGGCGATCCTCGTAGATGCGGCGTCAGGCGATGCCGGGCCCGGACTGGAGGTCGCCGACCGGCTCGGAATCCCGCTCCGGATCGTTCCGGTGGAAGGATCGCTCGTCGATGCGTTCGAGGACCCCTGGTTCTTCGCTCCGCACGGCTTCCCCCAGAGGAGCTTCTACACGAGCCTGGCGCTCGCCGGAGCGACGGACCCGCCTCCCATGGTGGACGGGTTGCTCGGCGACGACCTGATCAGGGGCTGGGTGTTCGAACGCAAAGTGCAGCAGCGCTCACCCCGCGAGGGAGAACTGACGGAAGGCCTGCTGGAGGCGCACCTCTCGCTGCGCCCGGAGACGCTTTTCGATGAGGTCTCCTCGCGTCGGCTGCGGGAGCGAGTTCTTGCCCAGATCGCCGCATTTCAGCCGGCGGGCTTCGAGTCGGAGACCCGCCGGGCGTGGTTGTGGGTCCTGATGCACCGCACCCGAGATTTCCACGCGAAGAATCACCTCCAGGTCCTCGACCGTACGGAGACCTACCATCCGTTCGTGACGCCCGAGCTGATTTCCCTCCGGCTCGGCCACCGCGCATCACTGTTCGACGCCGGGCTCTACGAGGAGCTTCTTCGAAAGTACTGCCCGGAGCTGGAGGGGATTCCCCATTCCGAGACGCTTCCGCGTCCGGACCTCGCCCACCACCGTTACAGCCGCGAGATGCGGGATCGAACGCCGGGTCTGCTGACCATGGTCGCTCTGCAGGGCGGCCGGATGGGGCTCAACCGGAGTCGACTGGCGCCGCGGCTCGCGGCATACGGCGTGGGCGATCGGAATCAGCTGTATGTCGCCCGTCCGCTGGACCGGATCCGGGTGCTGGGCGCTCGGACAGCGGCGTTCGGCGCCGAACTGCCCTGGTCGGAGCTGCAGGAGACGGCAGCCTGATGGTCGAGACGGGAGCGGACGAAGTGAGACCTGACCTGGCGGCGCTGGGCGCGACCCGCACGCTCACAATCGTGAGCGACGGTTCGGGCGGAGCGGCAGGCTGGCTGGCGCTGAACGCCAGCGCTCGGCCGCGGGCAGTCGGTGGAATTCGGTGCACCACAGACCTCGATGCCCGGAGGGTGCAGGCACTCGCCGATGCCATGTCATGGAAGTTCGCCTGGCTCGGAATGCCGATGGGAGGCGCGAAGGCAGGATTGCTTCAGGACCCGGAGTGGACGCCGGAGACCCGGCGCGAAGCGATCCGGGCCTTCGGCAGGGCGCTCGGCCCGCAGCTTCGTTCGCGGATGTACGGAGCGGGCACCGACATGGGCTTCGGTCCGGAAGACCTGTGGGAATTCCAGCTCGGCGCGGGACGGGTATCCGGCCCGCCGCCGCCCCCCGAGCAACGCGGAGACACGGGAGAGGCCACTGCGCTCACCGTGTTCGCCTGTGTCGTCGAGGCCCTCCGCGCTCGTCGAGGGGAAGTGAAGGGGGCGACGGCGGCGATAGAGGGAATCGGAGCTGTCGGAGCAGCCCTCGCCGGCATGCTGGATGAGGCCGGGGTTCGGGTGACGGGAGTCTCGAACCGCCTCGAAGCCGTGTACGACGGAGCCGGCCTCGACGTGTCGAAGATCCTGCAACTGCGGGCCGAACTGGGCGACGCAGGCCTCGAGCGCTTTCCGAGCGGAGATCGCATCGGACACGCCGACCTGCTGGAGCTTCCCGTGGATGTTCTGGTCCCGTGCGCCGCCCACTGGAGCCTGAATGCCGATAACGCAGACCGACTCCGCTGCGGTTCGGTCGTCGCGGCTGCCAACTGCCCGATCAGCCCTGATCTCGGGGAGTCAGGCCTGGAAGGCCGGGGCATTCTCGTGGTGCCCGACTTCGTGGCGAATTCAGGCGGCATCCTGTACGCGAATATCCCCGCGACAGACGGCACGCGCCGCGAGCTGCTCCGTACCCTGTTCCCGGACGCGATCGCTCGTCTCTTCGGCGTCGCCGCCGCGACGGGGCGCAGCGTAACCGAAACCGCGCGGGGCGCTGCGGTCCGCCGGTCCGGGCAGGTCGCGGACGATGTGGAGAAAGCCGCAGCGGAGCAGGCCGAACTGGATCTGGCCTTCGGACGGCGGCGATCCGGCGTCGGTCGGCGGCTGTTCGGCGAGCGCCCCGGACGAGACCTGGCACGGCGCTGGATGGATCCGGCGGAGGTGTGCTGATGGACATGCTCCTGCCGCGCCGGCTCCTGACCGACGAATTTCGAACCGCCGCGCGAGCCGCCGGCTGGGAGGGCGGCTTCCAGGCTCTCGACTCCCTTCGACCCGGAAGGCTGCAGCGAATGCGGCGTCGGCTGGGCCTTGGGGAATCAGGACATCCCGGCTTCGCCGCCCCCACACCGGATGCGGCGGACCGGGTGCAGGTCCTCATGCATGCGTGGCCGATGACCGGGGAGTCTCTCGCGAAGGTCG
>CBDTXM010000056.1:0-16421 GCA_965364445.1 uncultured bacterium | reverse complement strand
CTCCTCCGCGGGACCCGGTTCGCCTCCGTGTCCGGACATCATGGCGAGGCGGCGGACGGGCAAGCGAGTTCGGGAGCGCTCCGGCCGCCACGGTGGGCCCCCGCCGCGTCGCATTCGACCTTCCCGATCCGAGCCTGTGGACCTATGCTGATTGGAGCGTGACGCATTCAGGTCCGGGGTCACGGCCGGGGCGGCAACTCCCATTCAGAGGATGAGAGAGATCGGATTGAGCGGTGTAGTGGCGCGCCTTGGCGCCTTCGTACGCGAGGCACGACGGCGGAAGGTGTGGGTGACCGCGGTCGCGTACGCGGCCCTGACCGTGGGGCTGATCGAGATCTCCGGCGCAGTCTCCGATGCGTTGCTGTTCCCGGACTGGACGAGCCGGCTCGTGACCTTCCTGCTCCTGCTCGGATTCCCGATCGTCGTCGTGATGGCGTGGATCTTCGACTTCGAGGCGGGTGGTCTGCGACGGACGGAGGCCCTCCAGCCTGTCGACGAGCAGTTGTCGCGGCCGATCGCGGGAGCCGGCACCGCTTCGCTGCCTGGCCGGCGCCGTTCCGGCTTCGTGAGCGCTCCTCCCGTCCCTGAACCCGCCCCCGCGAATCGCCGCGCCGGGAAGGAGGGACACCGGCCAGTGGAGTCGGCCCCCCCGGACCCGGACCGGCTCAAGCGAGCCGCGCTGGGACACGTTCGACACGAGCTGAGGACCCCGATCAACGCGATTCTCGGCTATTCCGAAATGCTGCTCGAAGACGAAGATGACCCCGAAGTGCGGGCAGACCTCGAGCGAGTCAACGAATCCGGACGACGTCTGCTCGGCGTGGTGGATGGCATCCTCAACCCGACCCGGCTCGAGGGTACCATCGACCGCGAGCTCGAGAGCTTCGCGGCCGAGATCGAAGCTGATCTGAGGACGCCGATCAACGCCGTCGTCGGATACTGCGAGATGCTCCTGGAGTCGCAGCAGGAGATCGGCCGGGAAGTCCTGGTGCCGGACCTGGAGAAAATTCTCGGAGCCGCCCGCACGCTTCTCGCTACCAGCGCGGACATCGTCCAGGTCGCTACCCAGGCCCCCGGGATCGACGGCACCGCCCTGCCGAACCGGCTCCTCGACTCGTCGGAGCTGACCCGCGGAGTCCTGGCGAAGCTTCCGTCATCGGGACACCGCCCGGAACCCGGCGCGCTCGGACAGGGCTCTCTGCTGGTCGTGGACGACAATCCGACCAACCGTGACCTCCTCACCCGGCAGCTCGCGCGTCACGGTTACATCGTGGCGGCGGCCGCCGATGGCGCGGAAGCGCTCGAGCGACTGTCTGCCCAGGACTTCGACCTCGTGCTGCTGGACGTGATCATGCCGGGCATGGACGGCGTGGAGACGCTCCATCGTCTGAAGTCCGACGATCGACTGGCGGCGATCCCCGTCATCATGCTTTCCTCGCTCGACGAGGTCGAGAGCGCCATCCGCTGCATCGAGGCCGGGGCCGAGGAGTACATCACCAAGCCGGTCCAGCCCAACCTGCTGGAGGCGCGGATCGCGGCAAACCTCGAGGTCCGTCGTCTCCGCGATCGCGAGCGCGCGCTTCGTGCCCGGATCGACGCCGACTCCGAGACGATCGACCGGCTTCTCCAATCCACGTTTCCCGCCGGAATCGCGGAACGGATCCGGGGGGGCGAAACCCGCATCGTCGAACCGATCGCGCGCGCGACCGTGCTCTTCTGTCTGGCAGACGGGCCCGGATTCGGAACCGGTAGTCGACTCCCCGATGACGTCGGGCGACTGGCGACCTGGTACGAGGTCTTCGATTCGCTGTGCCACGAGCACGGCGCGTATCTCTGCACCGGCGGCCGGCACGGATTCGTGGCCGCGGCCGTCCGACCGGAAACGTTCGGAGATGAGGATGCGAGGACGATGGCCGACCTGGCCCTGTCATTCCGCGACGCCCTCAACGCGCCGGCCGACGGGCCTGCGCCGCCTTTCCGCTTCGGACTGCATGCCGGCCCAGCGCTCGCCGCGGTCATGGGCCGCGACCGGCTCCGCTTCGATCTCTGGGGGGAATCGGTGGACACGGCACGCCACCTGGCCGCGAGTGCCGAGCCGGGCGGCGTGATCGTCTCGCCCGGTGCGAGTGCTCTTCTCAAGGACGACTACCGGCTCGATCCCGGCAGAGTCACGGAGATTCAAGGGCTCGGCCAGATGCGGCCATTCATTCTGCTGGAGAGACTCGAGCGAGGTGGAGACGATGCCTGATCGCCCTGGAGGCGGGGTTCCGGCCATGAACGACGATCGTGCCGGCCATCGCCAGTCAGCGCTTCTCAGGCTCTCGACCGGCATCGCGTCCGCGCATGACGAGGGTTCGGTCTGCGCGAGCGTCGTCGAGGGTCTGCACGACGATGCGCTCGGGTACGATTTCATCGGTGTGTTCCTGGTCGACCCCGCGACCGGGGAGCGCGTGATGCGTGCAAGCGTCGGCTGGCCGGGCGACCATGCCGACTACCGCGTCGCTCCGGGCAGCGGCCTGAGCGAGCGGCCTCTCACCGATGGAAACCTCCACTATTCCCCCGTCGTGGCCGAGGAGCCCGGTTACGTGAGCGACGCGCCGGCCGGTGGCTCGGAAATCGACGTACCGATCAAGATCGACGGCGACGTCGTGGGCGTGCTCGTCGTCGAGAGTACCGAGGAGGACGCCTTCGGTCCGGCGGATTTCGAGATCCTCACGGCCGCCGCACAGCAGGCGGGCATCGCCATCGCCCGGAGTCGGCTGATCTCCATCGAGCGGCAGACCACCCAGGAGCATCGGGCCGTCCTCGACACCCTGGCCGACCTCTCCGGCGAGCTGGAGCTCGGCCGGGCCCTGCAGCGCGTCCTGGAACGCGCGGTCGCGATGCTGAACGTAACCGGCGGAGAGCTCGCGATCTTCGACGAGGACCGCGGAGAACTGGAGATCGTAGCGAGTCACAACATCGGCTCCGACTCGATCGGAACGCACCTTCGCCTCGGAGAAGGTGCCATGGGTGCGGTCGCGGAGAGCCACGAGCCCCTGATCATCCCGGACTACCTGGGCTGGGCGGGCCGCAGCGAGAAGTACGCGGACACCACGGCGCGTGGTGTCATGGTCGTACCGCTCCTGCTCGGGCATCGCCTCGTCGGCACTCTCGCCAGCGTCCACCTGGAAGAGGGACGCGAATTCGGTCCGGAAGACCTCCGGCTCTTGAACCTGTTCGCGCCGCAGGCCGCCATCGCGATCGAGAACGCGCGCCTGTACACGGAGGCGCAGCAGACGGCCGGAGAACAGCGCGCGGTGCTGGACACGCTCACGGACCTGTCCTCGGAGCTCGAGCTTTCCCGTCTTCTGCAGACGGTCGTCGAGCGCGCCGTCGCATTGCTTCGCGTCACCGGAGGCGAGCTGGCGATCTACGACGAGGCACGCGGCGAGCTCGAGATCGTCGCGAGTCACAACATCGGCTCGGACTCGATCGGGACCCGCCTCGCGCACGGTGAAGGCGCCATGGGACGCGTGGCGGACACCCGTGAGCCGCTGATCATCCCCGACTACCGGACATTCGACGGCCGGAGCGACAAGTACGCCGATACCACGGCCAGAGGCGTCGTCGTCGTGCCGCTGATGATCGGCAGCCGCCTGGTCGGAACCCTTGCGAGCGTGCATCTGGAGGAGGGCCGGGAATTCGGACCCGAGGATCTCCGGCTCCTGAACCTGTTCGCCCCTCAGGCCGCGATCGCCATTGAGAACGCCCGCCTTTACACCGAGGCGAAGCGGCAACGGCAGTATTTTCAGACCGTCGTCGAGAACAGTCCGGTCGCCATCGTGACACTCGATCTCGACGGCCGGATCGCATCGCTGAACCCGGCGTTCGAGACCCTGTTCGGATTCCCGCCCTCGGAAGCCCTGGGCCGTGACCTGGACGAACTGATCACCACCGGCGAGACGAAGATCGAGGCGAAGCGACGGACGCAGCAGGTGTTCGCGGGAGACATCACCCGCGGGATCGGCCGGCGTCGGCGCCGTGACGGATCGTTCATCGACGTCGAATTCGCAGGCGTTCTCGTGGATGTCGATGGAACGAGCGCCGGGATCGTCGCTCTGTATCACGACATCACGGAACTGCTCGAGGCGCGGCACGACGCCGAGGCGGCCAGCCGCGCCAAGAGCCAGTTCCTCGCGAGCATGAGTCACGAGCTCCGTACGCCGCTGAACGCGATCATCGGGTACAGCGAGATGCTTCAGGAGGACGCGGAAGAAGAGGGCCAGGAGGAGTTCGTTCCCGATCTCCAGAAGATTCACTCGGCGGGACGTCACCTGCTCGCGCTGATCAACGACATCCTCGACCTGTCGAAGATCGAGGCGGGCAAAATGGAGCTCTACCTCGAGTCCTTCGACGGCGGCGAGGTGATCGAGCAGGTCGTCACCACGATTCAACCGCTCATCGAGAAGAACGGGAATCGGCTCGAGGTCCGTGGCGCAGACAACGTTGGTCTGCTCCGGTCTGACGCGACCCGACTCCGCCAGGTTCTTCTGAATCTTCTCTCGAACGCCTCGAAATTCACCGAGAACGGAATCATCACACTGGAGGCGGAGCGGCTGATCGGGACCGGCTCCGAGGGCGACTGGATTTCCATCGCCGTTCGGGACACCGGCATCGGAATGAGCGATGAGCAGCTCGGCCGTCTGTTCGAGGCGTTCAGTCAGGCGGAAGCATCCACCTCGAAGCGATACGGCGGCACCGGGCTTGGCCTTGCGATCAGCCGCAGCTTCTGCCGTCTGATGGGCGGAGACATCTTCGTCGACAGCGAACCCGGCGTCGGGTCTTCCTTCACGCTGCGCATCCCGGTCGAGGCACCGGAATCCGAGCTCGACACCGCCCCGGACGCGACCCGCGAGGCTGCGGCCGGTGAGGGTGCGGTGCCCGACGACGCTTCGGGCGAGGCCGTGGGCACCGTTCTCACCATCGATGACGATCCCGAGGCCCGTTCCCTGCTCCGCCGGATCCTCGAACGGGAGAGCTTCCGGGTCGTCGGCGCAGCCGACGGTCAAGAGGGTCTTCAAATGGCCCGGGAGACCAGACCGGATTGCATCACGCTCGACGTGATGATGCCGGGTATGGACGGCTGGGAAGTTCTGACAGAGCTCAAGCGCGATCCGGTGCTCGCCAGCATCCCGGTCGTCATGCTGAGTATCCTCGACGAGCGGAATCTGGGTTTTTCCCTGGGCGCCTCGGACTACCTGACGAAACCGGTCGATCGCGACAGACTTCGCGATGTCCTGGCCCGGTTCACCGACGGATCCGACAGGGCATCGGTATTGATCGTGGAGGACGACCCGGGAACCCGTGAATCGCTCCGACGCACGTTCGAGCGGGAGGGCTGGGCGGCGCATACGGCCGAGCACGGCCGGGCAGCGCTGGAACGGCTGGACAGTCTGCGACCGACGCTCATCCTGCTCGACCTGATGATGCCCGAGATGGACGGCTTCGAGTTTCTCGAATCGCTGCGGGCCCTCCCCGGCGGCGATGAGATCCCGGTGGTCGTCCTGACCGCCATGGATCTGTCCCCGGAGGACCGTGCCCGATTGAACGGGGGCGTCGAGCGGGTAGTGTCGAAAGGCGGCGCGCCGCCGGCTGGCCTGGTGGCGGAGCTCAGACGGCTGGTGGCGACCGGCGAAGATCCGGAGGCCGGCTCGTGACCGGCAGCCCGGACGCGAAACCCGGGCCCGAAGGCGGCGGCGCGAACGGCCGACGACGTCAGGCCGCCCTCCTTCGCCTGAGTACCGCGATCGCGGCGGCGGAGGAGGAGACGGAGATCTGCCATGCGGTCGCTGACGGATTGTATGACGAGGCGCTCGGGTACGATTTCGTCGCGGTGCTGCTGGTCGACGGCGCGACCGGCGATCGGGTCCTGGTGGCCAGCCGTGGCCGTGCCGATGCACCCGAAGGACTGCACGTGAAGCCGGGAGTGGGGCTCAGTGAACGCCCGCTGCTCGACGGACGACTGCACTACACGCCCAAGGTCACGCAGGACACGCGTTACCTCCCCACCCGCAACGAAGGTTCGGAGGTGGACCTTCCGCTGCTCGTGAACCGCGACCTGGTCGGGGTGCTCGTGGTCGAGAGCGACCGCCCCGATGCGTTTGGCCCGGAGGATTTCGAGATCCTGCAGGCGGCCGCCAACCAGACGGGCATCGCCATCGGGCGGGCCCGGCTTCTCGCGGCGGCCCAGCGGCGAGCCGACGAGGAAGAAGCGCTGCGGGCAACGATGTCCGACCTCTCCGCCCAGCTCGAACTCTCCACCCTGCTGCAATCCGTGCTCGAGCGGGCGGTGGGACTTCTCGGAGTCAGCCACGGGGAGCTCGCGATCTTCGAGCCGTCGAGCCAGGACCTCGTCGTCGTCGCCGGACACAACGTGGGCGAGAGAGACACGATCGGAACCCGCATGGCGATCGGCGAGGGTGCCATGGGGCACGTCGCGCGCACGCACGAACCGCTCGTAATCCCGAACTACCGGGAATGGACCGGACGCTCGGAACAGTACGAGCAGGTCGAGTTCGTGAGCGTCATGGTCGCCCCGCTGCTGATCGGCGGACGGCTGGTGGGCGCGCTCGCCTTCATGGACAAGAACCCCGAGCGGGTATTCGGCGACGAGGATCTCCGGCTGTTGAATCTGTTTGCCCGGCACGCGGCGATCGCGATCGACAACGCGCGCCTGTTCACCGCCGAGCGGCGGCGGGCGACCGAGCAACAGGCGCTGCTCGACACGCTCAAGGATCTCTCGGGGGAGCTCGAGCTCTCGAAGGTCCTGCACGGGGTTCTCGAACGGGCGGTCACGCTGCTCCAGGTGGCGGGCGGCGAGCTGGCGACCTGGGATCCCGTCCGGCAGGACCTGGAGATCGTGGCCAGTCACAACATGGGAACGAATGCGGTCGGAACCCGCATGGCGCTCGGAGAGGGCGCCATGGGACAGGTGGCCGAGACCTCGGAGCCTCTCGTCATCCCTCGTTACCAGGAGTGGATCAGCCGGTCGGACAAATACACGCAGAGCGTCGTGCAGACCGTGATGGCCGTGCCGCTGCTGATCGGGTCCCGCCTCGTCGGCGTGATCGCCGCGGTTCACTCGGAACCGGATCGGGAGTTTGGCGAGGAAGATCAGCGTCTCCTCGAGCTGTTCGCCCCACAGGCGGCGATCGCGATCGAGAACGCGCGGCTGTTCACCGAGTCGAGGAGACAGAAGCAGTACTTCGAAGAACTGGTGCGCAACAGTCCGGTAGCGATCGTGACGCTCGATACGTCGCACGACGTCGTGAGCTGCAACCCGGCCTTCGAGAAGATGTTCGGCTACACCGGAGACGAGATTCGCGGTCGGAATCTGGACGACCTGATCACCACGCCGGAGACCCGCGTGGACGCGATGGGCTACACGCAGCAGGCTCTGGCGCGAAACCCGGTCGAGATCATCTCGCGGCGCCGGAGGAAGGACGGTCGGCTGCTCGATGTGGAAGTGCTCGGCGTGCCGGTCCTGGTGGACGGGAAGCCCGAAGGACTGATGGCGCTCTATCACGACATCACCGAGTTGCTCCAGGCCCGCGAGGACGCCGAGTCGGCGAATCGCGCGAAGAGCCAGTTCCTCGCCAACATGAGCCACGAATTGAGGACGCCGCTGAACGCGATCATCGGGTACAGCGAGATGCTCGCCGAAGACCTCGCGGATGAGGGCGATGGAGAGCACGTGCCCGATCTCGAGAAGATCGGCACGGCCGGCAAGCACCTCCTCGCGTTGATCAACGAAATCCTCGACCTGTCGAAGATCGAGGCCGGCAAGATGGAGCTCTACCTCGAGCGGTTCGACGCGGATGCGGCGCTCGAGGAAGTCATGACGACGATCGACCCCGTGGCCTCGCGAAACGGGAACGAGCTCGTGCTGAAGCGGGACGGCCCCATCGGAGAGATCCGCTCGGATGTGGTGAAGTTCCGGCAGATTCTCCTCAACCTGCTTTCCAACGCCTGCAAGTTCACCGACAACGGCACGGTGACCCTGGAGGCGGTGCGGTCAACGAGCGGCGACGGGCTTTCCGACCGGGTCACCCTTTCGATCCGGGACACCGGAATCGGGATGAACGAGGAACAGCTCGGGCGGCTGTTCGAGGCGTTCAGCCAGGCGGACGTATCCACGACCCGCAGATTCGGCGGGACGGGACTCGGGCTCGTCATCAGCCGCCGTTTCGCGCGGATGATGGGAGGGGACATCGAGGTCGCGAGCACGCCCGGAGAGGGATCGGTATTCACCGTCTCCCTTCCGGCAGAGGTGCCCGAGCCGGGGGTCTCCGAGGTCGCAGCGAGCGGAACGGAGGTCGAATCGGCGGAGCTGGAATTGGCGCTCCGCCGTGCCTCCGGGCCGGGCACCTCGGGAACGATCCTCGTGATCGACGATGATCCGGGCACCCACGACCTGCTTCGCCGATCCCTTGCGCGCGAGGGCTATCGAGTCGAAGGCGCCCCCGACGGAGAGTCGGGTCTCGCCCGGATCCGGGAGCTCCGTCCCGACGCCATCATCCTCGACATCCGGATGCCCCGGATGGACGGCTGGTCGGTGCTGTCGAAGCTCCGCGCCGACCCCGACCTGTCGGCGATTCCGGTGATCGTGCTTTCGATGCTGGACGACCGGAATGTGGGGTACGCGCTCGGAGCCGCCGATTACCTGACGAAGCCCGTAGACGCGAGGCAGCTCGTGGCGACCCTGTCACGGTTCTGCCCCGATCGCGACGCACCGATTCTCGTGGTCGAGGACGATCCCGGCGCACGTGAGAGGGTGAGGCGTGTTCTCGAACGGGATGGGTGGAAGGTGGAGGAAGCCGGGAACGGCAGCGAGGCACTCGCGCTGCTTCCTGAGCTCCAGCCCCAGCTCGTGGTCCTCGACCTGATGATGCCGGAGATGGACGGGTTCGAGCTGGCCGCACGACTGCGAGCAGACACGAGGTGGCGGACGCTTCCGGTCCTGGTGCTCTCCGCGCTCGACCTGTCGGCCGAGCAGAGGCAGAGACTTTCCGGCTCCGTAGACGTTATCATGCAGAAGGGAGGCAGCGAGCTGGAAGAACTGCTGCCCGAGATCCGGTCCCTCCTGGACTCCGCGCGCGGCGCGGAGGGGGAGGAATCAACGAGACCCGAAAGGAACCACGAGTGACGAAGATCCTGCTGGTAGAAGATGACGAGATGAATCGGGACATGCTCTCGCGACGGCTGCTGAAGCGGAATTACGAGGTCGTGATCGCGACCGACGGCGAGCAGGGCGTCGCGATGGCCGGAAGCGAGAACCCCGATCTCATCCTGATGGACATGAGCCTGCCCGGCATCGACGGCTGGACGGCGACCCGGCAGGTGAAGAGCGACGAGGCCACCCGCTCGATCCCGGTCATCGCGCTCACGGCCCACGCCATGGCGGGCGACCGGGAGAAGGCACTCGAGGCGGGCTGCGATGACTTCGACACGAAGCCTGTGGAGCTCCAGCGGCTGCTCGGGAAGATCGAGGCACTGCTGGGAAACGGCTGACCGGCAGGCGCCCGTGGCTCGGGGGCGCCAGATCCGCTGACGGTCAGCTGCTGGCGGCCGCCGCCGCGGCGGCTTCCTCCACCGCCTTCTTGACGGCCGCGGCCAGCACCTGTTCCTCCGTGATGCGGGCGATCCTCTCTTTCCGCTCACGCAGAAGTGGCTTGCCGAGCACGGGTTTGAGAATCCCCGTGGCGGAGGCGACTGCCACGGCGATCGCGGTCCGCTCGTCCAGTTCCCCCTCGCCCTCCACCGCCTCCCGGATCCTCTCGACCAGGCGCCGCTTGGGAGCGGGATCGAGCTGCGGATAGAAGGTCCAGGGAAACAGCAGCAGGATTCTGGCATTGCGCTCTCTCAGAACACCGCGCCGGACGAGTCCGGTTCCCACCTGCTTGCGCAGACCCCCCATCTGGGAGAGGCGCGCGACCCAGTCCTTGGGTGATCGCTGCTTCCTGGAGTCCTGGATCTTCCGGAGCACGTCGTCGAGGAGCGGGTCGGAGAGGAGCTTCGGATTCGCGGGCACGATCCGGTCCTTCGAGGGCTTGGGGCCGGGGACGAGCTCGGCCCGGCCCTCCAGAATCAGCTCGCCGAGCAGACCTGCGCAGATGCCGTACTTGTAGTTCGACGCCTTGATCGTACCCTTCTCGTCGTCCAGGGCGAGAACCAGCATCTCCTCGTGCAGCCGAAGCTCGGGCCGGGCGCGCATCGAACGGTCCTCCCTCAGTTCGTGCGGAGGATCACCAGTCGGGGCTCAATCGCGTCGTCGAGCTCGCTTCCCGATCCGTTCACGAGCTCGATCTGGGTCGCTCCAGCGCTCTGCGCGGCGCTCAACGTCACGTACAGCCCGGTGGCCGTGAACAGCTCCGCGTCGAGCACGGAAGTGCTGCCCAGACCGCGCGTGACCGATTCGAGCGGGTATCCGCCATTCGGCGGCGTGATCAACGCTCCCACGGGGGATTCGTAGATCTCCCTCATCCGGTAGGAGGGCAGAAGCAGATCGGGTCCGGCGGCGACCCCCGGCCGGTCCTCGGCCGTCAGCATCCCCGCCCAGTCGGTGGCCAGGCGATCGAAGTCGATTCCGAACACGTCCGAGACCGCGTCCCGCGAATTGCTGAACTGTGTCTGGATCAGTGCTCGCGTCCGGGCCGCCTCACCCGCCGTGCTGTCTTCCGTCCGGTCGAGCACGTAGCGCAGGAACATCCATGCCGATCCCCGCATCCGGAAGGTGTTGAAGTCGAGCGGATCGGTCGCGACCAGGAGAGCCGCAGTGTCCGCCGGCGAATTCAGGTACTGGGCGAGGTTGAACCAGTTGTTCAGGTACCACTTACGGAAAATGTTCTGCTCCTGGGGGGTGCTCAGCAACTCGGCGGGGCCCAGGTCCTGGCCCGGCCCCACCCCGTTCAGCGCGTGGCCGACGACCTCCTCGGCGAGATGCGACAGCCCCTCGTTGATCCAGATGTCCTGTGCACCACCCAGCCCGGTCTGGGCGTTGATCATGTGCTGGAACTCGTGGGCGACCGTGTTGTCGGTGAACCGCAGCACCGCATCCTTTTCGATCCCGTCGCCGGGTCCCGGCGTCAGATCTCCGTTCGGATCGGGAACCATCAGGTAGAACATCTCGGCATCGTTGCCGCCCACGAAGCCGAGATCCAGCGGGCAGGTGAACCCGGCGATGAATCCCTCGTCGTAGCTGTCACTCATGCGGTTGACGCCCGCCGAGTAGAGCAGGATTACTCGGCCGTTCGCATCGATGTCGCCCGGCTCGCCGAAGTAGGTGACATCGGTGTCGTAGACCGGATCATCGAAGTTCGCGGCGATATCCGCATACTCGGCGGCGCTGAAGACGCCATCGGCGAGAATGTCCTCCACCACCACTGCGCGTTCGCTGACGTTTCGGACCACCCCGCGCACATCCTCGGGCGCATTCGGAAAGTCCGTCTGGTTGATGCAGGAGAACCCGAAGTCGAGCGTGTCGCCGACGACGGGAACCTCGAACAGTGCCCCGGTCGCCGCCGCGGCGCGCTGACGGATCTGGGGCAGAAGCGGTGCTTCGAGCTGTCGCAGCCGAAGGTCGAACGCCGATTGCGCGGCTCGCCAGGCGGCGAGCCTTTCTTCGTCTTCGGAGCTCGAAAGCAGTGCGGCAGACAAGTGACGGGCAGGCTCGCTCACCGGTCCCGGCGCGGCGACGGAGGTCGCGGTCGCCGCCCGTACGTTCGACGATGCATCCACCGGCCCGAGACGCAGCTCCATATCCTGGAATGCGAGAGACCTCGCCATGCTCGTCGCCACCACCTCGTACTCCACGCCGGGCGCGGCGGCGGGCAGGATCACGCAATCCACGGCCGCGGAGCCGTCAAAGACCAGGTGCTGGCCCGGGGCGAGATTCGCGTCGAGGCAGCCCGTCGGGGTGGGTGGGTCCGTCGTACCGGGCGAACTGCTGCTGCACGCCGAGCCCAGCACGCCGGCGCCCAGCGCCGCGAGAACGAAGAATGCCCTGCCAGCGGAAACCGGCAAATATTGTCTACGCACGTCAGATTTCTCCCGAGTAATCGGTGTTGTGGGTCGCTGATACTCGGCGAGGCACGATCGGTGCCACCTGGCTGCGCGGCCGGGTCCGATAATCCCTACCAGGGCGGGTAGCGCTCGAGGTCCGGACCGAATTCTTCCGGGGTCGGTGCTTCCTCTTCCCACAGCGACCCGAATTGCCGGGCGAGGTCGTCGGCTACCGTACCGATCAGTTCGGCAGCCTCCAGGCCCGCCAGCCACTGGGCGGGCAACGCCGGCTCCCCGAACCGGGCGCCGAGGAGGTTGCCGCAGATCGCTCCGGTCGAATCCGAGTCGCCCGAGTGGTTGACCGCGAGAAGGACTCCGGTGCGGAATGCAGCTTCTACCGACGTGTCCGCCCGGTTTGACTCTTCGGCCACCAGGGCGCAGGCCAGAGCTATCGAAAGCGCCTCTTCGGCGATCCAGCCGCCGCCGAGGCGCACGGCGATCTGCTCGGGCGTCGGAGGTGTGCCTGACGCACGCGCTTCGCCGGCCAGCTCCACGGCGGCCCGGATCGCGGCCAGCGTCTCCTCGGCGGCCTCCCAGTCGGATAGCTCCGCGACGGCCGTGGCGATCGCTGCCCGCAAAGGCGCGCCGACGCACAGTTCCGAGACGACGGCGGCGAGTGCGCCCGACGCGAGACGGCCGGTCGGGTGACCGTGGGTCAGGCCAGCGAAATCGGCCGCCATCTCGAACGGATTCCAGTCGATCGGGAACGCCAGGCCTACGGGGGCAACCCGCATCACGCCGCCGCATCCCTTGCTGTCGTTGCGCGCCGGCACCAGGGGATCCCGGGGAAGCGCCTCGAGTCCCATCAGGCAGGTGTTCCCGGGCGCCCGCTCGGCGTGCAGGACCTCCTGTCCGACCAGCCAGCCCGAGACGACCTTTCCGAACCCTCTCGCCTCGACCCCGTGCTCTCCGTGTTCGGGGACACCCTGCGTGTGAAGCCAGCGCAGGTGCGCGTCGGTCAGGGGCACCAGGGGATCGCAGTCCCCTTCCCTCCAGGCCTGGTTGTCGGCCCGGATCAGACCTTCGGCCACGAACAGGGTCATCTGGGTGTCGTCGGTGAACCGGCCCTCCCGGCGTCCCCAGGACGGGACGAATCCGGCGATACCTTCCGGGCCGTATTTGTCGCGAATCGCTTGAATCGGTTCGAATTCGATGCCGGCGCCGAGCTGGTCGCCGATGGCTCCACCGAGCAACGATCCGCGGACGCGGGAGGTGTAGGACAGGTTCATCGGCATTTCACTCCCCGTCGAGTCAGTAGGCGGGAAGCACGGCGTCCGGGGGAAGCGGCTCGAACTCCCGGCCTTCCAGGTTGATCAGCGGCAGGATCTCGGACTTGAAACGCGGGTGCTGATGGACCGGCGCGTCGAACGGCTCCGGGTCCCAGACACCCCCGATGCCTCCGTACGGACGCGCTTCCAGGCCCATGCGTAACGCATCGACCGCCCGCTCGGGCATTCCGAGGTTGGCCCACACAGAAGGAAAGACGAACGCACCCCCTGCGTGTTCAATCCGGTCCATGTAAGCCTCGAGCGCAGAAGCGTCTCCCGTTTCGAGCGCCTCGCCCGACATCCGGTACGCTGTCGTGTCCCAGATCACCGAACCGAACCGATTCAGGGCCTCCCGATATCTGCCATCCTGCATTTCCATCAGTGCCAGGGAATTCGCCACGTAATGCACTCGGCCTTCCGGATCCTTTCGAACCGCCTCCTCGTAGAGCTCGCGCGCCTCTTCCCTCCGCCCGTTCAGCCACAGCGCCCAGGCCATGACATTGAGCCGGACCGGGGAACGATCGAGCGACAGGGCCCGGGCCGCCTCCAGGACGGCGTCGGCGGGTCGGCTCGAATAAAAAAGCATCTCCGCGTACTGTTGGTGTGCTTCCACGTTGTCCACGTCCAACTCGATGGCACGCAGGTACTCACGCTCGGCCTCGTCCCATTGCCACCGATCCCGGTACGCGTTTCCAAGCGCTACACGCGCCGAAGCATCACGCGGGTCGAGGTCCAGCGCCCGGAGGGCCGCCTGCTCGGCCTGCTCGAGCGATATACGCCACACCGCCGAGTCGCGGCTCTCCCCTCCATCACCCGCGTAGAAGGGATACAGGGCCCGGCTCTCCGCGAGGCCGGACCATGCGGGAGCCCAGTTCGAATCCCTGGCGATCGCGGCCTCGAACAGCTCGATCGCGCGCTCGATCCCCGTGAGGCCGCGCGATCGCATCTGCGCTCGTCCGGCGAGATAGAGATCGTACGCCTCGAGGTCGCCTGTCGGCACGACCAGCGTCTCTCCTTCCTCCAGCCCCAGCGGAAGTCGGAGCGCCTCGGCGATCGACTCGGCGATCTCCGCCTGGATCTCGAAGACGTTCTCGAGGCGCCGATCATAGGTCTCCGACCAGAGGTGGGAGTTCTGTCCGGCATCGATCAGCTGGGCCGTGATCCGGAGCTGGTCGCCCGCTTTCCGGACGCTCCCCTCGAGCAGGTATTCGACGTCCAGCTCGCGGCCCACCTCGCGCAGGTCCCGGTTCGTTCCCTTGTAGGCGAATGCCGAGGTTCGCGCCGTGACTTTCAGCTCCTCGATCCGGCTGAGCGTGTTCAGAATCTCCTCGGTGATTCCGTCGCTGAAATACTCCTGGTCCCCCGTCTGGCTCATGTCGAGAAAGGGGAGCACCGCGATCGAAGGACGTGGATCGTCGTCCGCATCGACGTACGAGAGCTGTATCGACCGGCCTGAGGTCGATGGATCGGATGCCTGTGCCCCACGGTCGGACGGATCAACGCCCGCCACTTCAGAGGGGCCCTCGGCCGACTGGCGCCCCACGTACCAGGCCCCGGCGACGAGCGCTGAGACGCCTGCCAGCGCGAGAATCCCGGCCGGCCAGCGTTTCGATGCCGGCGCCTCGATGATCTGCGTGAGCTCGCCCGGTGAGGCCTCCTCCGTCCGCTTCACCCCCGAAGGAGTCAGTTCGAACGCCCACGCGAGGATCACGGCGATCGGGAACCCGAGCAGTAGCAGGAGAGTGATGAACCGGTACGTCCACTCGGGAAGGAGCAGGGCCGGCACTATCAGTTCGGCGATCTGGATGATGACGAATCCCACCGCTCCGTACACGGCCATGACGCGGAACACGCGACGCCGTTTCAGCTCCGCGAAGAAGCGCTGGTAACCCGGATTCTGGTCAGACATGGGCTACAAGATCACCGGAGGGGATCGATGGGGGAAGGGACGGGACCGGGGCTCAGGTCCGGCGGCCCCTGCATCACGCATCGGGCCGGTGCGCCATCCTTTGGGAGATCGCGACTCTGAATCCGGGCGCCCGGGAACGCGGCGATTCAGCGCTGGTCGGATGCGATCACGATCGCCGCGATTCCGAGTGCGGCGAACGCCCCGATCGCCGCGATCGAGAGCACATCGGTCTTCTCTTCCTGGACGATGACCTGCTCGACCTCGGTGGCGGGAATCCGAATCGATTGCCCATGCGACTGACCGATCCAGACTCCGTTCTCCAATACCGGGCTGACGGGGGCGAAGAATTGCTCGGTCCCGTCCTTGAGCAGCAGCCCTACGACTTCCTGGTCCTCTGTCAAGGATGCCACGTACGGCGGGGCGACGTTCGTCGTTACGGGCTTGGTGCAGGCGGCAATCGACAGCGCGCTCAGGAGGAGAAGCAGGACCACCGACCGTGAAATGGGAGAGCATGGCGTGCGGGGCATTTCGTGGACTCCTGTCCGGTGAGGGCGCTGACCGCGTTACTATGTGCAACATGACCTGTTCGATCACGGGCCGACAAGGGGCGCGCGCGATCCTGCTGATCTGCGTGGCGGCGGCATGCTCTTCGGGAGAATCATCCCGGCCCGGCTTCCCCCGCTCGGAGCTGACGCCCCTCGCCGATGCGCCCTTCCCGTACGCTTCCGCCGAGGAGGTCGGTCTGGATCCGCAAGCCGTGTGGCGGTTCAAGGAACGTCTGTACGCGCGCGTCGTGGCACGGCATCTGGTCGGCTCCGAGATTCTCGTCGTGAAGGACGGCCAGATCGTGCTGCACCAGTCGATGGGCTGGGCCGACATCGACCGTGAAATCCCGATGCACCGGAACTCGATTTTCCCGATCGCCTCGATGACCAAGCCGGTCGCCGGGACCGCGGCGCTGCAGCTCGTGGAAGCGGGTCGGATCGGACTCGACGATCGGATCGCAGACCACCTGCCGTCGTTCGACAACCGCCGGTCGCGGGACGTCACCGTCCGGCAGCTTCTGACCCACCGCTCGGGCTTCGCGCAGGGAGCCGAGCCGGAGGGGTATCCGGAAGCCGAGAGCCTCGTCGCCGCGGTCG
>CBDTXM010000055.1:0-16633 GCA_965364445.1 uncultured bacterium | reverse complement strand
TGTTCGGACATCGCGGCCTCTCGGCCGCGTGGCTGGCGCTCGCCATCAACATCGGAGTCTTTCCAATCTTCCTCGTCGGATTCGCGGTTCTCAGACGGGACTGGCGTTTCTGCCTGTGGCTGGCCGGGATCCTGGCGCTCCTCATCCTGGCTCCTGTGCTGCACTCCGGATGGGGTTCGAACTGGCAGCTTCAAAGGGAGGCGCTGACCGTCCTGTACGGATACGGGCCCGAGAACGACGCGGCACGAAGGGTCTACCAGTCGCTGCCAGCGGCATTCTACCGGATCGCGCTGAACTCGGGTGAAGGTCACGCGCTACTCGCGATGCGCGCCGGACAGCTCCTCGTCGTGGCGGCAGCGATCGTCGTCTGGTGGAGATTCCGTCAGCGCCTGAATACCGAGTGGATCCTGGTCTACTCGTTCTTTCTGGCGCTGACCGCTCAGTTCTTCCCGTACTCGTGGATCCCCAGCATGGGGTTCTTCTACGCGCCACTGGCCCTGATCACCATGCACGGCTGGGCGAGGCGCGCCCGCTGGCCCTATTCCGTCGCGCTGGTTGGATTCCTGCTTCTCTACTCGTCGAGCACGGAGTTCATACTGGGAAGGCGGTTCAACGACCTTCTGGAGTACGCCTCGATCCCGACCCTCGGGATCTGGATTCTGCTGATCGGCGCATTCGCCTTCTGGACGCGAGCCTCCGACTCAGGATCGCGGCCGGTATCACACTTCCCGGGCCTGCCGGATTTCGGGCCGGACGGAGTTCTGCGGCGAGGCTAGCCCTGGTCGAGCACCTCGACCAGCCAGTCCGCCATCCGCTCGAGGTCTTCGCGGCGTGGAAACTGGTGTCCGGTGTCTACCCAGTGAATCTCGACCGGCTCACCCGCATGCCGAAGCAGCGGTTCCACCGAACGCTCCCGGTCGTAGTCGCCGTCGAAGTTGCCGTTGAGGATCCAGAGAGGGGTCGGCGAGATGCGGCCGATATAATTGGCGGGGCAAGCAGCGGCGAGGTGCCCGGTCTCGCTTCGGTCGAAATGGCCACCGTACAGGGTGGCCGCGGCATTGAACCGACCGTCCGCGGCGACCGCGATAAACCCAGCCTGTGCACCACGGCTGTAGCCGACGTAGCCGATCCGCCCGGGATCAGCACCGAAGTGATCGGTGAGCAGGTCGAAGGATCGCCCTACGTCCTGCACCAGCTGGATCACCCACTGAAGGTAGGTGGACTCGCGGTTGTAGAGCCTCTCGTGCTTGTCTGTTTCACTGAACGAGCCGAGAAACCCCGTGTCGCGCTCACCGAAGTAGGGCATGTCGATCGTCAGCACGGCGAAGCCCCGGCGGACGAGGAACTCCGCGATCGGCCGCATGCTGGCTTTGCCCGGTCGGACGCCTCCGTGGACCAGTATCAGGTGAGGTCGGTCGGATCCTGCCGTCGAGGCCGTATGGTACTCGGCGTGCACCGTGACGCCCGGGGTGCTGGTGAACGTCAGCCTGTCGAGACGGATGCCTTCCTCGTCGTCCGACGAGAGAGACCGAATCTCGAAAGGCACATCTCGATCGTAGGCGAAGAAGTCCAGGTAGGACGCGAAGGTCGCGTCGTCCACCGGACGTTCCAGCCACTCGTCGGACTCCCACTGCCCGTGGGCGCTCCCGGTGATGGCCATCAGGAACCCGGCGCAGATCGCGAACCTGTTCATGGGTCTACGTGACGGACGCATCGGAATCCCGTGGTTGCGTTGGCGAAGCCGAGCGGCAGCGACTCGCGCCACTCGATCGAAAAGGTGTACTCCGGGTCCTGCCAGGATCCGCCCACACTGGGCGCTACAGCCGCTCCCTCCTTCTCCGGACGGAGCCATTCCCGTGCGTTACCCGCCATCTCGAAGACCCCGAATTCGCTGACCCCTGCCGGAGAATACTCCGCCGCTTTCGTTCCCGTTGCCTCGAAATTCGCGCGGACTCGGAGCGTTTCGGAGTCGTCGCCCCAGGGATACTGAACTTCCCCGGCGCCCAGCGCGGCACGCCACCACTGAGCGGCCGTAGCCAATCGTCTGCCTTCCCAGAGGCAGAAGGCGTTGGCCTCGTACCAGGATACGCCGGTGACGGGATGGTCGGCGGAACCGGACGGATATACGGACCCGGACCAGGTCCGCGGCCCCGGGGATCCGGTCAGGTCCGTGAGCCGCGAAATCGCGTCCGCCCGGGCGACGCGCACACCATCCACGGTCATCGAATCCGGCCACAGGTTGGCGATTCGATACCCGTCATCCGCCATGAACGAGGCGAATTCACGATTCGTCACCTCGTGGCGGTCGATCAGGAATGCTCCCGTCGGCAGCCCGCCGACTCCGGTCGGAGCGGGCCCCTCGGGCACCAGCGCCATCCCGGAGGTAACCGGGGACTCGGGGAGCAGGGAGGCCCGGACCACCACCGTATCTCCGGGCTCCATCTTCGCGAGGAGCGTCAGGGGCAACGACTCCGCCTTCGTCAACTCCAGCAGGTAGTCCCCGGCCGGCAGTTCGATCACAGCCATGGTCGACGAATTGGTCCGCACGGGATCGCCATACGAAGGCTCTTCGTCGAAGTCGATCGCGCGAATCTCGACGTCGGCGCCCGACGGCCGGGATTCCACGGCGAGGAAGCCTGTCGGCCCGCTGACTACCGGACTCGCAGACACATCGACCGCTTCGGATCCGGACTCCGCCCGGGCTCGCAGGAGCCAGGCGGTCGATACCACGCCCCAGAGCGCGAGCGCGCCGAGCCCGCCCAGTGCGGCGTTGCGCCACGTGAACAGACCCCGTGCGCCTGCGCCAGATGTGGAGTCGGCCGATGGAACGACCTGAGAGTCCGGCACGCCACGGCTCTGCAGCCAGGCGGTGACGGTGACGATCGGAAGTCCGATCAAGAGGAGCGTGAGAGCGAACGAGAAAGCCCAGGGAGGAAGACCCAGATTCTGGTTCAGGACATCCACGACCTGAAGAACGAGCCACGAACCGGCGGCATAGAGGCCGACCACCGAGACGAAATTGCGTCTCGACTCCTTCATTGGCAGGCCAGATCCAATGCTTCGCCCATCGTCATGCAGCGGCGCCCCTGATCGAAAATGCGGTCTCCCGGGCGAATCCCCGGAGAACGGCCTCCAAACTAGGCCGGGGCGGGCGTTGCGTCACCGACCGGTCGCGATCCGCTGCCTCAACTCCGCTTCTCGAGAACCTCGACGAGTTGTCCGAGGTTCGTGATCAGCTGCGCGTCGATCGACTCGATCGCCTCGAGGTAGTGCGGAGCGGCACGACCGCCGACCAGGATCGTCGTGTCCTCACCGGAGTGGTCTCGAAGAGACCGCAGGACGGCCGGCAATTCGACATCATCGGTCGGATATACGACGCTGAGAGCGATCACGTCCGAATCGGTCGTCGAAGCGACTTCCGCGATGTCTCGAGAGGGAAGGCTGGTCCCGAGGTAAGCGACCCTCCAGTTGAATGCCGCGGCTGCTGCGCCTACCAGCAGTGCGCCGAACTCGTGAAGCTGACCGGCAGGTGTCGCCACGACGATCCCCGGGGCGTTCTCATCGGGTGAGCAAGCGTTCATGATCGACTCGAGCACCCGTCGGATCACGGCGGAAGCGAGGTGCTCCTTTCCCGGCGACAACGTGCCGTGTGCCCACTGCTCGCCGATCCGGGCCAGCAGCGGTCCGATCACTTCCTCGATGAGAACCGGAGCCGTCAGGGCGATCGTGGCTCGCATGAGACTGGCCTCGAGCTCCCGCGGATCCATCGCGTCCACCGCGGCCAGGCTGGCCTCCAGGTACGGCTCGGACTTCAGCGAAACCGACGGGGTGTCCGGAGGCACGTACAACGCTTCCGCATCCTCGGCGGCCAGGTCCTGCAGCGCTTCCGTCTCGAGTTTCGCGACCTTGCTGATCCGCCGGCCGGCTGAGGTGACACGATGGAGCAGGAGGAGGCGTTCGACGTCGGAATCGGAGTACAGTCGATGGCCCCCCTGAGATCGGCCCGGATTCACGACGCCGTAGCGTTTTTCCCATACGCGGAGTACATCCGGGCTGAGCCCGGTGCGCCGCACCACCACCTGGATCGGGTGACGCTTCTCGCCATTCATCGTGGTCGTATTCATGGTACCGTTCTCCCGGTCTCTCCGGTCGTTACCCGCGACACTGCCCGGCAACGATCGCTCTGCTTCGCACAGGGACGGTGAAACCTGCCGCTACCGTCCAACGCTGTCAATGCAATGTCGTGGACGAACCTTCGACATCGATGTCTGCTTCCGGCCTCCTGGGGGGGTCCCCGGACAGGCATTCCAGAGAACGCCTGCCCGGGGTTGTCACACCGGTGAGGCGACCGGTGCTCAGGGGTACGTGATCAATTCGGGAGAATCTCCGACTCGATCCAGGGATTCGCGCTCGCCAGCACCAGCAGAAGCCGGAAGGACGCGTCTCCTGCTTGGGGCGTCAGCGCCCCGATCGCGATCGCGAAGGTCTGGAGTCCAGCGCTCGTGGTCACATCGAAAGTCGCCGCAGGAGTGGTCGATCCGGTGGCTGCGACTCCGAGCAGCAAGTCCCCGACCGGCAGTTCAGAACCGACGACCGGCTCGGATGCGGCGCCGAACGAAAGGTTCTCGAACACGACCACGCTGAGGTCGCCGGTCACGGAGTCCACCGATCCGATGTCTACGGCCGGCGCATCACCCGAGGCGTGGATTGCCCGGACGCGAGCCACTTCCGTCGACTCGAACAGCTCCTCGAAGGCCAGGAGCGTGAACGGCTCCTCGGTGCTTTCGGGAGACAGCTCACCTGCCGCGACCGCGAGGTACGCTCCGCCCGCGGCGAGAGCCGGCGTTTCGAAGCCGGCGAGCGGCGTGCCCGGTCCGGTGCCCGTGGCGTAGAAGTCGAGCGTGTACGTTCCCGGCGGAACCTGCACGGGCGCACTCAACTCGGCGAACGAGAGGTTCTCGACCAGCAGCGTCGTTCCCGCGTAAATGTCCACCGCGTCTGCATCCGGGCTGCCGTGCACGGCATGCACGAGCGGGTTCTGCTTGATGAAACCGATCGATCCGCTCGGAGCCACCGCGAGAAGGCTGAAGCCGTCGTCGGCTCTCGCCGGCTGGTCGATGCTGCCGGTAGCGATCACGAACAGCTCACTGTTCGCAGGCAGCTCGGGAGTGGTGAAGGCCGTGATCTTGTCTCCACCGTCCGCCCGGATCGCGATCTGTAGCGCCTCGCCGGACGGCAGCTCGATGCCCTGTGCGCCCGTGTCCTGGAAGCGCTCGAGACCGAAGATGTTGACGTTACCATCATCGCCAACGTCGATGTCGACGGTCGGTGCGTCTGCTCCGGCATGCACGATCCGCACGACAGATCCGTTTGCGCCCGCAGGATCGAAGTCCTCGACGAACGGAAGAATGCGGAACGCCTGCTCCGGAATGGCCGAAGAAAGGAATCCGGCGGCGACGGCGGTTACCCGCTGATTCGCAGCCAGCTCGACGGGACCCGTCTCGTAAGCGATCGGGTCGGCTTCCGTGGACGGGTGAGCGCGAAGCTGCACGTTGTAGGTGCCCGCCGGAACCGGGAAGTAGAGCGACGCATCACCGTATGTCAGGGCCGTGATCAGAGGTGTCGGAATGCCCTCCGCGTATACATCGACACTCGGCGCATCCGGGGACGCATGCACGGCGCGCAGCATCACGCTGCCGGCGCTTGGCCCATCCTGCTCGATGAAGCCCAGATCTCCGGTCGGATCCACGACCAGCAGCTTGAACGCATCGGCCGCCGTGGGATCCGCTTGCGCCAACAAACCGTCGGCGATCACGAAGTACTCCTGACCGCTGGCCAGGGCCGGGGTCGTGAACGTGGTGACCAGCATCCCACCGGCCCGGATCCCGATCACGAGCGGGGAACCGGAGGTGAGGGCCACGCCCGCAGCCCCCGTGTCCTCGAAGCGCTCGAGGTCCGTGATCTCGGACGTCCCGTCGTTGAGCACGTCGATATCGACGGTCGGGGCGTCAGGACTGGCATGTACGATTCGAACGATCGCGTTGCCGGCGCCCGGATCGTCGAAGTTCTCGAACAGCGGCAGAACGCGGAACTCGTCCGCGGCATCGTTGGAAGCCAGCAGGCCGGCCGCCAGTGCGGTGAGAACGCTGCCGTTGGGAAGCGTTATGTTGCCCGTCTCGAACACCGGTGCCGTGGAAGGCGCAGAGCCCGCAGCGCGGATCTGAACGTTGTAGCTTCCGGCATTCACGGTGGCGTACGGAGAAGCTTCGCCATACTCGAGATCCTCGAAGATCGGAGTGGCGCTGCCCTCGACGTATACATCTACGGCCGGCGCATCGGGCGAGCCGTGCACGACCCGGAGTTGTGCTGTCTGGTTCTCCGGCGGCGGGGCCAGCGGGTCGTCGTCGCACGCGACGACGGCCGTCAGCCCGAGTACGAGGGCCAGGGCCCTCAGGGACTTGAATCCAGTCATGGTCCTATCCTCGTTTCGTTGTCGCCTCTGCCTCGGATGGCAGGCTGTTGTCCAACTTGTGTCGCGAAATTATCCGACGTATGTACTCTTGTCAAGAGTTTGTCTATACTTGGGCTCGTTGGTGGGTGACGTCCGAGGAGATGTCGAAGTCTCGTCGAAGAACATCCCGGTGACCGCTGGTGGTTGCAGGTCCATTCTGGAATGGAGGTTCTGGTGTCGTCGATGAAGTTGTTGCAGACGTACGGTGTTTCGCTGGTGGCCTTTCTCGCCCTCGATTTCCTCTGGCTGGGTTTGGTCGCGCGCGGCTTTTACCGGGATCAACTCGGTCCGCTGCTCACGCCCGACGTTCGCTGGGGCGCCGCGATTCTCTTCTACCTGATCTTCGTCGCAGGCGTGCTGGTTTTCGCGATTTTGCCCGCGGTGGAACGGGGCTCGCTCGGACGGGCGGTTCTGCTCGGGGGGTTCCTCGGAGTCGTCACGTATGCCGCATATGATCTCACGAATCTGGCAACCTTGCGAGACTTCCCCGCCACGGTGGCTGCCGTGGACATGGTCTGGGGCGGTGTCCTCACGGCAACGGTCGCCGCGGTCGGATACCTGTTCGCCTCCCGGGGCATCACATGAGCCTGTTCAGCTGGCCCTTCGTGGATCCGGCGGTGCTGCAGACGACGCTGCAGGGAGGCCTGGTCGTGTTCTTGGCCGTGACGCTGGTGTGGGGGCTCAGCCTGGTTCTTCGTGACGCCGGGATCGCGGACATCTTCTGGGGCACCGGATTCGCTCTGCTCGCGGTCTTCTACGCGGTATCTTTCGAAGGAGCCGCCCCGCGCACCCTCCTGGTCGTCAGTCTGGCGATCCTGTGGGGAGTGCGCCTCTCTCTCCACATCCTGCGCAGGAGCCGGGGAAAGCCCGAAGACCCCCGCTATGCGGCATGGAGGGAAGCGGCCGGCAGATCTTTCTGGTGGCGAAGCTATTTTACGGTATTCCTGCTCCAGGGATTCCTCATGTGGGTGATCTCGGCGCCGCTCGCGGTCAGCGAGGCTGCTCGAGTCCCCGCAGGCCTGACGGCGTGGGATCTGCTGGGCCTCGTCGTCTGGCTGACAGGCTTCCTGTTCGAGACGGTCGGCGACGCGCAGTTGACGGCGTTCAAGGCGGATCCCGCCAACCGTGGCAAGGTTCTGGATTCGGGCCTCTGGGCATGGACCCGGCACCCCAATTACTTCGGTGATTCGCTCGTCTGGTGGGGCTTCTTCCTCATCGCGCTCAGCGTGCCGGGGGGCGTGTGGACCGTGTTCAGCCCGGTCCTGATGACGTTCCTCCTGGTTCGGGTCTCGGGCGTGTCGCTGCTCGAGAAGGGGCTCAAGGAGTCGAAGCCCGGATACGCGGAATACGTCGCCAGGACGAGCCCATTCTTCCCGCGTCCTCCCCGCAGAAGCCCGGGCGGGGCGGGACGCTGAGCGGGAGACGAGCCGTCCGCAGAACGCCGGCGCCCCGGCTGGAAGGGGTGGAAGCTCAGTGGCGAGATTCTGCAAAAAGCTGTCGAGGGGCAGCCTGCTGGATTAGGTTTGGGCAATTACAGACGCGCTCGACCGGGAGGTCACCATGCGTACGCTCGAATTGACGGACCCCCGTGAGGCGCCTGCTCCGGCCGGGCCGCTCGACCGCTACTTCCTCACGCTGATCCGAGATCCACGGGATCTTCCGTTCGCCAGGGTGCAGGCGATGAACCTCGCGGTGATGCTGGCCCTCGCCCTCTGGGTATTCCTGGATTTCAACATCTTCAGCGCGGTGGCCTTCTTCGGCTGGTACGTCTTCCAGCTCGGGCCGTACACGCTGATGCTGCACAACGTCTGTCACAGGAAATTCTTCCGGAAAGAAGTGGAGTGGCTGGAGTGGCCGTTCATCGCGTTCCTGGGGATGTTCTTCGGGCACTCGCCGGGCTCCTACTTCGCCCACCACATCGGGATGCACCATCCCGAGAACAACATGGACGATGACCTGAGCTCGACGCTTCACCTGCAGCGGGACAGCGCGCTCGACTTCTTCTACCACTACCTGGGACGCTTCCTGTTCATGGGGAAGATCGACCTCGGCTCCTATCTCAGCGATCGGAATCGTGAGAAGCTTCTGAAGCGGATGCGCAGGGGCACGGCGCTCTGGTTCGTCGTCGTCGGAGTGCTCCTGTTCGTCAACTGGAAGGCGACCCTGCTCGTGTTCGTCGCGACGCTTCTGGTCACTCGGACTGCCATGATGTCCGGCAACTGGGCGCAGCATGCGTTCATCGATGCCAACGATCCCGACAACTGTTACCTGAACAGCCTCACCTGTATCAACTCGAAGTACAATCAGCGCTGCTTCAACGACGGCTATCACATCAGCCACCACTGGAAGGCATCGAGGCACTGGACCGAGCACCCGCAGGAGCTGCTGGACAATCTGGAGGCGTACGCCGAGAACGACGCGATCATTTTCGAGGGTCTCGACTTCTTCCTCGTATGGGTCAATCTGATGCTGAAGCGGTACGGGACGTTGGCCGATCACTACGTGGTGATCGACGACCGGAATCGCTCCCGCGAAGAGATCATCGCGCTTCTGAAGGAACGCACCCGGCGGATTCCGCAGCCGCAGTTCGCGGAAGCGCTCGCGGCCGGAGGCTGAGCCCTAGGGCTGCCTCAGTCGTGGTTCCAGCAGCGCAGCGAGTCCGGCCACGAACTGATCGTCACGCATGCACCGATAGTGTGCGGTGAGCCCGCCGAACGAAGATGTGAGCTCACGGACGCGCTCCGACGGTTCGCCGAGCGCGATCTGCCGGGAGGTCAGGCGCGCGACGTAGGGACGAAGCAGCGCCGCGAGAATCCCCGAGTACCGACTCCTGGGCTCGACCAGGAGCACCTCCCCATCGTATCGGCTCAATTGGTAGGCGTGGTGGGTGCGGACCTGAATCTGGTACTGGACTGCGATTCGCTCGATGCTGTCGACGTCGACCTCCGGGCTGACCGCCCGCACCTTCTCCCTGAGCAGATCCATCCAGTCGGCGGAGTCTGGATTCCCCACAGCCTCTTCATCGAGGGCGTACGGAAGCCCGCTGTTGAGCTCCATGAGCCGGGAGAGATTGAGAAGGTGTTCCCGCTTCGAGGTCAGTTCGCGCGTGAGGGCCTCGTACTCCGAAGGGGGAAATCGATGGTCATTCTCCGGGACTTCGCGTCGGAGTCCCTCTCTCAGGCGGACCAGCGGCACTCGCAACCATCCGGCTGCGCGAACCAGCTCCCGGAACGAGGGTCGCATCCAGGTCGCACGCAGGGCCCAGTGTCCGAATCGCCGGGAACTGCGGCGGTCCAGGGCCAGCGGTTCCACCAGGGCGAGCAGAGCCACCTCTTCGCCCGACTCACGCAGGCGACGGGCGATCTCGAAACCGAACGCGCCGGCTGAGGAATAGGCGCAGATGAAGTAGGGACCATGAGGTTGCCGCTGCCGCATCGCCTCCAGGTAGCGATCGATCCAGGATCGGAACCCCTCATTGCCACCACGTCCGCCCCAGATCATCGGATCCCGCACGCCGAGAACCTCGCGGTCCGTGTCTAGCACCCTGGCCAATCGGGCATAGGCACCGAGCGTCCCACCGGCGGATGCCACGACGAACAGCGGCTCGCGGACCGGGCTCCCGTCCTTCGATTGCGTACCGGAGCGTAGCGTTACGAGTAGAGGAGGATCCGCGTCGCCGGATGCGTCCGCCGGGCTTGGATTTTCGATCCACTCTGCCAGCTTCCGGATCGTCGGCCGACGGTAGACCGTCTGCTCGTCCAGCTCGGAACGGTCGAGGCCGAAGGCGCCCCGCATCCGGTGCACGAGCGCGAACACGGTGAGCGAACTTCCTCCGACCTCGAACCAGCTGCTGTCGAGATCGAACGCCCGGTGCTCCAGGGTTCGGGCCCAGATCTGCCAGACGGTGCGCTGGGTGTGCGTCAGATCGCCGTCGGCGATGCCGTCCGGCTCCACCTCGATTTCACGCCGCCGCGCACGCTCCTCGAGCAGGCGGACCCGGTCGACCTTGGCACTCGCCGTCATGGGAAACGCATCGAGCGCCACGATGGCGGACGGCACCATGTAGTCGGGAAGCCGGGCTCTCAATGCGTCGAACAGCGCGGCAGGATCGATCGACTCCGGGGTCACGAAGGCAACCAGCGAAGTCGCACCCTCCGGGCCGACCTCGGGCAACACCACGGTCGACGCGACGGGCGGATGCTCGCGAACCGCGCTTTCGACCTCGCCGGTGTTGACCCGGAATCCACGGACCTTGACCGTGTGATCGACCCGGCCGAGGTAGCGGATCTCGGACTCGAGCGTCAGGTGCACCTGGTCGCGCGTGTCGTACAACCGGTCGCCGGTTCCGGGCTCGGAGACGAACGCCTCATCCGTGGCAGCCGGATCGCCGAGGTAGCCCGAGAACAGGGCAGGTCCCCCGATGTACAGGCGCCCGGTCCCGTCCGAACCCACCGGGCGCAGGTCGTCGTCGAGGACCACGGCCCGCGTATCCGCAGAGATCGGCGTGCCGAGCGGAAGTTCTTCTCCTTCCCGATGAAGCGATCTGAGATCGCAAACGAGGGTCGAGCTCGCTTCCGTGCTGCCGTAGATCGAGTAGATCCGGGTCGTCGCCGGAAAGCGCCGCAGTGCCTCGTCCGCCAGCCGAGGAGAGACGTACTCCCCCATGATCACGACGACCTCGAGAGGCGGGGGCTGGAAACCGGGCATCGCCAGGCTGGCTCGAAGCGGTGACGGTACGATCAGCAGGCGGGTTACGTCGTTCCGCTTGATCACCTCCCAGAAACGCTCGAGGTCCCGGACTTCGTCGTCGGGGACGATCAGGGTCTCGACCCCCATCAGGAGCGGCTCGAACAGCTCGTAGATGGAGTGGGTCGTCGTCATGTGCGCCTTCTGGCAGCATACCTCGCCGGCGCGGTACGGGTGTCGCTGCCACGTCCACTCCAGTCGATGGAAGAAGGAGCGGTGACTGCGTGCGATCAGCTTCGGTCGTCCCGTGGAGCCCGAGGATGACAGAACGAATGCGATTGCCTCCTCGTCCCTGCCTTCCGGTGCTTCGATATCGCCTGCCGGACCCGCGAGCAGCGCCTCGACGGTTAGCACCTCCGGGCCCGACCGGCCGCTCGAAAGCCTGCTGCCCTCGGCATCGATCACGACGTCGGGCGACGCACAGTCGAGGATCTGCGCCTTACGGGCCGGTGGGAACGCGGGAGGCAACGGCAGGACGGCCGCGCCGGATTTGAGGATTCCGAGCACGGCCGCGACCTGCTCCGGCGACCGCTCGGAGTGAAGACCGACCACGGATCCGGCACCGACGTCTCTCGAGACGAGCGCACCGGCGATCCGGCCGGCATTCGCTTCGAGGGCGCCGCAGGTGATCACACGCCCCCGGTGTCGCAGCGCGACGGCATCCGGTGTGCGTTGCGTCTGCTGGGTGAAGCGTTCGTGCAGCAGTCGTTTCAAGCGTCAGACCTCGCTCGGATCCCCGTCCGACCCGTATCCGATTCTACGCCTTCCGCGCGCGCGGACGATCGGGGACCGGTATGTTTCTCCTTCACTGGAGCGGTCGGCGCACAACCTCGCAAGATCGCGGCCAGATCGTAACCCGGCCGGGGTGCCTTCGCGCGTCGCACTCAGGCAAATGGATTGCAGGGCGGGGTGGATGCCAGATCGGTGGATTCAGGAAGTCGGCCACGATCTCCCGGCGGAGCTGGAGCTCTGGTGGGTGGATCTGAACGCAGCCGTTCCAGCCGCGTCCGAAGGATCGGCCGAGGCCTCGACGGTTCCGCCGGATCCCGTCCGGTGCCGGGCCGGCGCGAATGCAGCGCTGCTCGAATTGCTCTCGCGGCGACTCGAACGCCCGGTGGAGGATTCGGAGATCGTGACCGAGCCCGGAGGCAAGCCCCGTCTGCAGGGAAACTTCCTCACCTTCAATCTGGCACATGCCGGCTGTGAAGCGCTGATCGGAATCGGAGTTGGAATCGAGCTTGGCGTGGACCTGGAAGTCGCCCGGTCCGTACCGGAATCGGAAGCCTTCGCGCGGGAATACCTTTCCGTGCCGGAGCGGGAGGCCTGGCTCGCCCTCTCGCCTGCCGCGCGGGATCGCTGGTTGCTCGACTGCTGGACCCGCAAGGAAGCCTGCCTCAAGGCACTCGGCGTCGGCCTCCGTCTGGCGCCCGCCAGGATTTCAACAGGTGCCGGACCCGGGCCGAGCCGAGTTTCCGTGAGGGATGGGAGAGCGGACAACACCCTCATCGTCACCTCGCTCGAGCTCCCCTCGGGATCACCGGGGGCAGCTGCCGTGGTTCTCGACGGGCGGGCGTGAATTCGCGCGAGTGAATCCTCGTGGACGCCGAGTGCGTAGATTGCGGAAACGGGAGGTGTTGCATGTCTCAATGTCTGGGAAGAACGAAGTCGGGATCGCGCTGCAAGCGGTCGGCGGGCGAGGACTCGCTGTACTGCTCAGCACACGAGGACCAGGCGCCGGGCGCAGCCGGCGAGGCCGATCCGCCCGAGATCGATGTCGAGATCATGGAGGAATCGATCGAGGATCGCGACGCGATCGACACTCTGATCGTCGCAGCGGCACTCGGAGCGGCGGTCGTGGTCGTCCTCGCTTTCGGCAGGCTCTTCCGGCTCTAGCGTAAGATCGGAAACGGGTCCGGTCGTTCCCCGCCGGCCGCGGGGCCGATTTCGCTCGCGAGGCGAGTACTGCTCGCTGGCCTGACGCCGGCGGCGGGACTGGCCCTGCTCGCGACGCCGGCCTGCGGGCCAGCCGAGAGGTCCGGGGAGACCCAGCTCTCGGGAGACGGGCGCGCGGCACCGTCGTCGGGTCCGACGTACGATCTGCTCATTCACGGTGGACGCCTGATCGACGGGACCGGCGCGCCCATGCGGACGGCGGACCTGCTCGTGCACGATGGGCGGATCGCGTTCATCGGGCCCGTGGATCGCGACACCGTGGTGATTCACGATTTTTTTGACGCCACGGGCCTCATCGTCACTCCAGGCTTCATCGACGCGCACGCTCACGGCGACCCGTTGCGGGAGCCCTCGTTCCACAATTTCCTGGCGATGGGCGTCACCACGATTCTGCTCGGCCAGGATGGGAGCAGCCCCGACGTCACTTCACTGCCGGCGCACCTCGCGGCGGCGGACTCGGCCCGACCGGGCGTAAACGTGGCTTTCCTCGTCGGACACAACACGGTGCGGCGGGAATCCGGCGTGGGGTTCGGGGACCCGGGATCCGAGGGACTGGTGCGCATGTCGGAGCTCGTCGCCGACGGACTTGCGGCCGGCGCCTACGGGCTCTCGACCGGGCTCGAGTACGACCCGGGTTCTCGGGCCGGGATCGAGGAGCTCGTCACAGTCGCCGGTCCGGTGGCTGAAGCGGGGGCCGTGGTCTCGAGCCACATGCGGAGCGAGGACGCGGATAAGGTGGATGCGGCCCTCGCAGAACTCATCGAGCAGGGGCGCCGCTCGGGGGCACGCGTCCACGTGTCTCACATGAAGATCGTGCTCGAAGACGACACTTCGGTGGCGCGACAGGTGCTGGACGCGATGAGCGTCGCGCGAGCGGAAGGCATCGAGATCACGGCCGACGTCTATCCGTATACCGCGAGCTTCACGGGGCTGTCGATCCTGTTTCCCGAGTGGTCCCGCCCGCCGAACGATTACGCTGCGGTCGTCCGCGATCGCAGAAGTGAGCTGGCCAGACACCTGCGGCTGCGGGTGGAGAGCCGCAACGGGCCGGAGGCAACCCTGTTCGGCACCGGCCCGCTTGCCGGTCGCACCCTGGCCTCGGTGGCTCACGAGAGGGATCTCCCGTTCGAGGACATTCTCATCGAGCTGGGGCCGGAGGGTGCATCGGCTGCATACTTCGTGATGGATGATCAGGTGATGCGGACACTGCTCGCCGACCCGGCCGTGGTCATTTCCTCCGATGGAAGTCCGACGATGCTCCACCCGCGGGGGTATGGCTCCTTCGCGCGAGTCGTCGGCAAGCTCGTGGCGGAGGAAGGACTGCTGTCCCTCGAGGAGGCGGTGCGAAAAATGTCCGGCGCCACCGCGGCGATCTATCGGATCGACGATGCTTCCGTGTCGAGCCCGCCCCGTGGACTGCTGCGCGCCGGATTCGCCGCCGACATCCTGGCCTTCGATCCGAACCAGGTGCGGGACGTAGCCGACTTCGAGCATCCGCACCGGCTGGCGGAAGGAATGCGCCGGGTCTGGGTGAACGGTGACCTCGCCTGGCGTGACGGCCAGCCGGTGTCGGCATCGGGACATGGATCGGCCCTGCGGGCAAGCTGGTAGTCGGGTCCGGCCCCGGCTGGCACGATCGCGCCCTCACGCAGCTTTCCCCAGGGTCCACGGACACCCTTCCCCAAGGTCCAATTGACCGACGTCGGACACCCATCTCATCATGCCGCGATGAACGCCCCACGAAGAACACCCCACGAATGCGGGGACCAGGAGCGGGGAATCCCAAGAGAGGTGACGGATGAGAACGCGTAATGTCAGGGGCTCTGAGCGGTATCTGCGCTGGAGCCACCTCCGCCGGTCGCTCGGAGCGACCCTTCTGGCGGCACTGATCAGCGCCGGAGCCGTGCAGGCGGCAGTTCCCGGGTCTCTCGCGGCTGCGAACGACTGCGACGACGCGATCGCGGCCGCGAACATGATGAACGAGTCCGGCGATTACTCGGGCGCCCTGGCCGCATTCGACGCGATCGTCGGAGAGTGCGATGGCAAGGACGAGCGTATGGCCATTCAAACCGGTCGTGCGCATTCGCTCAACAAGCTGGGCCGCCACGACGAGGCGATCGCCGCGGCAAACCAGGTGCTGGCCGAGGATGATCTGCACCTGTTCGCCCTGTTCGAGAGGGCGACCGCCTACGAGGCGAAGGGCCAGATGGAACTCGCCGAAGCCGACTACAACCTGGTCATTCGAACGGCTGACACGAACGTGCACGTCGAGGAGAGGGCGACGCTCTATGCCCACGTCGGCCAGATGTACTACAGCTCCGGCAAGACTGCCGAAGCACACCAGTACATGGACAAGGCAATCGAACTGGACCCGGCGAACCCGACCTACGTGATCATCAAGGGTGACTGGGCCGTGAAGGAAGGCGATTACGCGGCCGCCGACCAGGCGTACAGCAAGGCCACCGGCATGGGGGTCTCCAACGCCGAGATGTATCAGATCCGGGCCGAGGGCTCTCTCAACATGATGCAGGAGAAGTACGGCACGACGAACGCCCAGGAGTTGCGTGCGGCGATGACGTCGCAGGAGACGGCGATGGTCTGCGCCGACGTGACAAAGGCGCTCGCCTTGGGCTGGAAGAACCCGCAGATGGACATGTTCTCGGCACTGGTCTGCCAGTAGGATCATTCGCGATCACACGACGAGATCGGATCGAAACCGGATACAGAGAGGCGAACAGATGAGATTCAGGAAGACACTCGTGCTGGTCGGAGCCGTGGCTCTGGTTGGATCGACCTCCGCCTGCGCGACGAAGCAGGGCACGGGAACGTTGATTGGAGCAGGCGCTGGAGCTGCGCTCGGAGCCGCCGTCTCGGGCGGAAGCGTCTGGGGGGTTCTCGCCGGCGCCGCTGTCGGCGGAGTGGCCGGGAACCTGATCGGCAAGAACATGGACGAGCAGGCGAAGGAGCTCAACCAGGCCGTCCCGACCGCCGAGGTGAACCGGGTCGGCGAAGGCATCAACATGACCTTCGACTCGAGCGTGATGTTCAAGATCAACTCGGCCGAGTTGAGTTCGACGGCCAAAAGCGACCTGGCAGCGGCCGCTACGGTGTTCACCAAGCCAGACTATTCGGATACGAACATCCTGGTCGAGGGACACACCGATAACACGGGAACCGACGCGATCAACCAGCCGCTGTCGGAGCAGCGCGCCAGGTCGGTCGCATCCTACCTCCAGAGCCAGGGCGTGGCCTCGAGCCGGCTGACGACGAAGGGCTACGGCTCGTCGCAGCCCAAGTACTCGAACGACACGCCGGAAGGCCAGAACAAGAACCGCCGCGTCGAGCTCGGGATCTACGCGAACGAGGACATGGTCGCAGACGCTCAGGCAGCTGCGGGCTGACGTGATACGAGTTCGGCAGGGA